>JAQBBQ010000298.1:0-31769 GCA_032125995.1 Betaproteobacteria bacterium | reverse complement strand
CGATGCAACTCAAGGGCAGCAAGACCGAAGAAAACCTCAAGGCCGCCTTTGCCGGCGAAAGCCAGGCCAACCGGCGCTACCTGTACTTCGCCGCCAAGGCCGACGTCGAAGGCCAGAACGACGTCTCGGCGCTGTTTCGCTCGACCGCCGAAGGCGAGACGGGCCATGCCCACGGCCACCTGGAGTACCTGGAGCAGGTGGGCGATCCGGCCACGGGGCTGCCGATTGGCAAGACGCGCGACAACCTGAAGGCGTCGGTGGCGGGCGAGACGCACGAGTACACCGACATGTACCCGGGCATGGCGAAGGCGGCGCGCGAGGAGAAGTTCGACGAGATTGCCGACTGGTTCGAGACCCTCGCCAAGGCCGAGCGCAGCCACGCCAACCGCTTCCAGAAGGCGCTCGATGCACTAAGCGATTGAGGAACAACGATGCATTGTGGTGCGTCACGTCGTGCCGCATTGCAATGCCCTACTTTCTGAAAACGCGTGGCGCCGTTTTCACGCGGCACCCATTGATTCGAGGAACCACGCGCCGATATGACTCAGATTGCCAGAAACAGCCTGCTCTCGCTCGAAGCCTACGCCAAGGCGCGCAAGGACTTCCGCGCGCGGGTCATTGCGCACAAGAAAAACCGCACCCTTCGCTTGGGCGAGCACGTGACGCTGCTGTTCGAGGACGAATTGACGATCCGCTACCAGGTCCAGGAGATGCTGCGCATCGAGCGCATCTTCGAGGACGCCGGCATTCAGCAGGAGCTCGACGCCTACAACCCGTTGATCCCGGACGGGTCAAATTGGAAGGCGACGATGTTGATTGAATATACCGATGTCGAGGAGCGTCAGCGCATGCTCGCGAAGCTGAAGGGCATCGAGACCGCCGTCTGGATCCAGGTCGAGGGCTGCAAGCGCGTGCCCGCGATTGCAGACGAGGACCTGGAGCGTGAAAACGAGGAAAAGACGTCGGCCGTGCATTTCCTGCGCTTCGAGTTGAGCGACGAGATGCGCAAGGCCTTGCAGTACGGCGTCGGCCTGGCGGCGGGCGTCGATCACCCGGCGTACCAAGCGCGCCTGGATCCCGTTCCCGCGGACGCGCGTGCCGCGTTGGCCGGAGATCTTGCCTAAACCCGGTGCGCGGCGCCGCAGCGCGGCGGGCCTGCTCGCCGCGGGCCTTGCCGTTGCCTGGATGGCTGCGTGGGCTCAGTTCGTCCCCGCCCCGAATAACGTTCCGAGTACCACCGAAGACCGTAGGCGCGATGTCAACCCGGTCAAGGTGCCTGCGTATCCGAACGACGATGACCTCATCGAGTTCTTCGTCAGTTCGGCGAACGATTTCAAGTTCTTCATCGACGCGAAGTCGCTCACCATCGGGTCCGACGGGGTGGTGCGCTACACGCTGGTTGCGCGCAGCCCGGAGGGCGTCGACAACGTGAGCTACGAGGGCATTGATTGCCGGGCCGAATCCTATCGGCTTTACGCGACCGGACATGCGGATCGTCGCTGGTCGAAGCGGACGACCGCGTGGCGGAGAATCGAGTGGACACCCGTCGCCCGCTGGCGCCACGCGCTCCTGAAGGACTATTTCTGTCCCGGCAATGCGCCGATCCTCACCGTCGCCGACGGCATCGATGGGCTAAAACGCGGCCGCAATTCCTTGCTTGACCAAAGCGACCGCTTCTGACTGTCCCGGGGCCCGGTCCGGCTACTGCAGTACGAGGTTGTCGCGATGGATCAGTTCGGGTTCGTCGACGTAGCCCAGGAGCGCCTCGATCTCGCTCGACGGGCGGCGCATGATCGAGCGGCTCTCCGTCGCTGAGTAGTTGACCAGTCCACGCGCGACCTCGCGCCCCTCTGGATCGAGGCAGGCCACGGCCGCGCCGCGCTCGAAGTCCCCGAGTACCGCGACGACACCAATCGGGAGCAGACTCTTACCGTCGCGCACCAGCGCCGTCACGGCGCCGGCGTCAAGCTGCAGCTGACCAGCGACACTCAGATAGTCTGCGAGCCATTGCTTGCGGGCAGCGACCGGCGCCGTGACGGCTTCGAGCACGGTTCCCAGCAGCTCGCCTTGCGCGAGCCGCACGAGTACGTCGCGCTCGTGCCCGGACGCGATCACGGTGTGCGCGCCGCTGCGCGCGGCGCGCTTCGCCGCCCGCACCTTGGTCAGCATGCCGCCCTTGGCCAGGTGTGACCCCGTGCCCCCGGCGATCGTCTCCAGATGCGGATCACCCGCGCGCGCGCGCTCGATCAGCTTTGCACCCGGGTGACGGCGCGGATCGGCTTCGTACACGCCGGCCTGGTCGGTGAGGATGATGAGCACGTCTGCTTCGACGAGGTTCGTTACCAGGGCGCCGAGCGTATCGTTATCGCCGAATTTGATCTCGTCGGTCACCACCGTGTCGTTCTCGTTAATCACCGGGATGACGCCGAGGCCAAGCAGGGTGCGCAGCGTGGAGCGCGCGTTCAGATAGCGCTGACGATCCGCCATGTCCGCGTGGGTCAGCAGGATCTGCGCGGTGGCCAGCCCGTGCTCGCGGAAGCAGGTCTCGTAGCACTGCACGAGTCCCATCTGGCCCACTGCTGCCGCGGCCTGCAATTCGTGCAGCGCGTGTACCCGGCGTGGCAGGCCGAGGCGTTGCAAGCCTTCGGCGATCGCGCCGCTCGACACCAGCACCGCGCGTTTGCCGAGCTGGCGCAGGCGCGCAATCTGCGTCGCCAAACGCGCGATCGCCTCGACGTCGAGCCCGCGTCCCTCATTCGTGAGGAGCGACGAGCCGACCTTGATGACCAGGGTCTTCGCGCTCGCGACCGGCCCCGACATTGTGTGTGCGGCTCAGGCGGCGCGGCGCGTGCGCGCCGCGCCGTCGTCGAGGAAGCGCTGTACCGCCGCGCAAACGTTGCGGCAGCCGTCGCCGGTGAGTGCCGAGACCTTGAACCACGGCCCCTTCCAGCGCAGCGTGCGCAGCACGCTGCGAATGCGTGCGTCGGCGTCGTCCACCAGATCGGTCTTGTTGAACACCAGCCAGCGGGTTTTCCGGTACAGCGCCGCATCATACTTCTTCAGCTCGAGGGCGAGCGCGCGTACGTCGTGCGCCGGATTGACGCCGGCCTCGAAGGGCGCGATGTCGACCAGGTGCAGGAGCAGCCGCGTACGCGCGAGGTGACGCAGGAACTGGTGACCCAGCCCGGCACCGTCCGATGCGCCGCGGATCAGCCCGGGAATGTCGGCAATCACGAAGCTCGACCCGTGACCGAGCCGGACCACGCCAAGCGAGGGGTTCAGGGTCGTGAATGGATAGGCGGCCACTTTGGGGCGCGCGGCCGACACCGCCCGCAGCAAGGTGGATTTCCCCGCGTTGGGCAGTCCGAGCAGTCCGACGTCTGCCAGCACGCGCAGTTCCAACGCAAGCTCGTGCTGTTCGCCGGGCCGTCCGCGCGTGAACTGGCGTGGGGTTCGGTTGACGCTCGATTTGAAGTGGAGGTTGCCCAGTCCTCTGCTGCCGCCCTTGGCAAGAACGATGCGCTCGCCGTCCGTGCTGAGGTCGCCAATCAGATCGCCGGTCGCAGCGTCCCGGATGAGGGTTCCGACCGGCATGCGCAACGTGATGTCACTACCGGCCTTGCCGTAGCAGTCGGAGCCCCTGCCCTTTTCGCCATGGCGTGCGCGATGGATGCGCGCGTAGCGGTAGTCGATCAGGGTGTTGATATTGCGGTCGGCGACGGCCCAGACGCTGCCGCCCTGCCCGCCGTCGCCGCCATCGGGTCCGCCGCGCGGCACGAATTTCTCGCGCCGGAAGCTGGCGACGCCGTCTCCGCCGTTGCCGGCGTGGACCTGAATTCTGGCTTCGTCGATAAACTTCACGGCAGGGGTCTCACCACGGCCAGGATCTCAAATGAAAAGGCCCTACCGCGAACGATAGGGCCTTGCGTGTGGCGTACAGGGTCCAGGGTACGGGGCGTGGTCGCTCAAGCCAGGATGCTTACCGTCTTCTTGCTTGCGGGGCTGGCGACCCCAAATTGGACGCGTCCGGTTGCCTTCGCAAACAGCGTGTGATCGCGCCCCATGCCGACGTTGCGCCCGGCGTGTACCCGGGTCCCGCGCTGCCGCACGAGAATCTGGCCAGCATTGACCTGCTGACCGCCGAACGCCTTGACGCCAAGTCGCTTGGACTGTGAATCGCGGCCGTTACGCGAACTTCCGCCTGCCTTTTTGTGTGCCATGCTGTGTCCCGCGGGTCTCTGTGCGTGGCCTAGGCCGCGACAATTTCGTCAATCCGGACTTCAGTGAAATTCTGCCGGTGGCCCTGGTGCTTCTGGAAATGCTTGCGGCGGCGCATTTTGAAGATCTTCACCTTGTCGCCGCGCCCGTGCGCTAGTACAGTCGCCTTGACCTGCGCGCCCGCAAGCGTCGGCGCACCCAGCTGGACCGCGTCGCCCTCGCCGATCATGAGCACCTCGCCGAAGGACACCGCTGCCCCGACGTCCGCCACAAGCGTCTCGACGCGGACCTGGCCGCCAGGCTCCACGCGATACTGCTTGCCGCCAGTTTTGATGACTGCGTACATAGGCCGATCAATAGATTGTTGGCGGGTTGGCTGATAAGCTCGTAACTGCCCGCAAGAACCCGAAATTTTAAACGAATCTCGTCTGTGGAGTCAAAGCTCCTGTGCTACGCTTCGCGCCCGCCCGGGCCGCTGCGAGCACCGACGGCGTGGCCCCTCGCGATGGACCTTCCCCCCGTCCTTTCCCCAATTGCAGTCCAGATGCAGCGCGTCGAGGCGGTCATCCGGGCGCGGCTTGCGTCCGACGTGCTGCTCGTGCGGGAGGTCGCCGCGCACATCGTCGACGGGGGCGGCAAGCGCCTGCGCCCGGCACTGCTCCTGCTCGCCGGGGAGGCCGCGGGCGCGCACAGCGACGCCCGCTTTGAACTCGCTGCGGTCGTCGAGTTCATCCATACCGCGACCTTGCTGCACGACGATGTGGTGGACGCGTCGCGGATGCGGCGCGGGCGCCTGACGGCGAACGCCGCCTTCGGCAACGCCGCGGCGGTGCTAGTGGGTGATTTCCTCTATTCGCGGGCCTTCCAGATGATGGTCGGCGTCGACAACATGCGCGTCATGCGCGTACTCGCGGACGCGACCAACACGATCGCCGAAGGCGAGGTGCTGCAGTTGATGAACTGCCACGACCCCGAGGTCGACGAGGCGCGCTATCTCGAGGTGGTCCGCCGCAAGACGGCCAAGCTGTTCGAGGCGGCTGCGCGCCTGGGCGGGGTACTGGGTGCGACGCCGGCTGCGGTGGAGGAGGGCCTCGCGCGCTACGGGATGCATCTGGGAACCGCGTTTCAACTGATCGACGATGTGCTCGACTACTCGGGCGATCCGGACGCCATTGGCAAAAGTCTCGGCGACGATCTCGCCGAGGGCAAACCGACGCTGCCGCTCATCCGCGTCATGCGCGAGGGCGCACCGCCGGCCGCCGAGCTCGTGCGGCGCGCGATCATCGCGGGCAGCCGGGACGATTTTCCGAAGGTGCTGAAGGCGATCCAGGACAGTGGCGCGCTGGACGGCGCGCGCGCGGTGGCCCGACGCGAAGCGGACCTCGCCTGCGCTGCGCTCGAGCCGGTTCCGGCGTCGAGCGCAAAGGATTCTTTGCTAGAATTGGCCGCCTTTTCAGTTTCGCGCCGACAGTAGAACCGTTGCGGCGCGCCGTCCATTCGGGGTGTAGCTCAGCCTGGTAGAGTACTGCGTTCGGGACGCAGGAGTCGGAGGTTCGAATCCTCTCACCCCGACCAATCCGCTGTTTCGTACTTAGGGTGCCTGGCGTATTGGTGTCCGTCGACGCATGAACCCTGCGGCGAAGCGGACGCCGGTGCGCGCATAATCCGGCGTCATGTTACGGGTCATCCTTTTAGCGCTCGGCATCGCGGCCCTGGTCTGGCTCGTACGGCGAGCGTTCAATTCCGGTTCGGAGCGTAACGAGCGCACCGAGCGTGTCGGGCGTGAGCCGGGAGAGGGTTCCACCGACGAGCTGGTGCGCTGCGCGCACTGCGGCGTGCACGTGCCGCGGATTGACGCGCACACGCGGGATGGCCGGCAGTTCTGCAGCCGCGAGCACGCTCGCCTGGGCGCTGGCGAGGGGCGGTCGTGAACGCGCCGCCAACCCAGAACGGGACGCGGGCCGTGCGCGCGCGTCCAAGCCGGCGCGGCGAGCCGACACCGGAGTCGTTCTGGATCTCACTGCGCTATTTCAATCTTTACCGCATTGTGGTTGCAGCGCTGTTCCTGGTCGCCTCGCTGTATTACGAAGACTTGGTCAATCTCGGCTCGCTCGGCGTCGAGCGCTTTCGCACGATCTGTGTCGGCTACCTGGCGTTCGGGCTGCTGTTTCACGGTGTGCTGCGCAATCTGCACGACCGGTTCAACCTGCAGCTTTCACTGCACGTGTCCCTCGACATCGTCGCGATCACGCTGCTGATGCACTCGAGCGGGGGTCTGCGTAGCGGCCTCGGTGTGATGCTCCTGATCTCGCTCATTGGCGCCGCGCTGCTGGCGCCGCGCCGGCTGACCTATCTGTACGCAGCGATGGCCGCCATCGCCTTGCTCCTCGAGCAGAGTTACTGGACCTTGGTACGCGATGCGCCGACGACCGATTATCTGCAGCCCGGACTGCTGGCCATCGGGTATTTCGCCAGTGCGGGCGTGACGAATTGGCTTGCGCAGCGCGTCGCGGCGAACGAGCGCCTGGCACGCCAGCGCGGGCGCGAGCTTGAAACGCAGGTGCGGGTCAACCAGCTGGTGATCGAGGAAATGCACGACGGCGTGGTCGTTCTCGATCGCGACGGCCGCGTTGTACAGCACAATCCGCAGGCGCGGCGACTACTCGGGATCGACGCGCTGGGCGGTGCAGACCTGGCGCGGGTCGTACCCAACTTCGCCGCGATCTGGCAGGCCTGGCGGGACAGTGACGGCGACGCATCGACGACGGCGGAGGTTTCGGTGCGCGGACGCGAGGTGCGCTTGCGGGTGCTCGATGCCGGCACCGAGGAAGACGTCAGCGTGCTTTCGGTCGAGGATCTGTCGCGTTCGCGCGAGCAGGCGCAGCAGCTCAAGCTTGCCGCGCTTGGACGCCTGACCGCCAACATCGCACATGAGATCCGCAATCCGCTCTCGGCGATCAGCCATGCCGCGGAGCTCTTGGCGGAGGAAAAGCGAGAGCAAGATCGATTGCGGCTGAGCCGGATCATCAACGACAACACGCGACGGCTCGAGCGCCTGGTTACCGACGTGCTCCAGCTCAACCGGCGCGACCGCATCGCCACGGAGCAGGTCCACTTGAACACCTGGCTGGTCGAGTTCCTCGAGGAGTATGTAACGAACGAAGGGGTGGCGCCGGAGCGTTTCATTCTCGAATCGGAACGTGATTGCCGGGTGAACTTCGATCGCGAGCACCTGCACCAGGTGCTGTGGAACTTGCTGCGCAATGCCGTGCGCTTTTCACCGGCGGTGCCGCGCGGCATTCGCATTGTCGTCGGCGGGTATGCCGATCAAGTAGAATTGGACGTTATCGACGCAGGCCCTGGCGTTCTCGCGAACGACCAGGGCAAACTGTTCGAACCGTTCTTCACCACCGATAGCAAGGGGACGGGTCTGGGTCTGTACCTTGCGCGCGAATTGTGCGCCGCGAACCGTGCATCGCTCGAATACGTCGACGATGGCCCGGGCGCGCATTTCCGAATCGGCTGCCGGGAGGCGCGGACCGCATGACGCGGGTCGAACGTCGTGCCGAGGTCGTGAGTCGGATCCTCGTCGTCGATGATGAGCCCGATATCCGCGAATTGCTCGAGTTGACGCTGGTCAAGATGGGATTAGGCGTCACAGCGGCCGGCTCGGTTGCAGAAGCCAAAGCCTGCCTGCGCGACCAGCGCTTCGACCTTTGCCTGACCGACATGCGGCTGCCTGACGGCGAGGGGCTCGAACTGGTGCAGCACATCGCGGGGCTCGGGGTCGATTTGCCGGTGGCGGTCATTACCGCCCACGGCAATACCGAGAACGCAGTTGCGGCGCTAAAGGCGGGCGCATTCGATTACGTCTCCAAGCCGGTCGGGCTCGAGCAGTTGCGTGCGATCGTGCGCTCCGCGCTGTCGCTGCCGGACCGGGCGCTGGCGTCGGCCAAAGGACAAAGCCTGCTTGGCACCAGCGCGGCGCTTGAGCAGGTGCGCGAGATGATCGGGCGGCTCGCGCGGACCCAGGCGCCGGTGCTGCTCACGGGAGAGTCTGGCAGCGGCAAGGAGCTTGCCGCGCGCCTCATCCACGATAACGGTGCGCGGCGCGAGCGTCCCGTTGTCGCCGTGAACTGCGGCGCGATTCCCGAGAACCTCATGGAAAGCGAGTTCTTCGGCTATCGCAAGGGCGCGTTTACCGGTGCGGAACAGGATCGCGAGGGATTTTTCCAGGCTGCGGACGGCGGAACCCTGTTCCTGGACGAGGTGGCGGAGCTGCCGCTACCGATGCAGGTCAAGCTGTTGCGCGCGATTCAGGAGAAGTGCATCCGCAAAGTGGGGTCGACCGCCGAGGAGCCGGTGGACGTGCGAATCATTTCTGCAACGCACCAAGACCTGTCCGCAGGCGTCGTGGCCGGAACCTTCCGCCAGGATCTGTACTTTCGCCTCAATGTGATCGAGCTGCGCATGCCGCCGCTGCGTGAACGCCCGGAGGACGTCCCCGTCATCGCGCAGAGCATTCTCGAGCGCATTGCCGCACAGAGTGGCGGGCCGCCGTCGCGGCTCTCGCCGGCGGCACTTGACGAGCTCATGACCTACGCCTTTCCGGGAAACATCCGCGAGCTCGAGAACATTCTCGAGCGCGCGACGACGCTGCTGAGCGGGGACGCGATCGGGCCCGAGGATCTCCGCCTGCGGCCGCTCACGCTCGAGCAGGCGCCGGAGGGTGCAGGGGACGCGAGCGGGTCATCGCGGGTGCTGCCACTGCCGGAGCACCTCGATCGCGTCGAGCGCGACACTATTCTGCAGGCGCTGAGGGAAACGGGTTTCAACCGGACCGCAGCCGCCAAGCGCCTCGGCATCACGTTCCGGCAGCTGCGCTATCGGATGCAGCGCCTCGGCATTCGCGATCCCGCCGCCGACGCCCCGGACTGACGGTGTGAGGCACTGAGCGTGGTCCAGGCGCAGGGCTTCCTGGCGGGCGCGCGTCGCGTCGACTCCCCCAACTTCGACGCCCGGCCGCCCGGCACGGCCGTCACGCTGGTCGTGCTGCACGCCATCAGCCTGCCGCCCGGCATTTTCGGCGGCGATGCCATCGAGCGCCTGTTCACCAACCAGCTCGACCCCGGCGCGCATCCGGCATTCGGCGCACTCGATGGCCTGCGGGTGTCGGCGCACTTTCTGCTGCGGCGCGACGGCGAGCTCGTGCAGTTCGTGTCGGTCGACAAGCGCGCCTGGCACGCCGGCGTTTCGTGCTGGCGCGGTCGCGCACAGTGCAACGACTTTTCGATCGGGGTCGAATTCGAAGGCGACGAACGCAGCGATTTCTGCGCCGCCCAATACGACGGCTTCGTCGCGCTTGCGGCGCAGTTGCGCGGGCGGTTTCCATTGCGCGACGTCGCGGGTCATTGCGACGTCGCGCCGCGGCGCAAACGCGATCCGGGCCCGCACTTCGACTGGTCGCGCGTTTTGCACGCACTCGCGCACGTCGACGCGTTCTAGGCGCGCGTCGCGCGCCAAGCCTGTGGTAGTTCACACACACGCCGATCTTGGCGTCACACGCGCTTGCAATTTTCGCTTGCCATGCTAAATTGCGCGCACTAGACTTAGTTCTAATTTAGGGGGTAAGCACTAGATTTAGTGGTTACGCTCGAAACGCTGCGGCGTGTTGCGAAGGCTGTGTGGTCGCGCCGCAGTGGTGAAAGAGGAACAGTCCGGTTCAGCGGACGGCGATGAGACGGGAGACAGGAATGCAGATTTCCCAGGAGAACGCGGCGCTCGGTGGGGTGGTGAGCGCGGGTGTTCTCGAATCCGAGGCGGCGCAGCGTGTTGTCACCTCGGACTGCAAGGTGATTCGACGTAACGGGGCCGTGGTCGGATTCGAGCCGAGCAAGATCGCGGTCGCCGTGACCAAGGCCTTTCTCGCGGTCAATGGCAGTCAGGGCGCGGCCTCGGCCCGGATCCGCGATCTGGTCGGCGGCCTGACCGATACCGTGGTCCGGGCCCTCGTTCGCCGCCAACCGCACGGCGGCACCTTCCACATCGAAGACATCCAGGACCAGGTCGAACTCGCCCTCATGCGCTCGGGCGAGCACGACGTCGCGCGGGCTTACGTGTTGTACCGCGAGGGCCGCACGCAGGCGCGGGGCGAGGAGCGTGCGACGCGCGCGCGCCAGGAAGCGGAAACGCCGCTGCAGGTGGTGGACCGGGGCGAGCGCCGCCCGCTTGACCTCGACGCCCTGCGCAAGCTCATCCAGGCGGCCTGTCAGGGCCTTGGTGACGACGTCTCGCCGGACGGAATTCTGGAGGCGACCTGCCGTGACCTGTACGACGGGGTGCCGATGGAGGAGGTCCACAAGTCGGCCATCCTCGCGGCGCGCGCCCAGATCGAGCGCGACCCCGCCTACAGCTACGTGACCGCGCGCCTGCTGCTGAACAACGTTCGGCGCGAGGTGCTCGGCGAGGAGGTGGCGCAGGCCGATATGGCGAGCCGCTACGCGATGTACTTTCCGCAGTTCATCGAGCGCGGCATTGCCGCCGAGCTGCTCAACCCCGAGCTCGCGCGCTTCGACCTGGAGCGGCTGGGCCAGGCGCTCAAGGCCGAGCGCGACCTGCAGTTCGGCTACCTCGGGCTGCAGACCCTCTATGACCGCTACTTCCTGCACTCCCGCGGCGAGCGCATCGAATTGCCGCAGGCGTTCTTCATGCGGGTCGCGATGGGTCTCGCCCTCAACGAGGCCGACCGCGAGGCCCGCGCAATCGAGTTCTACGAGGTCCTGTCGTCGTTCGATTTCATGAGCTCGACGCCGACCCTGTTCAACTCGGGGACCGTGCGCGCGCAGCTGTCGTCCTGCTACCTGACGACGGTTGCCGACGACCTCGAGGGCATCTACGACGCCATTAAGGACAACGCGCTGCTCGCCAAGTTCGCCGGCGGCCTGGGCAACGACTGGACGCCGGTGCGCGCGCTCGGCTCGCATATCAAGGGGACCAACGGCCGCTCGCAGGGCGTGGTGCCGTTCCTCAAGGTCGCGAACGACACTGCGGTCGCGGTTAATCAGGGAGGCAAGCGCAAGGGCGCGGTGTGCTCGTACCTGGAGACCTGGCATCTGGACATCGAGGAGTTCCTCGAGTTGCGCAAGAACACCGGCGACGACCGCCGCCGCACGCATGACATGAACACGGCGAACTGGGTGCCCGATCTGTTCATGAAACGCGTCATGGACTTCGCCGAATGGACCCTGTTCAGCCCGTCCGACGTACCGGACCTGCATGACAAGTTCGGCCGCGCGTTCGAGGTGGCCTATCTGCGCTACGAGGACGCTGCCGCGCGCGGCGAGATCAAGGTGCACAAGCGGATTCCCGCCATGCATCTGTGGCGCAAGATGCTGTCGATGCTGTTCGAGACCGGCCACCCGTGGATCACCTTCAAGGATCCCTGCAACCTACGCAGCCCGCAGCAGCACGTTGGCGTGGTGCATAGCAGCAATCTGTGCACCGAGATCACGCTGAATACCTCCGCGGACGAGATCGCGGTCTGCAACCTGGGCTCGGTGAATCTCGTCGCGCACATGACCGACAGCGGGCTCGACTTTGAGAAGCTGCGCCGCACGATCGGCACGGCGATGCGGATGCTCGATAACGTCATCGACATCAACTACTACGCGGTCGAAAAAGCACGTACCTCGAATCTGCGCCACCGGCCGGTCGGCATGGGCATCATGGGCTTCCAGGACTGCCTCTACCGGATGCGGATTCCGTACGCGTCGAAGGCGGCCGTCGAGTTCGCCGACCGCTCGATGGAGATGGTGGGCTACTGCGCCTACTGGGCATCGACCGAGCTGGCCGAAGAGCGCGGACGCTACGGTTCGTTCGACGGCTCGCTATGGAACGCCGGCGTTCTGCCCCAGGACACGCTGGACCTGCTCGCCGCAGAGCGGGGCGGCTACGTCGAAGTCGACCGTTCCTCGACGCTCGACTGGGAGGCGCTGCGCGAGCGCATCGCGACGCACGGCATGCGCAATTCGAACTGCGTTGCGATTGCGCCGACCGCGACCATCGCCAACATCATCGGCGTCTCGGCCTCGATCGAGCCCACCTACCAGAACCTCTACGTGAAGTCGAACCTGTCGGGCGAGTTCACGGTGGTGAACGAGAATCTGGTCGCCGATCTCAAGCAGCTGGGTCTGTGGGACGAAGTGATGATCGCGGACCTGAAGTACTTCGACGGCAATCTCGGGCGCATCGACCGCGCCCCGGCGGAGTTGCGCCGCCTGTACGCGACCGCCTTCGAGATCGAGCCGCAGTGGCTGGTCGAGGCGGCGGCGCGCCGCCAGAAGTGGATTGATCAAGCCCAGTCGCTGAACATCTATATGGCCGGCGCCTCGGGTCGCAAGCTCGACGAGACCTACAAGCTGGCCTGGATGCGAGGTCTCAAGACGACCTACTACCTGCGCTCGATGGGCGCGACGCACGCGGAGAAATCGACCGTGCGCGCCGGACAGCTGAACGCGGTGCCGATGACCGAGGGGTCCGCGGGCGTCGCCGCCGACGCGCCCACGGTCTGCGGCCTGGACGATCCGGATTGCGAGGCGTGCCAATAGGTGCGCCGCAGACAGGAAACGACGCGATGTTGAGCTTTGATGACGAACGCACGGGCGGCGCCCTTCCGGGGCTGACCGTGCAGCCGGCGAGCGGCTTCGTCTCAGGCGCCGGCGGGGCCGCGGAGCGTTTTTCTGCCGGTAACGCCTTCCGACGCATCCGGGTCGAGGACAAGCGCGTCATCAACTCGACCGCCGACGTCAACCAGCTCGTGCCCATCAAGTACCGCTGGGCGTGGGACAAGTACCTCGCGGCTTGCGCCAATCACTGGATGCCGCAGGAAATCAACATGAGCCGCGACATCGCCCTGTGGAAGGATCCGAACGGGCTGTCCGAGGACGAGCGCCGGGTCGTCCGACGCAATCTCGGGTTTTTCGTCACCGCGGATTCCCTCGCCGCCAACAACATTGTGCTCGGGACCTACCGCCACATCACGGCCCCGGAGTGCCGCCAGTACCTGCTGCGGCAGGCCTTCGAGGAGGCGATCCACACCCACGCCTACCAATACATCGTCGAAAGCCTGGATCTCGACGAGAGTGAGATCTTCAACGCCTATAACGAGATCCCATCGATCCGTGACAAGGACGAGTTTCTGATCCCGTTCATCGACATCCTCACCGATCCGGGGTTCCGGACCGGCACGACTGCGAATGACCAGAGCCTGCTCAAGAGCCTGATCGTGTTCTCCTGCCTGATGGAAGGCTTGTTCTTCTACGTTGGCTTCGCCCAGATCCTGTCGCTCGGGCGGCAGAACAAGATGACGGGCGCGTCAGAGCAGTACATGTACATCCTGCGCGACGAGTCGATGCACTGCAATTTCGGCATCGATCTCGTAAACCAGATCAAGCTCGAGAACCCCCAGCTTTGGACGGCGGCGTTCCGCGAAGAGCTGAGCGAATTGTTCCGCCGCGCGGTCGAGCTCGAGTACCGCTATGCCGAGGACACGATGCCACGTGGCGTGCTGGGACTGAACGCACCCATGTTCAAGGAGTATCTGCGCTTCATCGCCAACCGGCGGTGCCAGCAGATTGGTCTTGAGCTGCTGTTTCCGGGGGCGAGCAATCCCTTTCCCTGGATGAGCGAAATGATTGACCTGAAGAAAGAACGCAATTTCTTCGAAACCCGAGTGATCGAGTACCAGACCGGAGGTGCGCTGAGCTGGGACTGATCCCGGCTTCGCTCAGACGACATGCAAGAGGAGTCAGATACGATGCATCGGGTGACTGCCTGCAAGGCAGAGGACGACTACAAACTCTGGTTGCGATTCGACGACGGGCTCGAAGGCAGCGTATTCTTGGGAAACTTGCTTGAGATCGGAGCCTTCAGGCTTTGGCGTGACGTGCTTGAATTTGAGAAAGTAAGCGTAGATCCGCAGACCGCAACAGTGACCTGGGAAGGCGGGATCCGGCTCGATCCGGACATCCTGTATCAGGATCTGCTTGCGAGGAGTGGGCGCGAGTGAGGCGCCAAGAATTCAGCACGCCGGTGTTGGGGAAACCCGACCGGCGGTTGAATAGTCCGGGCTCATATGGCCGGGCTTCTTTTGTCCAACTTCCTAAAAGGAAATAGCATGGCAACGAAGAAAAAAGCGAAGAAAGCGAAAAAAGCGAAAAAAGCTGCCAAAAAGAAGAAGAAGAAAGCATCACCAAAAAAGAAAGCAGCTAAAAAAAAGGCCGTAAAAAAGAAGGCCACGGGTAAAAAGAAAGCCGCCAAGAAAAAGAAAAAGGCAGCCAAGAAAGGCAAAAAGGCTGCCAAGAAGAAGAAAGCGGCTAAGAAGAAACCCGTAACAGCGAAGGCCAAGCCAGCGGCGTCGATGACGACGGTAAGAGCTACACCGCCGTCAACGGCTGCGACCCCAGGCGCGAGAACCGCCCTGAATCCAGCCGCCGCCTGGCCGTTTCCAACGGGCTCCCGGCCGTAACCGGGAACCGTCGGAACGTGGCAAGCAGAAATCGCTTGCCTGGCCCTTGAAGCGGTGCGGACCACCTTGGTCTGCAGGCAAGAACCAAGCTTTCAGGGTTGGTTCACACCGCTTACCTTGAGTCCGGTCGAGGGGTCGACCGGACTCGAGTTCCCCTATTCTACCGGGCGCCCCCCGGGTCGACCACGCGGCTATCGAAATGCGCTAGATGTTATAGTGCGATGCAGCAATCTTATATCCAGTACAAATGTAACCTCTTGACGTTGAAGTTACTATTGCTAAACTGCTTCTATACTGCGACGCCGCAATACAATGCGGCGAGGTGACTAGGAGGCAGGCTATGACAGCGACGTCAACCCCGTCTGGGGCACCTTCCCAGCGACCGACCCAGGTTCGGATTTTCATCCTCGCACGCAGCGTTTTTGCGCTGCTCGGGTTTGGCGTAGCGCTCGGCATCGCGCTGCCGCAGGCGCGCGAGGCGCTGCTCACCCCAATGGATGCGCTCGCTTGGAGTTCCGAGCTCCGGCCGTCCTCGATCGTGCCGCCCGACCTGACAGCGATTCGCCTCGGTTCGCCGGCCGACGCGGGCGTTGCACGGGAGTTGGACCCGTTCCTCGAGGCTGGCTTCGGGTTGACCGACCCGGCGCGGCCGATTCAGGCAGTGGCGCAGGCGGAGGCGACGGGCGACGAGCGCGCGGCCGTGACGCAATACATTGCCAAGCGCTATCGCGTCGCAGACGAGGTCGTAGCGGATTTCGTCGAGACGGCGTATCGGGCCGGCGCGGACTATTCGATTGACCCGCTGATCGTGCTCGCGGTCATGGCGACCGAGTCGGGCTACAACCCGATCGCCGAGAGCGTGGTCGGCGCCAAGGGGCTGATGCAGGTCATCGCGAAATTCCATCCTGAGAAGCTCGCCGACCACGGTGGCGAGGCGGCCCTGTTCGAACCCGCGGTGAACATCCGGATCGGGGCGCAGATCCTGCGCGAGTACCGGCGCCGGTACGGGGACATGGAAACAGCGCTTCAAATGTACGCCGGAGCGCTCGACGATACGGACACGCGTTACGCGCGCAAGGTCTTTGCCGAGCGCGCGCGACTCCAGAAGGTGCTCGCGCGTTCGCGGCGCGAGGCCTGAGCCGCGCCGCGCGCAGGGTGCAGGGTGCAGGGTGCAGGGTTACACGGCGGCCGCGCTGGCGCAGAACCGGGCGAGGCGGCGGGCCCCTTCCTCGAGCTCGGGCAGCGCGCGGGTATAGGCGAAACGCAAGAACCGGTGGGTGCCGTTGGCGCCGAAGTCCGCACCCGGGGTCGCGGCTACGGCTTCGCGCTCCAGTAGATCGAGCGCGAACTGGCGCGCATCCGCGCTGAGCGCGGAACAATCTGCATAGACATAGAACGCGCCTTCGGGCCGGACGAGGATCCGCAGGCCGGCCGCCTCCAGCGCGGGAACGAGAAAGTCGCGGCGTGCCTCGAACTCGGCGCGGCGTGCCTCCAGCACGGCGATCGATTCCGGCGTGAACGCAGCCAGCGCCGCGTGCTGCGCGACGCTCGGCGGGCAAATGAACAAATGCTGCGCAAGCTTTTCGAAGCCGCGTACGCGGTGCTCGGGCAGGACTGCCCAACCGAGGCGCCAGCCCGTCATACAGAAATACTTCGAAAAGCTGTTGACCAGAACCACTTCACCGGGCAGCTGCGCCGCGGTCGCCGGCGCCCGTCCATACACCAGTCCCTGATAGATCTCGTCGACGATGAGGACGCCGTTACGGGCAGCGACGAACTCGGCAATCCGGCGCAGCTCGGCGTCCGCAATCAGCGTGCCGCTCGGGTTGGCTGGCGAACTGAGCACCAGGCCCACGGTTCGCGGACCCCAGGCGCGTGCGACGCGCTCGAGGGTGGGCTGAAATCCCGTATCGCCGTCTACCTCCAGCGCGCGTGGCCGGCCCTCGAACGCGCGTACGATATGGCGGTAGCCCGGGTAACCCGGATCCGGCACCAGTACCTCGTCGTCCCGATCGACATACAGCGCCATCGTCAGGAGCAGCGCACCCGAGGCGCCCGCGGTGACCGCGATGCGCGCCGGCGCAACGTCTGCGCCGAAGCGCTGTTTGTAGTGCGCGGCGATCGCTTCGCGCAGCGCCGGTATGCCAAGCGCGCTGGTATAGGCGGTCATGCCCGCCTGCAGCGCACGCACCCCGGCTTCGACGACCGCCGCCGGTGCGGTGAAATCGGGTTCGCCGATCTCCATATGCACGACGTGTCGCCCCTGCGCTTCCAGTGCGTGCGCGCGCGACAGGATCTCCATGACCTCGAACGGACCGATCTCCGCGATGCGTCGCGCGACATCACGCGCGCCCGCCGAGGTGCTGCGCGAATTCATCGGGGAGACGGATTGGCCACGTTTGACCATGCTGCCGGCATTATAGGTTCGCCGATCGGCACGCACGCCGGCGCTTGTCGCGTGACGTGGCGTGATGCAGCGTGATATCGGCTGAGCGTGAAGGTCGCTACGTTATAATTTTTTCCCCCTGCAATCCGCGCGATGCACCGTGGTTCAGGGTGGCACCGAGCATTAGGAGACCACCGTGAACGAGCCGTTCAGGACCCAGCAGGGCCGCTGGTTCTAGGCCAGGCAGGCGCGGACATGACTGATCCGGCCGGACCCGGCGAGCGCGTGCAGGACGGCGCGCAACCGGCGCGCCGTGGGCGCGCAGGACTGGTGCTCACGGGCGGTGGGGCGCGCGCGGCCTATCAGGTCGGCGTGCTCAAGGCGGTGCGCGAGCTGCTCGGTGCGCCCGCGGCGAATCCGTTTCCGATCCTCTGCGGCACCTCGGCCGGCGCAATCAACGCGGTCAGCCTCGCGGTCCAGGCAGACGAGTTCAGCACGGCGGTGGCGAATCTCGTCGACGTCTGGCAGAACATGCACTGCGAGCACATTTATCGCACCGACGTCGGGCACATTGCGCGCAGCGGTGCACGTTGGCTGGCGTCGATGATGCTGCTCTCGCGCCGCAACCCGGTCTCCCTGCTCGACAACGCGCCACTGCGCGAAACGATCAACCATCTGCTGCGCTTCGAACGCATCCAGACCCATATTGACGCCGGCGCCCTCTACGCCATCTGCGTCACGGCCTCGGGCTACACCTCCGGTCAGAGCGTGTCGTTTTTCCAGGGCGGCCCGGGCGTCGAGGGCTGGGAGCGCAAGCAGCGCATCGGTGCCGCGGTCACGCTCAAGGGTGATTACCTGCTCGCCTCTGCAGCGCTGCCGTTCATCTTTCCGGCGGTCAAGGTGCACCGCGAGTACTTCGGCGACGGCTCGATGCGGCAGATCGCGCCGATCAGCCCCGCGCTGCACCTGGGCGCAGACCGCGTATTCATCGTCGGCACGGGCCGTGAGATCGCGGACACCGCGCGTGCCCGCTCGAACGTCTATCCGTCGCTCGCCCAGATTGCCGGCCATGCGCTGAACAGCATCTTTCTCGACACGCTGATGGTCGACCTCGAGCGCCTCGAGCGCATCAACCGCACGCTCAGCATGCTGCCGCCGGAGGCGCTCAGCTCGGGCAAAGTCGCGCTGCGCCCGGTGAAGGTCCTGTACATCGCCCCATCCCAGCCGATCGAGCGGATCGCGGTGCGCTTCCTGCATGAACTGCCGCATACGGTACGCTTCGTCCTGCGTCCCACCGGTGCGCTCAGCCGCTCGGGCTCGAACCTCGCGAGCTACCTGCTATTCGAGGAGGGTTACTGCCGAGCCCTCATCGACCTCGGCTACCAGGACACGATGAGCCGAGGCGACGAGGTGCGCATGTTCTTTGAGGACGATTGAACGGAGGATGTATGGCGGATTCGAAACTCCCGCAGGACCCGTTCGAAATGTTCCGTAAACTGTGGGGGCCGCTCGGCTTGCCGGTGCCGGGAATGGCGATGCCGACGCTCGACCCCGGGGAGATCGAAAAGCGCATCGCCGATCTGCGCTCCATCGAGGGCTGGCTGACGCTGAACCTGAACATGGTGCGCATGTCGATCTCCGGCCTGGAGGTGCAGAAGACGGCGCTCGAAGCGATGCGGTCAGCGGGCACGCTGCCGGGCGGGGCGGCGGCGACCGGGCCGGGCGGTGCGCCCCAGGCCGATGCCGCGGCGCAGGCGATGCTGTGGCCCTGGACGGTACTGCAGCGCGCGATGCAAAGCGGGGCGTCGGCGGAGGCGAACGAGAAACAGGACCATCCGCCCGCCGACGAAGCGCCAGAATCAAAATAGTTTCTTCGGCGGCGAAAGAATGCGGATTGGGCGCGTGCGAGCGCGGCTGATCAAAGTGATGTAGTAAAACGGAAACAGTCGACAAACGACGAAGCCAAGGAGAATGCAATGGTAAAAGCGGTACGGTTTCACAAGACGGGCGGACCCGAGGTCCTGACGTTCGAGGATGTCGAGGTCGGCGAACCGGGTGCAGGTCAGATCCGCATCCGCCACACGGCGATCGGTGTCAATTTCATCGACACCTATCAGCGCTCGGGCCTGTATCCCATGTCGCCGCCCGCCATTGCGGGCAATGAGGGCGCGGGCGTCGTCGATGCGGTCGGATCGGGCGTCACGGGACTCAAGAAGGGCGATCGCATCGCCTACACGGGGCTGATCGGTGCGTACTGCGAATCGCGCAACGTACCTGCGGATCGCATGGTCAAGATCCCCGACGGGATCAGCGACGAGCAGGCGGCCACGCTCATGCTGAAGGGCATGACGACGCAATACCTCATTCGGCGCACCCATACCGTGAAGTCGGGCGAAACGGTGCTGTTCCATGCGGCCGCGGGCGGCGTTGGCCTGTTCGCCTGCCAATGGTTGAAGGCGCTCGGCGCGACAGTAATCGGTACCGTCGGCTCGAAGGAGAAAGCGGCGCTCGCCAAGGCGCATGGCTGCGATCACACGATCCTGTACAACACGGAAAACTTCGTTGAGCGGGTGAAGGAGATCACCGGCGGCAAGGGTGTGCCGGTGGTCTACGATGGGGTGGGCAAGACCACCTGGGAAGGCTCGCTCGACTGCCTTCAGCCGCGCGGACTGTTGGCCTTGTTCGGCAACGCCTCGGGGCCGGTGCCGCCGCTTAACCTCGGCCTGCTCGCGCAGAAGGGCTCGCTCTACGTGACCCGCCCGACGCTGTTCACGTACATCGCGTCGCGCCAGGATCTCGAGGCGACTGCGAAGGAAGTGTTCGACATCGTTCTCTCGGGCAAGGTGAAGGTCGACATCACGGCGCGCTACAAGCTGGCCGACGCCGCGAAGGCGCACAGCGACCTCGAGGGCCGTAAGACCACTGGGCAGATGATCCTCGTTCCCTGAGCGGCGCAGCGCGCAGGCTCGGTCGCCAAGCGAAATCTGAATCGGGCATGCGCGCGACCTTGATTCACGACGGAGAGGCGGAACCGACCGCCACCGTCGAGCTCGACCTCGACGAAATCCGCCGCCGGCTTGCGGCTGCGCCACGCTCTCTGGCGGCGAGCGCGCTGGCGGGCGATCTCGGCGCGGCCGCGGAGCGCGCGGCGCTCATCCCGGCGTCGGTGCTGGTGCCCATCGTCGCGCGGCGCGAGTCGCTCACCGTGCTGTTCACGCGGCGCACCGCGCACCTGCGGGCGCACTCGGGGCAAATCAGCTTTCCGGGCGGGCGTGTCGAGCCGCAGGATTCCGGGCCGGCGGCCACCGCGCTACGCGAGACGCAGGAAGAAATCGGTCTCGCGCCCGACCGAATCGAGCTCATCGGCACCCTGTCCGAGTACCACACCCGGACTGGCTACCGCATCACGCCGATCGTCGGCGTGGTCGCACCGCCGTTCTCGTTGCAGGCCGACGCACAGGAGGTGGATGCGGTATTCGAGGTGCCGCTGTCGTTCCTGCTCGACCCGCGCAACCATCAGCGTCACGAGCGCGAGTTCGAGGGCCGCATGGTGAGCTATTTCGCGATGCCCTACGGCGAGCACTATATCTGGGGCGCGACTGCCGCGATGCTCGTCAATTTTTATCGCCAGCTGATCGCCGCGGACGGCTGACCGGCCGCAGCTTGCGAAGCCGCGACGCTTCGACGCGGTACATCCTGCCCATGCGTTGCTCGATCTTTGTTGCAGCGTTCCAGAAGCGATCACAGGCTTGCGCATGCCGGGTGCGGCCGGCGGCTGGAGAACAGTCCCAACAATCCAATCAGTCCGAATATTCTGCACAATCCGAGTGTGCTATCTTCAAGCGCCTTCCGGCCAATTAATCATGAGCGTTCTTGCAATCATCGTGGCGCTGCTGCTCGAGCAATGGCGCCCGGTCGGCGAGCGCAAGGGGCTTCGGGCCACGCTTGCGCGCACCGCCAACGCACTCGAGCGCAGCCTGAACACGGGCGGCTCTTCGCAGGGCGCGATCGCGTGGCTTCTGGCGGTCGTGCCGGCGGTCGTCATTGCCATCGGCCTGCATGCGCTGCTGGCGAGCTGGAGTCCGCTGCTCGGCTTCATCTTCGACGTCGGCGTGCTCTACCTGACGCTCGGATTCCGCCAGTTCAGCCACAGCTTTACCGTGATTCAGTCCGCGGTGAAGAGCGGCGATATCGATCGTGCGCGAGACCTGATCGGCGTCTGGCGCGGCGAGACCGTGCCCGAGCGTGACCGTGAAGAAGTGATCCGGCTCAGCATCGAAGAGGCCCTGCTCGCCTCGCACCGGCATGTCTTCGGCGTGCTGCTTTGGTACGTGCTGCTGCCCGGACCGAGTGGGGCGATCCTGTATCGCCTCGCGGTGTATCTGGCGAAGCGCTGGGGCGCGCAGGGTGTAGACGGCGCGTTCGGCGCCACGGCGCGCCGCGCCATCTTTGTGCTCGATTGGCCGGCGGTTCGCCTAAGCGCCGCCGCCTTCGCCGTGGTCGGCGATTTCGAGGATGCGGTCTACTGCTGGCGCACGCAGGCGCGCGCCTGGCTCGACCCGAATGACGGCGTGCTGCTTGCGGCCGGGGCCGGCGCGATGGGCGTTCGCCTCGGCATGCCCGTGCAGACGCCCGAGGGCATCGTGCCGCGCCCCGACCTTGGTCTAGGCG
The DNA here is from genome assembly GCA_032125995.1 of Betaproteobacteria bacterium. Taxonomy (GTDB): domain Bacteria; phylum Pseudomonadota; class Gammaproteobacteria; order Burkholderiales; family SG8-39; genus SG8-39. The sequence continues at coordinate 9,969 of JAQBBQ010000298.1, read as the reverse complement.
ATCAGGCCGACGGGCGCTTCCTCGATGCCACCGTGGGTCTGCTTTGGCGCGCGCTCGTCGTGTGGGTGTTCGGTCTGCTGCTGCTCAGCCTCGGGCATCTCATCGGTTGAGTGGCGCGAGTGGCGCGGGCGGCGCGTCACTGCCATCGTCGTTCACGTCGCGCGTTGCCCCACAGCGCCAGCATTGCGTGAACTGCGCCTCCGCGGGCTCGCCGCAGCCAGGGCAGTGCCAGCGGGTGGCCGCCGGCGCGCCCGGGGCGGGGGGTAGCCTGCCGTCACGCAGGATTTGCTCGGCGCCTGTGGCGTTCGCCGGGTCGACCACCCAAAGTTCGGCCTGACATTCGACGGGCGGCAACTCGCCCATCGCGGAGGACAGCAACTCATTGCGTACCACAGCGCGGATGCCTGCGGCGTCGAGCAGGTTGCGCGCATGATGCACCGCGATCAGGTCGTGCGAACTGAAGACGCGCTTCATGCCAGACCCTCGCGCTGAACGATGCGTCGGTACAGGGCGAGGCGGCGCGGATGCAGTTGCGCCGATTTAACCGCTGCGTCGAGTGCGCAGTCCGGTTCGGCCAGATGGCGGCAGTCCTGGAATCGGCACGCGCCGGCGAACGGCTGGAAGTCGCGGAACCCCGCGGCGATCTCGGTGGCCGACAGGCCGTCCAGGCCGAACTCCGAGATCCCCGGCGTATCGACGATCTCGCTTACCGGGTCGACCGGATACATGCGCGCGGCGGTCGTCGTCTGCCGGCCGGCGTCGAGGAAGCGCGAGATTTCCTGGATGCGAACGATGGCCTCGGGCACGAGCGCCTTGACCAGGGTCGACTTGCCCATCCCCGACTGGCCGACGATCACGCTGCGCTGCCGGTGAAGGGTGGCACGCAGTGGCTCCGGGTCGCTGCGCGCGGAAAATTCGATCAACGGATAGCCCAGGCCGCGAAACGGCGCAAGCAGGGCGCGCGCCGCCGCGCGCCGCTCGACGAGGTCGATCTTGTTGAGCGCGATGAGCGCGGGCAGTCCGGCGTGCTCGGCCGCGATCAGGACACGGCACATCAATTCATCTGAAAAAGTCGGCTCGCAGGCAACCAGGACCGCGACCTGCGTCACGTTCGCGGCCAGCACCTTGGTGCGGTGCGCGCTGGAACGCGCGAACGTCGTCCGGCGCGGCGCGACGTCGACGATGATCGCCCGTCCCGCGCCCGATGGCGCAAGCTCGACGCGGTCGCCGCACACCGCCTGGATGCGCCGGTTGCGCGTGTGTGCCTGAACCGACTCGCCGGCGTCGGTCTGCACCAGGGTGTCGCGCCCGAAACCGGCGAGCACATCGCCCCAGCGCGCGCCTTCGGCTTCACTGTCACTCAATGCGCCCGCCACCAGGGGCTCAAAGCGCGAATAGTGCGTCGCACTTCGCGGCGCAGATGAAGTCGTTCTCCGACAGGCCGTCGATGGCGTGGGTCGAATAGGTGACGCGGCACTGGTTGTAGCCGACCACCAGATCCGGGTGGTGATCCTCGCGGTGGGAAAGCCAGGCCAGCGCGTTTACGAATGCCATGGTCTGGTAGTAGTTGGTGAAGGGGAAGAGCTTTACCAGCGTGCCGTCTTCGATGATCCAGCCCTTCAGCTGTTTGAGCAGTGCCTGCGCCTCTTGCGGCGTGTAGGGGGCGACGCCGCCTTCACAGGGCGCGCAGTGTTTTTGGGCCAAGTCGCTCATCGTCTGTCTCCGGTCTGGCGCTACGCTGGACGCAGGCGCAGGGCCCCTCAGCCCGTCGCCGACAGCAATCGCGCGACCCGCGTCGCCGCCGGTGGATGCGAATCGTAGAACGCCGAGTGGATCGGATCCGGCGTCAGCGTCGCGGCATTGTCCTTGTAGAGCTTGACCAGCGCGGCGACGAGGTCCGCGGCGCTCGCGTTCGCCGCGGCGTAGGCATCGGCCTCGAACTCGTGCCGGCGCGACAGCAGGCTCGCGAGCGGCTGCAGGAAGAAGCTGAACACGGGCACGACCATCACGAACAGCACGAGCGCGACCGCAGAACCGGGGCGCGTGACGCCGAGCCCCGTGTAGAACCCCTCGACGTCGATGAGCTGGCCGAGCAGCCACAGCAGGCCGAGGGAGAACGCGAACAGCAGCGCCACCCGCTTCCAGACGTGATGGCGGCGGAAGTGGCCGAGCTCGTGCGCGAGCACCGCCTCGACTTCGGCCGGGGCAAGCCGCGTGAGCAGCGTGTCGAAGAACACGATGCGCTTGGCCGCGCCGAAGCCGGTGAAATAGGCATTGCCGTGGCTCGAGCGCTTCGAGCCGTCCATGACGAACAGCCCATTGGCGGTGAAGCCGCAGCGCGTGAGCAGCGCTTCAACGCGTGCGGCAAGCTCAGCATCGCTGAGCGGCTTGAAGCTATTGAACAGCGGCGCAATGAAGGTCGGGTAGACAACCAGCATGAGGAGGTTGAATCCGGCCCAGGCCGCCCACACCGCGAGCCACCACAGCGGGCCGGCGCGCGCCATCAGCCACAGCACCAGCATGACGAGCGGCAGCCCAAGCAGCGCGCCGAGTGCGGCGTGGCGCGCAAGGTCGGCGACGAACAGACGCAAGGTCATGCGGTTGAAGCCGAAGCGCGCCTCGGTGACGAAGGTCCGGTAGAGGGTCGCCGGCAGCTCGATCAGCGAGAGCAGCACGACGAGGCTCGCGATGAAGGCGGTGCCGTAGGCGATGCTATCGGGCGCGAACACGCGCGACCACAGATCGAGCAGCGCCTGCAGTGCGCCGCCCAGCGTGAACGCGACGAGCACCAGCGCGCCGACCAGCAGATCGACCGCGCCGAGGCGGTTCTTCGCGATCGTATAGTCGGCCGCCTTCTGGTGGGCGGCGAGCGAGATCGCCTGCGCGAAGGCCCGCGGCACCTGCGCGCGATGCGCCCGCACATGGCGGATCTGGCGCGAGATCAGCCACAGCCGCGTCGCGCTGGCGAGCGCGAGCGCGCAGAGGAAAACCATCCCGAAGACCGTCGGATTCATCGTGCTGTGAGAGAATACCGCGCTATTTCAAGCGCATAAAGAAGAAGGGGCGCGGGTGGCGCAGGACCAGAACAATCTCATCTGGATCGACCTGGAGATGACCGGGCTGCAGTCGGATTCCGACCGCATCATCGAGCTCGCCATCCTGATCACTGACCCGCAACTCACGATCCTCGCCGAGAGCCCGGCATTCGTCGTCCACCAGCCCGACGCGGTGCTCGAGGCGATGGACAGCTGGAACCGGAGCGTGCACGGCAAAACCGGGCTGACCGAGCGCGTGCGCGCCGCGACACTCGACGAAGCCGAGGTGGAGCGCCGTGCGCTCGCCTTCGTCGCGGCGCATGTCCCGGCTGCGACCTCGCCGATGTGCGGCAACTCGATCTGCCAGGACCGGCGCTTTCTCGCGCGCTGGATGCCGAAACTGGAGGCACATTTTCATTACCGCAATCTCGATGTGTCGACGCTTAAGGAACTGGTGCGACGCTGGCGTCCGGACCTGGCCAAGGGCTTTCTAAAGCACGGCCGGCACGAGGCGCTGGCCGACATTCACGAATCGATCGAGGAGCTGCGCTACTACCGCCGCACCGCGATGTCGATCTGAGGCGCCCGGCTAGCGCCGGCGCTGCTTTGTCTTCGCGCGCTTCGCTTTCTTAGGCGCCTGGCGCTTCGCCGCCGCCGGCGCAACCTCGATGATGACCTCGATCTCGACCGGGATGCCCATCGGGAGCGAACCCATACCGACTGCCGAGCGTGCGTGACGGCCGCGCTCGCCGAGCACTTCGACCATCAGGTCCGAGCAGCCGTTGATCACCTTCGGATGGTCGGCGAAATCCGCCACCGCATTAACCATTCCGAGGAGCTTGACCACGCGCCTGACGCGATCAAGGCTGCCGAGTTCGGTGCGCATCACCGCGAGCAGGTCGAGCCCGACCGTGCGCGCGTGCTGATAGGCCTGCTCCACCGTGTATTCGCGGCCCACCTTGCCGCAGGGACGCACGCCGCTCGCGTCGGCCCGGGGACCTTTGCCGGAAAGGTACATGAGGTTGCCCGTGCGCACCGCGTTGACGTAGTTCGCAACCGGCGAGGACACCGAGCCGAGGTCGATTCCGAGTTGCTTGAGTCGCTTCTCCGCAGTAATCACGCTCATGACATGGGCACCACTTTGCCGGGGTTCAGCAGGTTTTCTGGATCGAACACGCGCTTGATGTCGCGCATGATTGCGATCACGTCATCGCCAAGCTCGGCGCGCAGCGACGCCTGCTTGCCGAGCCCAATGCCGTGCTCACCGGTGCAGGTGCCCTCCATCGCGAGCGCGCGCTGCACCAGGCGCCGGTTGAACGCCTTCGCAATCTCCGTCTCCTCGGGCTTCTCCGGATCGACAAACAGCATGAGATGGAAGTTGCCGTCGCCGATATGCCCAAGCAGTGGAACCGGTGCAAAATAATTCTTCGCGTCTTCCATGGTCTCGCGCACGCACTCGGCCAGGCGCGAAATCGGCACGCACACGTCGGTCGACACCGCGCGCGAGCCGGGTCGCAGTTGCAGGCAGGCGAAGTAGGCGTCATGGCGTGCGTCCCACAGCCGGTTGCGATCTTCGGGTCGGGTCGCCCACTGGAAATCCATGCCACCGTTTTCCTTGGCGATCGCCTGCACCGACTCGGCCTGCTCGATCACCGAAGCCGCCGTGCCATGGAACTCGAAAAACACCGTCGGCGCAACGCGGTAATCGGTCTTTTTATAGGCGTTGATTGCCGCGATCGTCTTCTCGCAGACGATGTCGCAGCGCGCCAACGGGATGCCCGCCTGGATGCTCTCGATCACGGTTTTGGTGCAGCCGTCGACCGAATCGAAGGCGCAGACTGCCGCCGACATTGCCTCCTGCACGGGGTACAGGCGCACCGTCACCTCGGTGATGATGCCGAGCGTGCCCTCCGAGCCGACGAAAAGCCGCGTCAGGTCGTAGCCGGCGGCCGATTTCTTCGGCCGGCGCGACGTCTGGATGATGCGTCCATCGGCCAGAACCACCTTCAGCGAAATCACGTTCTCGCGCATGGTGCCGTAGCGCACGGCATTGGTGCCCGACGCGCGGGTTGCGGCCATCCCGCCGAGGGTGGCGTCCGCGCCCGGGTCGACGGCAAAGAACAGCCCCGAGTGCTTGATGTACTCGTTTAGCTGCTTGCGCGTCACGCCTGCCTGCACCACCGCGTCGAGATCCTCTTCGTTCACCGCCAGGACCTGGTTCATCTGCGACAGATCGATCGTCACGCCGCCGTTCACGGCGAGGATATGGCCTTCGAGCGAGGTCCCCACGCCGTAAGGGATCATCGGCACCCGATGACGGTGGCAGATGTTCACGATGTCGCGGACCTCCTCGGTCGTGTGCGGGAACACCACGGCGTCGGGCGCGGCGTAGGGAAAGTACGACTCGTCCTTGCCGTGATGCTCACGGATGCCGGACGAGGTCGTGACGCGATCGCCGAGCAGCGTCGCCAGCTCGGCAACCACGGTCTGGTCGAATTCGCGGGGTTTGTTCATCGCGGTGGACCCTCCTCAGAAGCGGGCGCTGAACGCCGCAGCGCGTGCGTTCTAGCGCCCGCAGGCGCACCGGCGAACTTTGTTCGTCCGGATGCGCCTATTTTAGCTTGATGTCGCCGTCGAACGGCACCTTCAGTCCGAGCGAGGGGATTTCCAGCGTGACCCGTGCGGGTATCGCTTCGCTGCCCTTGAGCGTGCCGCGCTCGAGTGCTTTGCCGACGGCCTGCTCGATCTCACGCTGCGAGCTCACGCCCACCATCTTGAGAAACTTGCGGATGCTGAGGTTGAAGGTTTCTTGGTCCATAGGTCCTCCGTGTATGCGGAAATTCAGGGAATCAGGGAATCAGGGAATCAGCTATTAAGCCATTCACTTCGCGGCGCGCCCTTGTCCAGCAGATCCTTGGCGAGTTGCTTGCCCAGCTCGACGCCCCACTGGTCGTAGCTGTTGATGTTCCAGATCACACCCTGCACGAACACCTTGTGCTCGTACAGGGCGATCAGCCGGCCGAGGTTGCGCGCATCGAGCCGCTCGAGGCGCAGGGTGCTCGAGGGCCGGCTCCCGGGGTAGCGACGGTAGGCCGGCAGCGCCGGGTCGTCTAGCCCGCACGCGAGCGCTTCGGCCTGGGCCTCCGCGTGCGCGGCGAGGATTGCGCGCCGTCGCGGATCGCCAGGCGCCTCCCCGAAGACGATGAAATCGGCGGGCACCACCTGGGTGCCCTGGTGCAGCAGTTGGTGAAAGGAATGTTGGCCGACGCTGCCTTCGGCGCCCCAGATTACGGGCGCGGTCGCGTAATCGACCACGCGGCCGGCACGGTCGACGCGTTTGCCGTTCGATTCCATCTCGAGCTGCTGCAGGTAGGCGGGCAGCAGGCGCAGCGCGCTCGAGTAGGGCAGCACGGCATGCGTCGCGGCGCCGAGGAAGTTGATATTCCATACACCGGCCAGCGCCATCAGGACCGGGACGTTGCGCTTGAATGCGGCGTGGGCAAAGTGATGGTCGATCTCGCCGGCGCCGGCGAGCAACTCGGCGAAGGCGTCTGCGCCGATTGCGGCCATCGCGCTGAAGCCCACGGGCGACCACAGCGAATAGCGTCCGCCGACCCAGTCCCACATCGGCAACACCTCGGACGCGCCGAAGGCGCGCGCGGCGTCGACGTTGGCGCTCACCGCGAGGAGGTGCGGCTCGAGTGCTGCGCCGGCCGGCAGGCCGCGCACGAGCCAGGCCTTCGCGGCGCGCGCGTTTTCCATCGTCTCCTGCGTGGTGAAGGTCTTCGAGACGACGACAAACAGCGTCGTTTCCGGGACGGCGTCGCGCAGGGCGCGGTCGAGGTCCACCGGATCGACGTTTGCCACGAAGCCGATGCGCAGCGCCGGCGTCGCGGTCTCGGCAAGCGCATCGACCAGGAGGCGCGGCCCGAGGTCCGAACCGCCGGTACCGAGGTTCACGATGCGCTCGATCGGACGGCCGGTTGCGCCGTGCCAGGCGCGGCTACGCAGGCGTCCGGCAAGCCTGCCCATCTGCTCGAGTGCGGCACGCACCTCGGGCGGCGCGGCATTGCCCGCACGCAGCGCGGTGTGCCAGGCCGGCCGGTCCTCCGTGTCGTTGACGACTTTGCCCGCGAGCAGCGCGGCACGCCAGGCGGGAAGGTCGCGCTGCGCGGCGAGCTGCACGAGCGTCGCCAGCACTGCCGCGTCGAGCCGCTGGCGGGCGAAATCGAGCCGTACCCCGGGCGCTTCGGCAGTAAGCGCGGCTGCGCGCCCTGGATCGGAAGCAAGCACCGCTTTCAGCTGCGCGCCGCCCCATTCAGGAGCGAGCGCACTGAGTTCGTCCCATGCGGGGCAGTCAGTCGGCGAGCGAGTGTTCATCGCGTCACGGCGTCACGCATGACCGGGGGAGCGGAATGACTGGCTTATCTGACGAGGCGGTAAAGGCGAAAGCGCTCGGCGCGGTCGCCGGGACGGCCGACGTCGGCCAGCTTATCCCAGCGCGCGCCGGGTTGATCGAGTTCGTGCTTGGGGCTGCCCTGCACGAGGACCACCGGACAGGCTTCGGGGTGGGTGGGATCGTAGGGCTGGGTGACCAGGGCCACGTGGTAGCTGAGCGCTGCGCGCTGGGTGGTGCCGAGAAAACGCCCTGCGACGCAGGCCGCGCCCGGCGGAACGCGCGAATTCAACTGCAACGCGACCGTGCGATAACTCTTCTGGTAATCGGCCCACGGCATGTACAGCGTGGCAAACGTTCCCCACAGTAACGTCATCCCGGCCGCCCAGCGCGTCACGCCGCGCGTTGCCGAGCGCGGCAATCGAACCAGGAACAGGAGCCAGGCGAGCGAGAACAGCACCGCCCCGCTGAATCCAAAGGCGTCGAAGCGCTCGACGAAGCCGGGCGCCATGTTGCTCGCGTTCTCGGCGAGCTTGCGCGGCACGCCGAGCACCAGCGCGCTGTAGCCGACCCAGACCAGGATGCCGAAGAAGCTGAAGGTCATCATTGCGTACCAGTCGAGCGCTGCCGCCGCGCCGCGGCGCAGCGAAAGCGCCCCCGGGGTGGCGAGCAGGGCCAAGGCCGGCAGGACGACGATGAACGCGAGCTCGCGTGGCGGCCCGGCGACGGCAACGCCGACGAAGAGCAGCAGGCTCGCCGCCGCTGGGAAGAACAGCGCCGCCGCGCGCAGCCGCCGGCGCCGGGACCACAGCGTCCAGAGCGCGAGCGGCCAGGCCGGAAACGACGACCAGCTCAGCACGACAATCAAGTAGCGCAGGTTTTCGAACAATTCGCCCTCGGGCGTGGCCGATTCGCGCCACCATTGCGCAATCAGCGCGGCGTCGCGCGCCGCGAGCGGCACGAGCCAGGCTGCGGCGACGGCGGTGGCGACCACGACGCTCACGCAGAGGAAGCGCGCCGCGCGCGCGTTGCGCCAGTCGGGGGAGACGAGGGCGGTCGCGATCAACGCGCACAGCATCGCAGCGGGCACGACCAGACCGGTGGCGAGCAGGCCCGCACCAAGACCGAGGCCGGCGCCGACCCCGGCGCGCAGCGGCCGCTCGAGCGCGTGCGGCGTCGCGGCGAGCACGCCGGCCACTGCGGCCATCGCCGCGAGTTCGGGCGTGGCTTCGTGCGCGTGCAGGAACAGGCCGACCGCGCCAACGAGCAGGAGCAGTGCCGACGCCGCGGGTGCGCGCCGCGCCAGCGGGTCGACGGAATCCGCCACCTCGGGTCGGTACCAGGCGCGCGCCGCGAAGTACACGCCGGCAAGTGCTGCGAGCGTGAACAGCGCACTCGCGAGGCGCACCGCGGCGTGAAAGGGAAGCAGCGGCTCGAAGAAGATCCCGAGCGCCGCGCCGACCCAGTGATAGAGCGGCGACTGCGCCATCCAGGGCTCACCCGCGAGATGCGGCACCAGCCAGTCGCCCCGCGTCACCATCTGGTGCGCGATCTCGATACTGATCGCGTCGAGCGTTTTCCACGGGTCGTGCGTCAGCAGCCCGGTCGCCGCGAACACGATGACGAGCAGCGCCAGCAGCGTCTTCGACAGCGGTAGCGTCAGACGGGGGAGCATGCGGCGATTTTAAGGGCTGGGGACCGGCGAAAAAAAAGGGCGGCCGCCGCCGCCCTTGCGCTGACCGCCGCGGCCGCTCAGGCGGTCGGTTCGGCCGTTTTCTTCGAACGCGTGTACTTGCGCTTGAAGCGCTCGACGCGTCCCGCGGTATCGACGAGTTTCTGCTTGCCGGTGTAGAACGAGTGCGACTCCGACGAGACCTCGACCTTGACGACCGGGTAGTCGTTGCCGTCCTCCCATTTCATGGTTTCGCGGCCCTTGGTGTCGATCGTCGAGCAGCTCAGGATGGCGTGGTTCGACGCCGTGTCGAGAAAGATCACCGGGTGGTATGCAGGATGGATGCCGGATTTCATGTGCGATCGGCCCTAGGAAGAAATGGGGCGGGTGAAAAGGCGCGAATTATACGCGAATCAAGGCGTTATTCAACGGGTCGGTAGCCGCGCCGCCCGTCCTTAGCCGCGCCGCATGCTGTCGAAGAAGTCGTTGTTGTTCTTCGACGCGCGCAGCTTGTCGATGAGGAATTCAGCTGCCTCCAGTTCGTCCATGGGGTAGAGGAGTTTCCTTAGCACCCAGACCTTCTGCAGGATCGGCCCGTCGATCAGCAACTCCTCGCGCCGCGTGCCCGAGCGATTGACGTTGATCGCCGGGTAGATGTGGTATTTCGGCAAAGCCGGTAACACCGAGCTTCCGGTGTCGGTCTGGCCCGGATCCCTTCATCTCGTCGCAATTGCAGTCATTATTGCGATGAGTTTTACGTCGGGATTTCTGCTCGAGAGATTCACCGACGCAAATTTTCCCTACATCGATTCGTTCACCACCTGGAGTGCGATCTGGGCGACGTTCCTGGTGGCAAGAAAGGTGCT
>JAQBBQ010000297.1:0-19644 GCA_032125995.1 Betaproteobacteria bacterium | reverse complement strand
CCCACGTTGTCGCAGGGTAAAGGCGTGTGCCCGAGCCGCCGGTGAGGATGATGCCTTTCATTTCAAGCGATTCCATCGTTAGAAGCGAAAAGGGGTCTGACCCCGATGGGGTCAGACCCCACCTCAGCGCGCGGCATAGTTGCGTTCGACCCATTCGCGGTAGGCGCCGCTCGTGACGTTCGCCACCCAGGCTTCGTAGTCCAGATACCAGGCGACGGTCTTGCGCAGCCCGGACTCGAACGATTCCGCCGGGCGCCAGCCCAGCTCGGTGCGGATCTTTCCCGCATCCATCGCGTAGCGCCGGTCGTGTCCCGGTCGGTCGCGCACGAAGCTGATGAGCGCGCCGTAGCCCGCCGCGGACGGCCGCAGCGCGTCGAGCAGCGCGCAGAGCGTTTTCACCACGTCGATGTTCTTCATCTCGGCCTCGCCGCCGATGTTGTAGCACTCGCCGACCCGCCCGCGCTCGAGCACCGTGCGCACCGCGGCGCAATGATCGCCCACGTAGAGCCAGTCGCGCATGTTCTCGCCATCCCCATAGACCGGCAACGGTTTTCCGGCAAGCGCGTTGGTAATCATGAGCGGGATTAGCTTCTCGGGAAACTGGTAAGGGCCGTAGTTGTTCGAGCAGTTCGTCGTCAGTGTCGGCAGACCGTAGGTATGGCAGTAGGCGCGCACCAGGTGGTCGGCGGCCGCCTTCGACGCGGCGTAGGGGCTGTTCGGCGCGTACGCAGTCGTCTCGGTGAACGCGGGATCGGCCGGGCCGAGCGAGCCGTAGACCTCGTCGGTCGATACCTGCAGGAAACGAAACGATTCGCGCGCGGCATCCTTCAGCCCGCCCCAATACGCGCGCGCCTCCTCGAGCAGCGCGAAGCTGCCGACGACATTCGTCTGCACGAAATCGGCGGGCCCATGGATCGACCGGTCGACATGGCTTTCCGCCGCGAAGTGCACGATGGCGCGGGGCCGGTGGCGCGCGAGCAGCGCGGACACGCACGCACGGTCGGCGATGTCACCGTGGACGAAAACGTGGCGCGCGTCGCCCTCGAGCGCGGCGAGGTTCGCCCGATTGCCGGCGTAGGTCAGCTTGTCGAGATTGACCACGGCTTCGTCCGACTGCGCGAGCCAGTCGAGGACGAAATTGGAGCCGATGAATCCGGCGCCGCCGGTGACGAGAATCATGCCTGGCGATTCTAGCGCCTAGCCAGCGGCATGCACGATGGCGAGCAGCTTCACTTGCGCCGCCGTCGCGCGCCGAGCAGCTTGCGCAGCCGCGCGGTCGTCTGCTCGCGATCGATGCGCGAGGCGGCGACGTCGAGCATCAGGGCTTCCCAATCAGGTCCGTCGGGCGCCGGCTCGATGTCGTTTAGACGCAGAAAGACGATCGCTGCGGACATTGCGACGCGCTTGTTGCCGTCGACAAACGCGTGATTGCGGCAGTGGTAGAAAAGGTACGCCGCCGCCACTTCGATGAGGTCCGCGTACGGCGATTGCCCGCCGACGGTCGCCTGAGGCGCCGCGACCGCGGAAGACAGCAGCGCTTCGTCGCGCAGGCCCTGCGCACCGCCGTACGCATCGATGACCGCCGCATGGATTTCCTTGACGATATCCACCGTCAGGTGGACGCAATCGTCCGGCGAGGCGTTCACGCGAGCTTGCGCAGCGTCCGGCGATAGTCCTTGACGGTCTTACGCACGGTCGCGCTGGCCTCGTCCGCAGACGGGCCCTTGCGAATCGGCGTCAGAATGATCGTCCCGCCCGCTGCCAGGTTGACGTCGACCTGGTCGCCAATCCGAAGTCCCGTCAGATCCATCAGCGCAGCGTCCAGGATGAGCCCCTGGGAATTGCCCACCTTGGTGATCGTCTTCAGCATCGCACACCTCCGCAGTCACGTTACGACGCACGTAAAACATTGTTTGACGGGAGTGTAGCCGAGGCGCCGGCTGCGCGGCAAGTACCGCGCAGGCCTCAGGCCGCCGCGCGCTGGGTGGCGTACTGGATGCGGTAGAGCTTTGCGTAGACGCCGTCGCGTGCGAGCAGTTCGGTGTGCGGGCCCACCTCGACGATCCGCCCGCGCTCGAGGACCGCGATGCGATCGGCATGTTCGATGGTCGACAGGCGGTGCGCGATGACGAGGGTGGTGCGGCCCTTCATCAGGGTGTCGAATGCGGCCTGCACGTGGCGCTCGGACTCGGAATCGAGCGCCGAGGTGGCCTCGTCGAGAATCAGCACCGGCGCATCGCGCAACAGGGCGCGTGCGATCGCGAGGCGCTGGCGCTGTCCGCCCGAGAGCCGCAGGCCGTTCTCGCCGATCTGCGTTTTCAGGCCTGCGGGGCTTTCGCGGATGAAGTCCATCGCATGTGCCGCCTCCGCCGCGGCGATCACCTCGGCCTCGCTCGCGCCGCTCAGCCGGCCGTAGGCGATGTTGGCGTAGATCGTGTCATTGAACAGCACCACTTCCTGGCTCACCACGGCGACGTTCGCGCGCAGGGTTTCCAGCGTCAGGCTTTGCAGGTCGTGACCGTCGAGCAGGATGCGGCCCGCGTCCGGGGCGTAAAAGCGCGGCAGCAGGTTGACGAGCGTCGTCTTGCCGCCGCCCGAACCGCCGACGAGGGCGACGGTTTCCCCGGGCCGCACCTGCAGGTCGATGTCGTGCAAGGCCGGCTCGCTGCGCGACGGGTAGGTAAAGGTCACATGCTCGAAGGCGATGTCGCCCCGCACCTGGGCGAGATTCACCGTACCGCGATCTTCCTCGACCGGCGTGTCGATCATCCCGAATACGCTTTCGGCCGCCGCAAGCCCGCGTTGTAGCGCCGCATTCACCCCGGTCAGGCGCTTCACCGGTGCAATCAGCATCAGCATCCCGGTGATGAACGAGACGAATTCGCCCACCGTGGCACGGTTTTCGATCGACTCCTGGAGCGCGACGTAGACGATGAGTGCGACCGCCACCGCGGCGAGCGAATTGCTTGCCGGCGTCGCGAGCGCCTCGGGCACGGTAAAGCGCATGAAATAGCCGCGCAGGCGCTGGCTCGCTTGCCCGAAACGCGAGGCTTCGTAGTCCTGGCCGCCGTAGATTTTGACTACTTTGTGACACTCGATCGTCTCCTCGAGGACGTGCGTCAGCTCGCCCATCGAGCGCTGCGTCATGCGCGCCATGTTGCGCAGCCGTCCCGCGGTCGCGCGAACGACCCACGCCATCGCGGGCGCGACGGTCAGCGCAATCAAGGTCATTTTCCAGTTGAGATAGAACAGCCAGCCCAGCAGGCCGGCGATGACCACCGTGTCCTTGACGATCACGGTCAGCACCGAGGTCGCCGCCGCGGTCACGTTGGTTACGTCGTAGGTCACCTTCGAGAGCAGCGTGCCCGAACTGTGCTCGTCGTAGTACGCCGTCGGAAAACGCACCAGACGCCCGAACATCGCCCCCCGCAGGTCGAGAACCACACGGTGCGCGACCCAGGACATGCCGTAGTTCGAAGCGAAGACGAAGATGCCGCGCACGACGAAGACCGCGATAATCGCGGCGGCGAACGCGAGCGGCGGAAGAATCGGGTCGGCGCCACGCGCGAAGCCGCCGTCGAGCAGCGGCTTCATCATCGCCGGAAACAGCGGCTCGGTTGCGGCGGCGATGATCATCCCGAACACGGCGAAGCCGAAAACCTTCGCGTGCGGCCGCACGTAGGAAAGGAGCCGGCGATACAGCGCGCGACTGCTCGGGACGGCGCTGCTCATTGGGTGCCGGTGGCGCCGGCAGCGGGTCCATCCTTGGCACCAGGGGTCTGCGCGCCGGCTGCCGCGCCCGGATTCGGCGCCGGGGTCGGTGTACCGTCCCCCTTCGCCGACGAACCAAGGACCTGCGCCTGGATACGCTGCACGTAGGCGCTGGCTGCCGGATGGCCTTGCTTTGCGGCGTTCAGCAGCCAGCCGTAGGCCTCGCTCGCGTCTTTCTTCACCCCACGTCCCTCGGCATAGGCGAGGCCGAGCGCGTACTCGGCTTCCGCGTACCCCAGGCGCGCGCTTTTGCGCAGCCAGACGATCGCCTGCTTGTCGTCGCGCGGCACGCCGTACAACCCGCCGGCGTACACCGCAGCGAGCGTGTACTGCGCCTTCACCTGATTCTGCTGCGCGGCCGCGTGCAGCCACTTGAGCGCGCGTTGGTCGTCCTTCTGCACCCCCGTCCCGCTGCCATAGAGAAGCGAGAGTTGGTATTGCGCATCGCGCTCCCCGCCGTCGGCTGCCACCTGCAGCCAACGCAGGGCCTGTTCCGCATCCTTCTTGGCGCCGCGCCCTTCGAGAAACAGCATGCCGAGCAGGTACTGCCCGCGCGGCTCGCGCTGCAGCGCAGACTTCTCGATCCAGGCGCGCGCTTCGACAAGATCGGCCGCCCCGCCCCGGCCATCGGCAAGCAGTTGTCCGAGATTCGCCTGCGCGCGCGCAAACCCGGCCTCGGCTGCGGCGCGATACCAGCGGCGCGCGGCCTCGAGGTCGCGCTTCGCCTTCGGCGCGCGTTCATGGATGACGCCCAGGTTGTGCATTGATTCGACGTGGCCCTGCTGCGCGGCGCGGTCGAACCATTCAATGGCTTTCGAATCGCTGCGCAGCACGCCCTTACCGCGCAGGTGCAGATGTCCGAGCAGGTGCGCGGCGGTCACGTTTCCCGCGCGCGCGTTGTCTTCGAGCGTCGAGCGCGCCTGCGCGTCACCACGCATCGCCTGCTGCATCAGCGCCGCGAGCTCGTCATCGGTCGCCGCCCAGGCGCCGATCCAGGCGACGAGCAGCGCAATGGCAAAGGCGACGCGCACCGCGTCAGGTCCTCGCAGGCGCTGCAAGCTGTGCATACAGCGCAACGAGTTGCTGCGCCATCGCATCGCTGCTGAAACGCTCCGCGGTGGCGCGCGCCTCGCGCTGGATTTCGCCGCCGCGCACAGCGCGATCGGCCTGATGCATCCAGCGCGCGAGGTCCATCGTATCGTCCGCCGGGCAAACGAACCCGCCGCCGCGCTCGCCGAGGACTTCCGCGGCGCCGCAGCGTTCGCTCACGATCACCGGAACGCCCATCGCCAGCGCTTCGAGCGCGGTGTTCGGGAAGGGGTCATAGCGGCTCGGCAGCAGGAAGCAATCGGCCGCCGCATAGTACGGCCGCACGTCCTCGAGCGCGCCGACGAAGCGCACGCGCGCCGCCACGCCCGCGCGCCGCGCCTGGGCCTCGAAACGCGGCGCGTCGCGATCCTGCCCCACGACGACGAGCCAGAACGCCTGCGAACTCGCGTGCGCGAGCGCCTCGATCGCGGTATCAAGGCCCCTGCGCTTGAACTCCGTGCCGACGAACAGAAACACCGTGTCGCGCGGCCCGCAGCCGATCTCGCCGCGCGTGCTGCCGCGCCAGGCCGGCACCGCCCCGGGGTTGTACTGATCGAGGTCGATGCCGCTATAGATCACGTGCAGCTTCTCGGCTTCGATGCGGAAGCCATGCAGAATTTCCTCGCGCACCATGCGCGAGTTGCAGATCACCGCGCGCAGCCGCGGGTGCTCGAACATCGCCCGCTCCGCCGCGCAGACATAGCGATGATAGGGCGACAGGTCGAGGGCTGCGCGCGCGAAGACCGAGGCGCGTGCCGCGCGAATGTCGAGCCAGCGCCGGTGCACGCCGTCGCCTGCGCGGTAGATGTCGCAGCCCGGTATGCGTTCATGGGACTGCACGAGATCGAATCCCTGGCGGCGCCACGCCGCGCGCGCTGCGCGCGCAAATGATCGGTCGCGCGACCGCCGCCCGGCAAAGAACGGGTCGACGCGCAATACGCGCCGGGCATCCCAGCCTTCGGCGCTGCGCGCGATCAGTGTCACGTCGGTACCCGCCGCCTCGAGCGCGGGCAGCGCACGCGTGATGAAGCGCTCGGCGCCGCCAAAGGGCGCGTAACGCTGGCGCACGATCGCAAGCCGGCGCTTCGCGCTCATGACGCTGTGCGTCCTGTGCGCAACTGCGGGACCGCATCCTTGAGCATGCGGTCAAGATAGCATGCACGCCGCCACCCCACCGGTGAGTGGTCGGCGCTGCCGCAGGGTTGCCAGGCGGCGCGGTCGCGACCGGTCAGTCCGCGCGAAACTCGGCTGTCACGCCGACGGTGCGCCCGGGGAGCGGGTAGACCGAATACAGATCCGTGGTGAAGGCGCTGCGCACCGCATAGGTGTAATAGTCTTCGTCGAACAGGTTGTTGACCGTGAGCGCGAGGCGTCCCCAGGTGAACCCGTGCGCGAGTTTCAGGTCGACCACCGTGTAGGCCGGGATCTTGGTGCCGAGCGTGTTCGCCTCGTCGTTGTCCATGGTCTGGCTGCTCACTGCGGTCACCATGCCGGAAAGGCGTGTGCGCGCATCCCAGTCCCAGGCGAAGGACAGGTTCAGCTTGTGCTCGGGCACCAGCGGCACGCGCTTGCCGGCAAGATTCAGGTTGGTGACGATTGCGAACGGCCCGCCGGGCAGCACGCCCTCGAGAAAGCGCGCATCGGTGTAGGCGTAGGCCCCGCCAAGCTGCCAGGCTGGTGCCGGCTGCCAACGCGCCTCCAACTCGAGCCCGCGGCGGCGCGACGGCGGCAGGTTGCGATTGCCGATTCCGCTGGTGAACGGATCGAGGTGGATCTCGTCGGTGATGTCGGTATAAAACAGCATCGCCCGGGTCGACAGCGTGCGCCGCCGCCATTCGACGCCGGCTTCGTAGGTGATCGCATGCTGCGGGTCGAGGAGCTGAAATTGCGGCGCACCAATCGGGTCGAACTCGTAGATCTCCTCGGCGTTTACGAAGCGATAACTGCGCCCGGCGCGCGCGAGCAGACTCCAGGACCCATCGAGTGCGTGGCGCAGCCCGATTTCCCACGCGTCCTGGCGCTGCGTTTCCTGCGTGGGCGGCGCAGCCGCGCAGAAAAAGCATCCGGGCGCGCCGGTATCCACCGTATCGGAGGCCGCATACTTCGCCTGACCCCAGCGCCAGCCGAGCGTAAGACGCGTCACCGCCGACAGGTCGATCATGTCCTGCAGGTAGAAGGCCTCGACGTCCTGGCTCACGTTCACCCGGTTGATCGGCCGCGCAAGATTCGCGGGCTGGTCGCTGCGGCTCGAGTCGTAGCGCCAGCGATACCAGTCCGCGCCGACAGTCAGCCGATGGCGAACGGCGCCGGTCGCAAACGGAAAGCGCAGCCGCGGGGTGAACGAGGTCAGGTTGAGATCATCATCGCGGGTCTGCGCGAATCCGCCGAGCAGCGCGAAGCTGCGCAGGTCCTTGTCGCGGTAGTCGAGGCCGATCAGCAACTCCGCCTCGCCGATGCGCTGACTGAACGTCGCCGCCGCGCGGTTGCCGTCGCGATCGGCGTAGTCGTCCGGGGTGTTCGTTCCCCGCCGGTCATTGCTGTACTGGTCGAGCCCGGTCGACGGCCGCACCAGCCGACCGGCGGGCAGGCGCAGGGTCTGCCGATCGGTACCGAAATGCAGGTCGAGCGCGCCTTCGCCGAGCCCCCAGCGCAGATTTGCGGTCGCATTGTTCTGTTCGTTGCGGTTATTGTCGCGATAACCGCTCGATTGATAGCCATACAGCGTTGCATTGACGCCGAGGGTATCGGTCACGAGGCTGCCGTAGAGTTGTCCCTCGACGGTGTCGTAGCTCGCCACACGGCCGCTGGCCTCGAACACCGGCCCCTGCTTGAGCGGCGATCGCGTGATGATGTTGATCACGCCCGCCGAGGCGCCGTCGCCATGCAGCACGGCCCCGGTACCGCGCATGATCTCGATGCGCTGGACGTTCGACAGCGGAATTGCCGACCACTGGACGCCCGAGAGGTCGAAGTCGTTCACGCGCTTGCCGTCGAGCAAGATGAGCGTGTTCTGCGCAGCGGTGATGCCGTAGCCGCGCAGATCGACCGTCGCGGCGGCGGCATTGTTGCCGAAGAGGTCGCGGGTGTTGATACCGACTTGCTCCGAAAGCAGTTCCGGCAGGGTGCGCGCGGCGCTTCGCGCGATGTCCTCGGCGTCGAGGACCGTCACGCTCGCCGGCAGGCGCCTCGCATCCTCTTCGAAACGCGGTGCGGTGATGATGACAGCGTCATCGTCGCCGCGCGCGGGCGCGACGTTAAACAAGGACGCGAGACCGATGGCCGAAACAACGGACCAGAAAACCACTGCGTGGCGCATGTCTTCCTCCCCGGCGTCCACCCGACGCCCGACTACGGTTGACCATTGCGCTGCGCGGCCGGTCTCCGGACTCGCGAGAGGGTCGTATCCCCTGGGGCGCCTCGCCTTCCCACGCGCACCGTTGCGGTGCCACGCAGTGGCCTGTTGAGACACCCCGCTCGCTTACCGTTGCGGGGGCAGTACGGGCATTGCGCAGAATGGCCTGCGCGCACCCGTTTCCCGTTTCACCCGCGACGCAAGACGCGCGCCGCGGACACCGTGCAGCTTTTCTGCCACCGGCATTCGCCGACGACAGCGGAATACTATCCGATCCTATGCGTTCTGTTTGGTTGATATGCGTCATCCTTTGGGCGCCGTTCGCGCACGCCGATGCCGACGCCGCGATTGCGGTGCGTGACGACTACGGGAAGCTGTTGCGGCTCGCTGCGCCCGCGCAACGCATCGTCAGCCTGGCGCCCCACCTCACCGAACTGCTGTTCGCTGCCGGTGCGGGATCGCAGGTGGTGGGGGCGAGCGCGTACAGCGACTATCCGCCAGCTGCGAAAGCGTTGCCGCGCGTCGCGAGCGCGGCCGGGGTCGATCTCGAGGCGGTGCTTGCGCTCCGACCCGACCTCATCGTCGCCTGGCCGCAGGCCGCAACGCGCCGCGCCATCGACCGGCTGGAAGCGCTTGGCCTGCCGACCTATCGGTCCGAACCACGCACGCTGGAGGACATACCGCGCACCATCGAGCGTTTCGGCACGCTGACCGGACGCATGTCCGTCGCGCGCGAGGCCGCGCAAGCCTTTCGAGTACGCGCGAGTCAACTCGAACGCCAGCATGCTGCACGCACCAACGTGCGCGTGTTCTACCAAGTCTGGGATCGACCGATCGTTACGGTGAATGGGGCTCACCTCATCAGCCGGGTCATCAACCTGTGCGGGGGAACGAACGTGTTCGCACAACTGCCGCTCATCGCACCGGAAATCGACCGCGAGGCGGTGTTGGTAGCGAATCCCGGGGTCATCATCACGAGCGGTGCAAGCGGGGCGCGCCCCGTCTGGCTGGATGCCTGGAACAACTTCCCTCAGCTTCGCGCAGTTGCCGACGGCCAGCTCTACGCAATGCCGCCCGATCTCCTGCAGCGTCATACGCCCCGCGTTCTCGACGGCGCCGAACGTCTGTGCGTCATCCTCGACGCTGCGCGCGCACAACGCAACGCGCGGCGGCCCTAGCCGGCACGCGCTAGAAGCGCTCGAGCAGCGCGCGGGCGCGGTCGCGTGCCGCCTGCCTGCGCCCCCGACCACCTTTGGATTCCGTGTCCCCGACGGGGTAACGGGAGGGTTTAAGGCCTCATCCGCACAGTATTTTGCAGTTTCCGCCAGCCCGGCCAATGGTTAGGAAACACATGCAGAACATGGCCTTATTTCTTGACGCAATGTGAAAATTGAAACATAGTCCGCGGGTGGATTCGGAGTTTAATGGGCTCGATGCCAAGGTCGGGCAGTTCGTCTCCCTGTGCGAGCGGCTGCGTGAGGAGAACGTCGTCCTGCGGCAACAGTTAGCCAGCGCACAGAGCGACGGCAAGCGGCTGAACGAGAAAATCGACATCGCCAAGGCGAGGCTCGCGCAGCTCCTCTCCCGGCTACCGGGCTGACGCCGAGGACCACGGCCGATGGCAGACGCCGGCGAAAGTAGCATCGAAGTCACGCTGCTTGGACGCAATTACCGTGTCACCTGCACCAAGGACGAGCGCGAGGCGCTCCTGCAGGCGGTGGCCTATCTCGACGGCAAGATGGGCGAGATCAAGAAGAGCAGCAAGGTGAGCGGCACCGAGCGTATCGCCGTGATGGCGGCGCTCAACATCGCGCACGAACTGCTGAGCGTGAAGCTCGGCGGCGGCTTGGACGTCGGACAGGTCAAGCGTAGAATCTCCTCCATCGAGGCGAAGCTCGACACCGCGCTCGCCCAGCAGGAAAAGCTCTTCTAAATCTCGGTTTTGCGGACCGAGCCGGCGACGCCACCGCCGCGTGGACGTGATACGTTGTGGCCGTAAGCCGATCTTTGTCCCCTGCTGTGTACGATCGGGCTCATATTTTCCGAGCCGATAGCGTCCCTTGGTTGCAGCCTTTTGTGTTGCCGTTGTGATCGTCCCACGCCTGGCGTGCCGGACGAACCTGAGGTGACCGGTAAGCGACCACCCTGATCTGCAGGGTTCGGGATCCGAGCCCACCGGCATGTGCGGGGGGCACCCCATCGAGCGCGAGGGAAGCATGCTTCCCTCGCGCTGTACGCGGCCCTTCCTTTCCCACTTCTCGCGAGTCTCTACAATCGGCCTGGCATGCAGTACTGGTTGATGAAATCGGAGCCCGACGAGTGCTCGATCGACAGTTTGCTCGCGGCGCCCGGGCGGCGGACCGCATGGAGCGGCGTGCGCAACTATCAAGCGCGCAATTACATGCGCGACGAGATGCGCGCGCGCGACGGCGTGCTGTTCTACCACTCGAGCTGCGCGGAACCGGGCATTGCGGGCCTCGCAGCCGTCGCCTCGCGCGCCTACCCCGACGCGACGCAGTTCGATCCCAAGAGTCCCACCTACGACCCGAAAGCGACGCCTGAGGCGCCGCGCTGGTTCAACGTCGACGTGCGCGGCGTGAAGAAGACCCGTCTCGTTTCCCTCGCCGAGCTGCGCGCGCACCGCGCGCTTGCAAAGATGTGGATCCTGCGTCCGGGCAACCGCCTCTCGATCACGCCGGTCAGCAGCGCCGAGTGGCGCACGTTGACCGAAACGCTGATGCAGCGATGACCTCGCGCGGCAACCTCGAAAACGATACGTTGCTGCGGGCGCTCGCCCGCGAGGCGACGCCGTACACGCCGTTGTGGCTGATGCGCCAGGCTGGCCGTTACCTGCCGGAGTACAAGGCGACGCGCGCCCGCGCGGGCAGCTTTCTGGCGCTCGCCAAGACACCCGCACTCGCGACCGAGGTCACGCTGCAACCGCTCGAGCGCTTCCCGCTCGATGCGGCGATCCTGTTTTCCGACATTCTCACGGTGCCCGATGCAATGGGCCTCGGTCTCGAGTTCACCACGGGCGAGGGCCCGAGGTTCGCGCGGCCGCTGCGCGACGAATCCTCGATTGCGCGCTTGGCGGCGCCCGATCCCGCGCGCGAGCTGCGCTACGTGCTCGACGCGGTACGCGAAATCCGCAGCGCACTCGGCGGGCGGGTTCCGCTCATCGGGTTCTCTGGCAGCCCGTATACGCTCGCCTGTTACATGGTCGAGGGTTCGGGCAGCGATGACTGGCGCACGCTGAAGACGATGCTCTATACGCGCCCGGATCTGGTGCACCAGATTCTCGCGGTCAATACCCAGGCCGTAACGGATTACCTGAATGCGCAGATCGAAGCTGGCGTACAGGCGGTGATGATCTTCGATACCTGGGGTGGCACCTTGAGCCACACCGGCTACGAGACCTTCTCGCTTGCGTATACACGCAAGGTCATCGCAGCGCTACGCAAGGAGGCCGAAGGCCGGCGCGTGCCGTGCATTCTGTTTACCAAGGGCGGCGGCCAATGGCTCGAGGCGATGGCGGCGAGCGGCGCCGATGCGCTCGGCCTGGACTGGACCACCGATCCGCGCAGCGCGCGGCACCGCGTCGGTGCGCAAGTCGCGCTCCAGGGCAATCTCGATCCGATGGCACTGCTGGCGCCGGCCGAAAGCCTGCGCTCGCAAGCGCGCGCCGTTCTCGATGACTTCGGCTGCGCGCCCGGTCACGTGTTCAATCTTGGCCACGGCATTTCCCAGTACACGAATCCAGACACCGTGGCCGCGCTGGTGGACGAAGTGCGCACTTACAGCACAAAGTTGAGGGCGGTTGCGACCCCGTGAAGCGCGCCGTGCGCGACCGCCAAGGGCCGCCGTTCGGCGTAGTTCAGCCTTGACTTATGCACACGACCGTGTTCTAGGGCGCGCCAGAGGGAGAAATTTTCTCTCCCTCGGGGAGGCACTGCAACTCAATGAAAGTATTGGTTATTTTAGGGTCGCTTTCCTAAGCACTGGACGGAAAAGCAATTTTTCCGCGCTCCCTGGTACGCGAACGGCCGATTTACCCACATCCTTATCCACAGGCTCAAACGATGCCCCGGTTTCCCTTTCGGACGAAGGGGCTGCGCGCGATTTCGATGCTGTGGCTGAACTGCCTGCGCTAATCTGCCGCCGCTCCTGAACTATCTCCCCAACTCGAGACCGCCCCCCCGGGGAACGTGACATGGACGTTCTGCGCGTCGCACTCGACGTCCCGCTACCGACCCTGTTCGACTACCTGGCCAGCCCGGGGGTCGATGCGGCACCCGGTGATCGGGTCGTGGTGCCCTTTGGGTCGCGGCAGCGCATCGGTGTGGTCGTCGAGCGGGCAACGAGCAGCGCGCTGCCGTCCGAGAAGCTCAGGCCCATCGCGGCCGTGTGCGACGACGCGCCGCGCCTCAGCGCGCAGTGGCTTGCCCTCATGCGCTTTCTCGCCGGCTACTACCAGCGACCGCTGGGCGAGACGATCGCGGGTTCGCTGCCGCCGCGCCTGCGTTCGCTACGCCCCCTGCCGCGCGTAGCAAACCCGGTGCTGCAGCGGTCCGCGTCGGCACCCGCCGAACTTCCGCGCAGCCCCCGCAAGCACGCGCTGCTCAATGCGTTGCGCGCCGGACCGCTCGCCGAGCAGACGCTCATCGGCGCCGACCCTGCCGACGAGGCCGAGCGCAAGAAGCAGCGCACGGCGCTGCGCGAGTTGATGCGCGCGGGGTGGATCGAGCCCGCGCCCACGTCCGCAGCGGTGTCCACCGCGCCCACCACGCCCACCACGCCCACCACGCCCACCACGCCCACCGGGCCCACCATCCTGGGCACGCGCTTCGTCACCGAGCACGCCTTGACCGACGAACAGTTGGCAGCCCTGGCGGAGATACGCACGGCGCTCGGCGCCTACCACGCGTTCCTGCTGCACGGGATCACCGGTAGCGGGAAAACCGAGATCTACATGCATCTCATCGCCGACGTGCTCGGGCGTGGCGATCAGGCCTTGGTGCTGGTTCCCGAAATCAGCCTCACGCCGCAACTCGAGGCGCGCTTTCGCAACGCCTTCCCCGAGACCCCGATCGCGGTCATGCATAGCGGGCTGGAAGAAAGCGTGCGCACCCTCGCTTGGCTGGCGGCGGCGCAGGGAGAAGCAACGATCGTACTCGGCACCCGGCTCGCGGTGCTGGCCCCGCTGCCGCGGCTCGGACTGGTGGTCATCGACGAAGAGCACGACACATCGTTCAAACAGCAGGAGGGGCTGCGCTACTCCGCCCGCGACGTGGCGGTCTATCGCGCGCGCCTTGCCGGCTGCCCCGTCGTGCTCGGAACCGCGACCCCCGCGCTCGAGACCTGGTTCAACAGCGAGGCGGGGGGGCGCTATCGACGCATCACGCTCTCGGCGCGGGCGGCGCCCGGCGCGGTGCTGCCGCACGTGGTCATGCTCGACCTGGCGACCGAGCCGGTGCAGCACGGGATCGCCGAACGCCTGCTTGGCGCGATCGAAGCGCGCCTTGCGCGCAAGGAACAAAGCCTCGTCTTCATCAATCGACGCGGCTATGCGCCGGTGCTCGCCTGCCCGGCCTGTGGCTGGGCGGCGGGCTGCGAGCGCTGCACGGCACACCTCGTGTTGCATGCCGCCGACCGCCGGCTGCGCTGCCACCATTGCGGCGGGGAGAACCCGGTACCGCGCGCCTGTCCGGTGTGCGGCAACGTCGACCTGCACCCGATGGGCCGCGGAACGCAGCGCGTCGAGGAGGCGCTCACCGCGCGCTTTCCTGGCGCACGTATCGTGCGCATCGATCGCGACACGGCTCGGCGGCGCGAAACGCTGGTGCGCACGCTGGACGCCGTCCGGCGCGGCGAGGCCGACATCCTCGTCGGTACGCAGTTGCTCGCCAAAGGGCATGACTTTCCGGGGCTGACGCTGGTTGGCGTGCTAAACGCGGATACGGCGCTGTTTTCGACCGACTACCGCGCCCCCGAGCGGCTGTTCGCCACGCTGTCACAGGTGGCGGGCCGCGCCGGTCGGCGCGAGCGGCTTGGTGAGGTGATGGTGCAGACACGCTACCCGCGACATGCACTGTTCGGCGCGCTCGTGCGGCACGATTACGCCGGATTCGCCGCTGCCCAGCTGGACGAGCGCCGGCAGGCGGACTTTCCGCCCTACGTGTCGGAAGCGGTGCTGCGCGCCGAGGCCACGAAGCTCGAATCGGCAATGGCGTTCCTGCGACGCTCGATCGAACGGGTGTCGGCGCCCGAGGCTGTGACCGTCTACGATCCGGTGCCGCAACTGCTCACGCGCCGCGCCGGATTTGAGCGTGCAAAGCTGCTCGTCCAATCGGCCTCGCGCACCCACTTGCAAACCTTCCTGACGGCCTGGTGTACGCAACTCATGGCCACACCGGCACGCGAGGCGCGCGGGGTACGCTGGCACCTGGATGTCGACCCGATCGAGTTCGATTGAGTGCGAACGCAATCTCACAAACCCGAATCCTTCGCGCCCGCGTTTATGGGATAGCTTCTATAATTCGCGCCCCTTCGTGATGCCGCATTCCGACGATCCCAAATCGCGCCTCGAGCGCATCCTGACCGAGGGCCTCGCCCAGGTCGCGCCCGGGGCGCCGACCGTCGAGGTACAGCTCGAGCGCCCGCGCAAGCCCGAACACGGGGACTACGCCTGCAACGCGGCAATGCAGCTTGCGCGCACGCTCAAGCGCAATCCGCGCGAGATCGCACAGGCCTTGGTCGATGCAGTCGCACCGGCGATCGCTGCGAGCGGGGCGTTCGAGCCGCTCGAAATCGCCGGCGCGGGCTTCATCAACGCCCGGCTCTCCACCGGCGCACGCGCGGCGGTCGTTCACCGCGTGCTCGCCGCCGGCGCGGATTTCGGTCGCAGCGTCCCGGCGCGGCGCGAGCGGATACAGATCGAGTTCGTCTCGGCCAACCCGACCGGGCCCCTGCACGTCGGCCACGGGCGCGGCGCGGCCACCGGCGCGAGCCTCGCGGCGGTGCTCGAATTCGCCGGCGCCGAGGTGAGCTGCGAGTTCTACATTAACGATGCCGGCCGCCAGATGGACATCCTCGCGCTGTCGGTCTGGCTGCGTTACCTGCAGGCACGCGGCACGGTCGTGCCCTTCCCGGAGGACGGCTATCGCGGCGACTATGTGCGCGACATCGCCGCGCAACTGGCCGACGCGCATGTCACCCGCTTTGCACGCGAGCTCGGCACCGCGGGCGACGGCCGCGGCTTTCCCGCGACGCAACCGGGCGACGATGCAGACGCGGCGCTCGATGCGCAGATCGCCGCCGCCAAGACGCTGCTCGGCGACGACTGGCAGGCCCTGCACCACTTCGCGCGCGAGGCGATGCTGGCCGATCAGCGCGACGACCTGGCCGCGTTTCGCGTGCGCTTCGACGCCTGGTTTTCCGAATCCTCACTCTACGCGCAGGGCGCCGTGGAGCAGATCGTGCAGCAGCTCGCGTCGCGCGGCCACGTCTACGAGAAGGACGGGGCGCTGTGGTTCCGCTCGACGCAGTACGGCGACGAGAAGGACCGTGTCGTGCGGCGCGAGAACGGCCAGTACACCTATTTCGCCTCCGACATCGCCTACCACGCGGACAAGTTCGCGCGCGGCTTCGAACGCGTGATCGATATCTGGGGCGCCGACCACCACGGCTACATCGCGCGCGTGCGCGGCGCACTCGAAGCGCTCGGGCTCGAGGCCGAACGCTTGACCGTCGCGCTGGTGCAGTTCGCGGTGCTCACCCGCGGCGGCGAGAAGGTCGCGATGGGCAAGCGTTCGGGCGACTTCGTGACGCTGCGCGCGCTGCGCGAGGAAGTCGGCAACGACGCGGCGCGTTTTTTCTACGTCCTGCGGCGCTCCGACCAGCACCTCGATTTCGACCTCGACCTCGCGAAAAGCGAGTCGCAGGACAATCCCGTCTACTACGTGCAGTACGCGCATGCGCGTCTGTGCAGCGTGTTCGCGCAATGGGGCGGCAATGCGGCGCGCCTCGTCGACGCAGCGCTCGCGCCGCTCGGCAGCGAGCGAGAAACCGCGTTGTTGCGCGCGCTCGCGGAGTTTCCGGATCTGGTGCAGGAAGCCGCGCAGGAACTCGCGCCGCATAAGGTGGCGTTCTACGCGCGCGACCTCGCGGCGCACTTCCACAGCTACTATAATGCCGAGCGTATCCTCGTCGACGACGAGACGCTGTGCACGGCACGCCTTGCGTTGTGCGCGGCGGTGCGGCAGGTGCTCGCGAATGCGCTGTCGCTTCTCGGCGTCAGCGCACCGGAGGAAATGTGATGGCGCGGCGGGCAACACCCCGGCAGATGAACTCCAGGCGCGCGCGCGGCGGATTCCTTTTCGGCGTGCTCTTCGGTCTGGTTCTCGGCCTCGGCCTCGCGCTTGGCGTCGCGTTCTACCTCAACAAGACACCGCTCCCATTCATGCCGCGCGCAAGCAGCGACGCGAAGGATTCGGCCGCGGCGAATTCCTCGACGATCGCCGGCATGCCGCAAGGCAGCACGCAGCTGCCATCGTTCTCCGCGGTGACGCCCGACGAGAAACCGCGCTACGACTTTTACAAGATTCTTCCAGGCGGCGAAGAACCGGTCACCGACAAGGAACTGGCAGCGCGCAGGAGCGACAAGAAGCCCCTGCCGCCATCCGTCAAGGAGTTGTACTTCATCCAGGTCGGCGCGTTCCAGAATCCGGCGGACGCAGACAATCACAAGGCGCAACTCGCGATCATCGGCCTGGAATCGAACGTCGAGCCGACGACGCTGCCGGACAAAGGCACCTGGTACCGCGTGCGCATCGGGCCGTTCACCAAGGTGGAAGACATTAATCGCGTGCGGCAGACGCTCGCGCAGAACGGCATCAAGTCGAACCTTGTCAAAGCGAAAGCCGAGAAAACTTCGAAGATGAACTGAGGACTGACATGGCTGACATGAAGAATCCTATGCATATCGACGGGTTGCGTAGACGCATCGTCGTCGCAGGCGCCGGCGTGGCCGCATTCGGTGGCCTCGCAGGCGCGGCGCGCGCAGAGCCCCAGGTCGGGCGCAACTACAACGTGCTCAATCCAGCGTTGCCGGTCGACGCGCCGGGCAAGATCGAGGTACTCGAGTTCTTCTGGTACGGCTGCCCGCATTGCTACAACCTGCAGCCGTTCATCGAGAAATGGCTGAAGACGCTGCCTGCGGACGCGATGTTCCGCCGCGTACCCGCGATTTTCAACCAGCGCTGGGCGCGGGATGCAGCCACGTTTTACGCCTTCGAGGCGCTCGGCGTGCTCGAGAAGGTGCATCGGCCGTTTTTCGAGTCGATTCACCGCGATCGGCTGAAAAGCGACAACAAGGCAGCGATGCACGAGTGGCTCGCGAAGCAGGGCATCGACCCGAAAAAGTTCGACGAGGCGATCGCATCGTTCGGTGTGCAGAGCAAGGTGCAGCGCGCGATGCAGCTCACCGCAGGCTACGGCATCGACGGCACACCCTCGCTCGCGGTGAATGGCCGCTACCGCATCAGCGCCGGTCAGGCCTCGAACCAGGACGACATGCTGGCGACCGCGACCTACCTCATCGGGCTCGCGCGCAAGGGCGCTGCGCAAAAATAGGCTGGCCGAAAGGGGTCAGACCCCAACTCCGGGGTCAGACCCCTTTGGATGATCGTAGGCCTTCGATAAGAGAAAAAGGGGTCTGACCCCTTTTCGACTTATCCACAGGGGTCTGACCCCTTTTTCGCCTTTTTGGCTTTTACGCCTTTTTCGGCTTCCCGCTAAGCCGCAGCATCGCGTAGCTGCCCGGCGCGTCCTCAAGCACGCGAAGCCCACGGTCGCCCGGCACACGTGCGGGCACCTTCGCTTCGCCTGCGTTCTGCGCATCCATCCACGCCTGCCAGTCGTCCCACCACGAGCCGGGGCGCTGGGTGGCGGTCTCGAACCAGGCCTCCGGCGTCTCCGGCAGCGACTCATTGGTCCAGTAGTGGTACTTCTTCGCCGCCGGCGGATTCACGATCCCTGCAATATGGCCCGAGCCGCCGAGCACGAAGCGCACCGGGCCGCCGAGGTACCGCGCACCGTGGTAGGTCGTCTTCCACGGCGCGATGTGGTCTTCGACCGTCGAGATGAAGTAGGCGGGCAGCTTCACCTTGGACAGATCGATCGGCACGTCGGCGAGCGTGATCCCGCCCGGCACACCGAGCAGATTCTTCAGGTACATGTTGCGCAGGTAGACGCTGTGCATGCGCGCCGGCATGCGCGTCGAATCGGAATTCCAGTACAGCAGATCGAACGGAAACGGGTCCTTGCCGAGCAGGTAGTTGTTGATGACGAACGACCATACGAGGTCGTTCGCACGCAGGAGGTTGAAGGTGCCCGCCATCTCCGAGCCTTCGAGATAGCCGCGCTCGTTCATCTTCTTTTCGAGGCTTTCGACCTGCGCCTCGTCGATGAACACGCCGAGCTCCCCCGGCGCCGAGAAGTCCAGCAGACTGACGAAGAACGTTGCGCAGCCCACGCGGTCCTCGCCTTTCGCGGCCAGGTAGGCGAGCGTGGCACCGAGCAGGGTTCCGCCGAGGCAGTAACCGATGACGTTGATCTTGCGCTCGCCGGTCGCCTGCTCGACCGCGTCGAGGGCGGCAAGCGCACCCTCGAGCATGTAGTCGTCGAATCCCTTCTGCGCGAGCCGCGCATCGGGATTCACCCATGACACCACGAACACCGTGTGCCCCTGCTCGAGCGCCCACTTGATGAACGAATTCTTCTCGCGCAGATCAAGAATGTAGTACTTGTTGATCCAGGGCGGCATGATTACCAGCGGCTGTTTGTACACCGTGGTGGTGGTGGGCTGGTACTGGATGAGCTGCATCAATTCGGTCTGCAAGACGACCTTGCCGGGCGTGGTTGCGACGTTCTTGCCCAATTCGAACGCGCGCTCGTCGGTCATGCTGATGCGCAGCTGCCCGTCGCCACGCTCGATGTCGGCCAGCAGGTTGTTCAAGCCCTTGACGAGGTTCTGCCCGCCGCTCGAGACGGTCTCGCGCAGTACCTGCGGATTGGTCATCGCAAAGTTCGAAGGCGCTAGCGCATCAACGTATTGGCGCGTGAAGAACGCGACCTTTTTCTCGGACTCGGGCGACAGGCCCTCGACCTCGGCAACCGCGTGCTGCGTGTGCCGTGCGGCGATGAGGTAGGACTGCTTCATGTAGTCGAAGAGGAAGTTGTCCGACCAGTCCGAGTCCTTGAAGCGCGAATCGGACTTCGCCGGCTGGGCGACGGGGGGTGACGTCGTGCCCGAGCAGCTTCATCCAGCTCGACTGCCACAGGTGCATGTAGTCGAACATCATGCTGGTCGACTGCGACGCCAGCGTGAACGGATCGGCGAGCATCCGCGTGTACAGATCCATGAAGGCCTTGGC
>JAQBBQ010000296.1:0-14963 GCA_032125995.1 Betaproteobacteria bacterium | reverse complement strand
GTCCTTCCTGGGTCGGCTTGTTGTAGTACGGCACCACCGAAAGGCAGGCCGTGGCCCCGGCGCCCTTGGCGGATTCGGTGAGTTCGATCGCCTCGGCGGTCGAATTGCCGCCGGTGCCGGCGATGATCGGGATGCGTCCCTTGGCGTGCTCGACCGCAACGCGGATCAGTTCCTTGTGCTCGCCGAAATTCACCGTCGGCGATTCGCCCGTGGTCCCCACGACGACGATGCCGTCGGTGCCTTCCGCGACATGCCAGTCGATCAGGCTGCGAAAGTGGGCGAGATCGATCGCGCCGTCTTCGCGCATCGGCGTGACGATTGCAACGAGGCTGCCGGTAATCATGGTCGTCCTCCGCTTCGGATTCGGGTTGCTCGGCGTATTTTAACGCTCTGTTCAGAAACAATTAATCCCTCGCCCCGCAGGCGTCGATGCGCGCCGCGGGATGATCGCCGCGCAGCGCGCAAAGACGCTGAATCAGTGCGGGTTTCGGCCGCTCGACACGGCCCTGCTCGAACGCAACGAGGCGCAGCACCCCGGCAAAGGCCTCGAGCAACTCGCCCGGGCGCAGCAGAAACTGCGGGTTGGACGGTTTTCCAAAGCGTTCGTTCCCCGCGGCGAAGGTTTCATAGACGAGAACGCCGCCATCCGCGAGCGCCCCGGCGAGCGCCGGAAACAGCGGCCGGTGCAGGTAGTCGACCACGATTACCGCCGCGAAGCGCCGGTCCGCCAGGGGCCACGGCGAGCCGTCTTCGAGGTCCGCATAAACGGCTTCGATACCGTTTACGCCCGCCAATCCGGCCAGCGCGTCGCGGTCGCGATCGAGGGCGAGCACCGAGTGGCCGCGCGCTGCAAGGCTGCGGGCGTGACGCCCGGCACCACAAGCGAGATCGAGCACCGCGCCGCCTGGCGCGATCAGCGGCGCCCAGCGCAGCACCCACGGCGAGGGGTCCAGGTTCGCGTGCTGCACCGCGTCCGGCGCTCAAGAACAGAGCACGAGATTCGCGAATTCGATCAGCATCCCCGGGCGCAGGTAGGCCGAGAACGCAGCCGCGGTCACGAAGGCGAATACCGCCACCGCAGGTACCTTCCACCACAGGCCGGTCATGCCGCGACCTTAGCAGAGGGCGCCGCC
This sequence comes from Betaproteobacteria bacterium, assembly GCA_032125995.1. Taxonomy (GTDB): domain Bacteria; phylum Pseudomonadota; class Gammaproteobacteria; order Burkholderiales; family SG8-39; genus SG8-39. The sequence goes on along the minus strand of JAQBBQ010000296.1, from coordinate 13,830 downwards.
GCCGCAAGCTTGCTCGCGCGCGGCAGGTCGCAGGCGAGGATCGCCTGGCGCAGCGCCTCGATTGCCTTCGGGCGCGGAAAACTGCGCCGCCACGCGATCGCGACCCGCCGGCTAGGCGCGGGCTTGGCAAAGGGCCGGATACGGATCAGATCGCTTGCCCCCGCACCCGGCGTGATCGAGGTCGCAGGCAGCACCGTGATGCCGACGCCGCTCGCCACCATCTGGCGGATCGTTTCGAGCGAGCCCCCTTCGAAGGTGCGCTGCAAGCCGCTGCGATTCGGCGAGCGATTAACGGTCGCGCAGAGGTCGAGTACCTGGTCGCGGAAACAGTGCCCCGTGCCGAGTAGCAGCATGCTTTCACGCGCGAGTTCCTCGGTCGCGATGTGCTTCTTGCGCGCCCAAGGGTGACGCTGGGGCACGGCGACGAGAAAGGGCTCATCGTATACCGGCTGCGTGATGACGCCCGATTCCGCAAACGGCAGTGCGATGACGATGACGTCGACTTCGCCATGCTTGAGCGACTCGGACAGTCGGTGGGTGAAGTTCTCCTGGATGAGGAGCTGCATTGCCGGCGCGGTGCGGCGCAGGATCGGGATCAGCTTGGGCAGCAGGTAGGGGCCGATCGTATAGATGGCGCCAAGCCGCAAGGTTCCGGCGAGCGGATCGCGCCCGCCTGCCGCGAGTTCCTTGATCCGCGTCGCCTCCTCGAGCACGCGCTGCGCCTGTTCGATGATGCGCTGGCCAATCGGCGTGGTCGTCACCGCGCTGGGCCCGCGCTCGAAGAGCACCACGCCGAGTTCCTGCTCGAGCTTTTTGATCGCGACCGAGAGCGTCGGCTGCGACGCGAAGCAGGCTTCCGCGGCACGGCCAAAGTGCCGCTCGCGCGCAACCGCGACGATGTAGCGCAGTTCGGTGAGCGTCATCGCCGCGTTGCCTGCGTCCGGCGCGCGAAGAAATAGAGCGGAATTCCCGCCAGCATGACGATCAGTCCAGCGAGCACCATGGCGCCGAATTTCGGCCCAAAGATCGGGTTGCGCACATAGTCGATCGCCGAGTACAGCATGAACAGGCAGGCGGCGCAGAAGGCCAGCGGAATCAGCGGATAGAGCGGCACCTGGAACGCCGGTGCCGCCCCGCCGCGCAGCCGGAACACGAACAGCGTCACCGCGGTCAGCAGAAAGAACGTCCAGAATACCGGTGCCGTGTAGGCGACCATTGCGCTGAAACCATCCGGCGTCGTCGAGCTCGCGGCAACGAGCAGCAGCGCAATCGCACCCTGCAGCAGCAGCGCGTTGGCCGGCGTGCTGCCGGTATCGCGCCAACGACCGAAGCGCGCGAACAGGGTGAAGTCGCGCCCCAGCGCCCAGGTCGTGCGCGCGCCGGTGAAGATCGCCGCATTCATCGTGGTGAGCGCCGAAATACAGACGATCACGGCGAGCAGCGTGGCGCCCCGGTCGCCGATCGTGACGCGAATCACGTCGGCCGCGACCACCTTCGAGCCGCGCATGCCCTCTTGGCCGAGCGCCGCCAGATAGCCGACATTGACGAACAGGTAGAGCGCCGAGATGATGACGACCCCCCAGACCAGGATGCGCGCCATATTGCGCCGTGCGTCGCGCACCTCGCCGGCGAGGTAGGCCGCCTCATTCCAGCCGCCGTAGGTCAGCAGCACGAAGATCATCGCCAGTCCGAAGGCGCCGCCGCCGCCCGCCTCGGCGGGCTTGGGGACGCCGCCGGTTGCGAGTCCGGCGATGCCGATCACCATCAGCCCTGCAAACAGCAGCGTCTGCAGGATCTTCTGCAGCGCCTTCGACTGCAGGGTGCCGGCGACATTGAGCGCGGTAAGCGCGATGACCCCGAGCGCCGCGTAGATCGCCGCGCTGTGATCGCCCAGGCGCAGCAACTCGGAGGCGTAGTCGCCGAAGACGAAGGCCACCAATGCAATCGCACCGGTCTGAATCACGCTGATGCGCGACCAGGCGAACACGAAGGCGACGCCGCGCCCCAAGCCGCGCGACAGGTAGGCGTATTCGCCGCCGGTGTCGGGATGGCGTGCCGCGAGCTCGGCGTAGACCAGCGCACCGCAGAGCGACACCAGACCGCCGAGCAGCCAGGCGCCGAGAAACTCGGCGGCGCTCGACGTCGCGCCCGCGACGATCGAAGGCGCCTTGAAGATGCCGACGCCGATCACCATGCCGCACATCAGCACGATGCCGTCGGGCACCGACAGCAGCGGTTTGGGCGCCCCGCTTATCGTCGCGACAGTGTCCGTATCGCGGTCCATGCGAGATCCTCTTCTCTCGGCGCGCAGCCTCTAGCGTCTGGTTGAGTCGGCCGCAAGGCTAATGTACGAGCGTTAGAATCGCCTTCTGCGCCCCGGTAGCTCAGTGGATAGAGCGGCCCCCTCCTAAGGGGCAGGTCGTACGTTCGATTCGTATCCGGGGTGCCAAGTTTACCCACAACGGCTGCCATCGACGCGAGCAGCGGCACGACGCGAGTACCGCTAAAGCACAAAACGCCGCACCCAACCCCGGTCGACCCGATCCTTCCAGCGCCAGACCCAGGCGCCTTCGGCGCTCAATCCGCTCCAGTCCGCGATCGCGGACCGTGCACCGCAGCTGATCAGCGCCAGCGCCCGGCGCTGCGGCCGATAGCGGTGCAGCAGCGGCGCTTCGGCAAGCGCGTAACGCAGGTTGCGCGCCAGCCAGTCGCCGTGGCGCACTGCGTAGACGCCTGATTTCGGGTGCGGCGCATCGCGCAGCGTCGCGCAATCACCGGCCGCGAACACCTCGGGATGCGAGGTGCTGCGCAGCATCTCGTCGACGAGCACGAACCCCGCGGCGTCGGTCTCGAGCCCGGTCGTGCGCAGCCATGGCAAGGGCGCGGCGCCGGCGGTCCAGACCACCGCGTCGTAGCGTTCGCGCGTCGCGTGGGGGGCGCGCGTGACCACGACACCGTCGGCCTCGAGCGCACTCACCGCTTCGGGTTCGCGCAAGCGCACGCCGCTGCGCACAAGCGCGGCATGTACCCGGCGCGCAAGCGACGGCGTAAACATCGGCCGGTCGGAGTAGAGCGTCACCTGCGCCTTGCGCCCCAGCGTGGCGAAGCGATAGGCGATCGCCATGGACAGCTCGACACCGGCCGCGCCCGCGCCGACCAGCGCCACGCGCGGGGACGCACTCGCCGCGCGCGCGAGCAGGTCGTTCCAGCCCCCGAGAAAACGCTCGAAGGGCTTCGCGGGCAGTGCATAGTCAGCGCTGCCTCTCACCAGGTCGGTGTTCGGCAGCGAACCGAGATTGAGCGACGCGAGGTCGTATTCGAGCGTTTCGCCGCCAGCGAGAGTGACGCGGCGCACCGCCGCGTCGAGATGCGTCACCGTCGCCCGCACGACGTCGACGCCGGCCGCCTTAGCGAGCCCTGCGACGTCGATCTGCACCTCCTCGAGCGCGTAATGCCCAGCGACCAACCCGGGCAGCATCCCCGAGTAGCTGTGCCTGTCGTAGGGTGTGACGAGCGTGAGGCGCGCGTTGTGCAGCGGATCGCGGATCAGCATGCGCAGCACGGTGGCATGCGCGTGCCCGCCGCCGAGCAGCAGGACCCGCTTCATCGCGTCACGTCACGTTTCGTACGTCACCGCCCGGCCGCGCCTCTTCCCGCTTGCGCAATTCCTTGCGCTGCACCTTGCCGGTGGTGGTCATCGGCAGCGCGTCGATAAACTCGATTTCGCGCGGGTATTCATAGGGCGCGAGGCGCGCGCGCACGTGCTGGCGGATGTCGTCCTCGAGCGCCGCGGACGCCTGCTCCCCGGGTTGCAGAACCACGAAGGCCTTGACGATCTGTCCGCGCGCCGCGTCGGCCTTGCCGATCACCGCGGCATTGGCGATCGCCGGATGCTTGACCAGGCAGGACTCGATCTCCGCCGGGCCGATGCGGTAGCCCGCAGACTTGATGACGTCGTCGGTGCGCCCCTGGTACCAGAGGTAGCCGTCGGCGTCCATTTTGGCCTGGTCGCCGGTGAGGCCCCAGTCGCCGATGAACTTTTCCTGCGTGGCTTGCGGATTCTTCCAGTACTCGAGGAAAAACACCGGATCGCCTTGCCGGTGCACCGCAATCTCGCCCAGTTCACCGCGTGGCAGCTCGTTTGCCTGGTCGTCGATGATCGCCACCCGATGCCCGGGATAGGGTCGCCCGATCGATCCCGGCTTCACCGGCCAGGCCGCCTGGCAGTTGCCGACCACGTAGTTGATCTCGGTCTGGCCGAACATCTCGTTGATCGTGACACCAAGCTGCTCGCGCGCCCACTCGAGCACCGTCACCCCGACGCTCTCGCCCGCGCTCATGACCGAGCGCAGCGCGATCTCGTACTTCCCGCGCGGCTCGGGAACCGCCTTCATCATCAGCTTGAGCGCGGTCGGAAACAGGAACGCATTGCGCACCCCATACCGGTCGAGAAGGTCATAGGCGCGCTCGGGATCGAACCGCCCGCGGTAACCGAGAATCGGCACGCCGAAGTACCAGCTCGGCAACAGGGCGTCGAACAACCCGCCGGCCCAGGCCCAATCGGCCGGCGACCAGAACATATCTCCGGGCTGCGGAAAGAAGTCGTGCGAATGGACGAACCCGGGGAGGTTGCCGATGATGAGGCGCTGCGCCTCGAGCGCGCCCTTGGGCGCACCGGTGGTGCCGCTGGTGTAGATCACGAGTGCCGGGTCGTCCGCCGCGGTGTCAACGCAGGCGAAGCTGCGGCTCGCCTGCGCAAGCAGGGCGTCCCAGGACTGCACGCCCGTCTCCCGCGCACCGCCCACGCCAATCACGTGGCGCAGTTGCGTGAGCCGGTCTTTGATCGCCCACAGGTTGGGCAGCGTGGTGGGTTCGACGATCGCCACACTTGCCGCGGCGTGTTCCATGCGGTACTCGAGCGCGTCGGGACCGAACAGGTGGCTGAGCGGCAGTGCGATGGCGCCCATCTGGAACAGCGCCATGTACGCGATCGCGGTCTCGGGACGCTGCGGCAAGATGATCGCAACGCGGTCGCCGCGTTGCACGCCGAGCGCAGCGAGCGCATTCGACAACCGGTTGGCCTGTTGTTGGATGTCCCAGAAGGTGTACGCGGCGCGTGCGCCGGATTCGTCCTCCCAGTACAGCGCGAAGCGGTTGCGGTCAGCGGCCCACCGCCCGCAGCAGGCGCGCGCAATATTGAACCGCGCCGGCACCGCCCAGCGATGGCTGCGAACCAGTTCTTCGTAGCGGTCCTTCATCGCAGCGCGCGCGCGTCGCGTATTCCACTCATCATTCATTCCTCGACGAATTCAGTTTAGCATCTGGTCTGCGCCACCCTCGCGAGAAACGCCATGAATCCCAAGGCCCTCGTCTTCGACGCCTATGGCACGCTGTTCGACGTTCACTCGGTCATCGCGCGCTGCGAACAGTACTGGCCAGGGCGCGGCGCAGCGCTCTCGCAGGCCTGGCGCCTAAAGCAGCTCGAATACACCTGGCTACGCACGCTGATGGGCCGCTACGTTCCGTTCTCGACCGTCACGCGCGATGCGCTTGGCTACGCCTGTGAGTCGCTCGGACTCGCGCTCGATACGACGCAGACTGCCGCGCTGATGCAGGCCTACCGCGAGCTCACGCCCTACCCCGATGTGCCGGGCGCTCTCGCACAGCTGCGGGCGGGTGGGCGCAAGCTTGCGATTCTCACCAACGGTTCACCGGACATGATCGAACCGCTGGTCCGGCACTGCGGACTGGAAGCCACCTTCGATGCCGTGCTCAGCGCCGACGCGCTGCGCGTGTTCAAGGTCGTGGCGCAGGTCTATCAGCACGCCGTCGACCAGCTCGGCGTCCCCGCCGCGGAGATCGGCTTCGTATCATCGAATTGCTGGGATGCGCTCGGCGCCAAGAACTTCGGCTTCAACGTGTGGTGGATCAACCGCCTCGACGCGCCGGTCGACCGGCTCGACGCCCAACCCAATGGCATTCTCAAGGGCCTGGGCGAGTTGCCGGCGCTGCTCACCACGGCGTGACGGCGATGACGACCATGATCGGCGGCGCAGCGCCCGCCGCCTGCAGGCGATGAAATTCTGTTCGAACTGCGCCGCACCGGTGCTGCGACGCGTGCCGCCCGGCGACGCGCTGCCGCGCTTTGTCTGCGACCAGTGCGGCGAAATCCATTATCAGAACCCGAAGCTCGTGGTCGGCGCGCTAGCCGAGTGGGAGGGCCGCGTGCTGCTGTGCCGCCGCGCCATCGAGCCGCGCTACGGCTACTGGACGTTGCCCGCTGGCTTCATGGAGAACGACGAAACAGCGGGCGATGGCGCGCTGCGCGAAACGCAGGAAGAAGCCGGCGCACGGATCGAACTGGTCGGCGCCTATACCCTGCTGTCGGTCCCGATGGTCAATCAGGTGCATCTGTTCTACCGCGCGCGCCTGCTCGACCTCGAGTTCGCGCCCGGCGAGGAAAGCCTCGAGGTGGCGCTGTTCGAGGAGGCGAACATTCCGTGGCAGGACGTTGCGTTTCGCACCGTCGGCCTCACGCTCAGACACTGGTTCGCCGACCGCGCGCGCGGCGAATTCCGCTTCCACGCCGAGGACGTCAAGCCCCGATAGGGTATGCTTGAATTCAGACCGCGCGGACCGCGTGATGGCAAGGGGGAAGGTCGAATGAAAACATGGATTCGCGCTCGTGCGCTCGGCGCTGCGGGGATTTTCGGCTCGGGGGCGCGTCGCGCGCGGGTCGCGCTCGCCAGCGGCCTGCTCGCAGTTGCACCCGCCGCCGTGGCGGCCGAGAAGGCGACGCTCGACAGCGCGAACACGGCCTGGATGCTCACCGCGACGGTGCTGGTGCTGTTCATGACGCTGCCCGGCCTGGCTTTGTTCTACGGCGGACTGGTGCGGGCCAAGAACGTGCTCTCGATCCTGATGCAGTGCTTTGCGATCGCCTGCGCGGTCACCATCGTCTGGGTCGTGGTCGGCTACAGCATCGCCTTCGGCGACGGCGGCACGCTGAACAGCTTTTACGGCGGGTTCGGCAAGGCCTTCCTCGCCGGCATCAGCGTCGACACACTGGTGGGCAACATCCCCGAGACCGTATTCGCGATGTTCCAGCTGACATTCGCGATCATCACCCCGGCGCTGGTGGTCGGCGCCTACGCCGAACGCGTGCGTTTTTCCGCCATGCTGCTGTTCAGTGTGCTGTGGGTGATTCTCGTCTACTGCCCGATCGCGCATTGGGTATGGGGCGGCGGCTGGCTGCAGAAAATGGGCGTCATGGATTTCGCCGGCGGCCTCGTCGTGCACCTGAACGCGGGAATCGCTGCGCTCGTCGCCGCGCTGGTCCTTGGCCGGCGCAAGGGCTTCCCGGACACGCCGATGCCGCCACATAACCTCGCCATGGCGGTAACCGGCGCCTGCATGTTGTGGGTCGGCTGGTTCGGATTCAACGCCGGCAGCGCGCTCGCCGCGAATGGCTCGGCCGGCATGGCAATGCTGGTCACGCATATCGGTGCCGCCACCGGGTCGCTCGCCTGGATGATCTGCGAATGGATGCGCTACGGCAAACCGTCGGTGCTTGGCATCGTGACGGGAATGGTCGCCGGACTCGGAACCATCACGCCGGCCTCCGGATTCGTCGGGCCGATGGGCGCGCTCGTCATCGGTGGCGCCGCCGGCGTGGTGTGCTTTACGGCCACCAATTACATGAAGCGCGCCCTGCACGTCGATGATTCGCTCGATGTGATGCCGGTGCACGGCGTCGGCGGCATCCTCGGCACGGTGCTGACCGGCGTGTTCGCGGCCACCGCGCTGGGCGGCGTCGGCTACGCGGCGGGCACGACGATGGGCAGCCAGCTGCTCGTACAGTTCGTCGGCGTGCTCGCCGTCATCGTCTGGACGGCTGCGGTGTCGTACCTGCTGCTCAAGGTCTGCGATGCGGTGATCGGGCTGCGGGTTCCCGCGGACGACGAGACCGAAGGTCTCGATACCGTGCTGCACAACGAAAAGGGCTACATCCTTTAGCGCGTGGCGCACGGCCTGCGCACCGCTCGCCGCCTTCGCTACAATGGCGGCGAATGGTTGAGCACGCCACACGATGAGGCGCCGCAGGTTCATCCAAGTCTGCGCCGCGGCCGCCGGCGCCGCGTCGGTCCCGGCGTTTCCAGCGGGCGATGCGCGCGCGCAGCGCTATACCCGCGCGCGGCTCGACGACATCGACGGCCGGCCGCTACGCGCGGCGAGCCTGCCGGTCGATCGCAATTTTATCTTTCACTATCCCTACGCCGCGACGCCGTGCTTCCTGCTCAACCTGGGACGGCCCGTGACCGCCGCGGCGCGCCTGAAGACCGCGACCGAGGGCAGCTACGAATGGTTCGGCGGCGTCGGGCCCGGACGCTCAATCGTTGCCTACTCGGCGATCTGCGCCCACCAGCTCAGCTATCCGACGCGCGAGATCAGCTTCATTAGCTATCGGACCGAAAAGAGCGCGCGCAACCGATTCGAAAACGTCATTCACTGTTGTTCGGAGCACAGCCAGTACGACCCGGCGCGAGGCGGGCGCGTCGTCGCCGGGCCCGCGCCGCAGCCGCTCGCCGCGATCCTGCTCGAACACGATGCACACGACGACACGCTGACCGCCGTCGGCACCCTTGGCGGGGAGATGTTCAACGCCTTCTTTGCCAAGTACGCGTTCCGACTCAGCATGGAACACGGCGCCGCGGCGCGCGACGCGGTCGGCACCAGCAGTCGCGTCACGATGCTCGAGGACTATTGTCGCCAACAGGTCAAGTGCTGACCTGCTGAGCTGCTGCCGCGGTGATCCCCTGGCTCGACGCCCACGATCCCTTTCCGCCGATCGAGCGCGCGCTCGAGCAGCCGAACGGCTTGCTGTGCGCGGGCGGCGACCTGTCTCTCCCCCGCCTGCTCGACGCGTATCGCCGCGGCATCTTTCCCTGGTACTCCGGACCCGAGCCGATCCTGTGGTGGTCGCCCGACCCGCGCACGGTCCTGTTCACCGACCAGTTGAAGGTATCGCGCTCGCTCGCCAAGAGCATTCGCAACAAGGGCTATGAGGTGCGCATTGACGCGGCGTTTTCCGCCGTGCTCGAGGGCTGCGCGGCCCGCCGCGCGGCCGTCGCGGATCCGAACGCCGACGTCGATGAACGGGTCAATGTGGCCAACGTGACCGAAAACGGCGATCCCGGCGCCGACACCTGGCTCGGCGCGCCAATGCGCGCGGCCTACCAGGCGCTGCACCGCGCCGGCTACGCACATTCGTTCGAAACCTGGCGCGACGGGTCGCTGGTCGGTGGTCTGTACGGTGTTGCGCTCGGTCGGATGTTTTTCGGTGAATCGATGTTTTCGCGCGCACCGGACGCCTCGAAAGTCGCGCTCGTCGCTCTGGTCGAGACCCTGCGTACGCGGGGCGTCCCGTTCATCGATTGCCAGGTGCGCACGCCACTCCTCGCCGCGCTCGGTGCCTGCGAAATATCACGCGGCGAATTCTTGCGACGCCTCTCGGGGTTGGTACACTACGCCGAGCCTCAGCAGCCATGGCGTAGGGACGACGATAATGTGGTCTTTGCGCCCGGGCTCGAAGCCAGTACCGGCAATCGATGAAGGATTGAAGTGTCGCGCCTAAACGACCTGCCGCAAGCCGTCCTGCAGTTTTACGTCACGGCACCCTATCCGTGCAGCTATCTGCCCGAACGCATGGCGCGCTCGCAGGTCGCAACCCCGAGCCATCTCATCAACACGGAGTTGTACGGCGACCTCGTCAAAGCCGGATTTCGCCGCAGCGGCATCTTCACCTACCGCCCGCACTGTGACAGCTGCCGGGCCTGCGTGCCGGTACGCGTCCCGGTCGACGCGTTCACGTTTTCGCGCTCGCAGCGTCGTGCCTGGCAGGCTCACCAGGGACTGGTCTCGCATGCGCACCCGCTCAAGTTCCGCCTCGAGCACTACGCGCTTTACCTGCGCTACCAGGCGCGCCGCCACTCGGGCGGTGGCATGGACAACGACAGCCGCGACCAGTATTCGCATTTCCTGCTCCAGAGTCGCGTCGACACGCGCCTGGTCGAATTCCGCGAATCCGGCCAGCTGATGATGGTTTCGATCGTCGACTATCTGCCCGACGGGCTGTCGTCGGTCTACACGTTTTACGAACCAGAACGCCAGGGCGCGAGCTTCGGCACCTATAACGTGCTGTGGCAGATCGACGCCTGCCGCAGGCTCGGTCTGCCCTACCTCTACCTCGGCTACTGGATCGAGGAGAGCCCCAAGATGGCCTACAAGTCGCGCTACGCGCCGATCGAAGGCCTCGTGAACGGCGTGTGGCGGCGGCTCGACGAGATCGCCAACAGCTGAAACCCGCGTCGATGGCCTACGCCCTGGCGCGGCCACTGCTATTTGCGCTCGAACCGGAAACCGCGCACGCGGCGACACTGAAGCTTGCGGAGGTGGCGCGCCGCTGCGGCGTGCTCGGGATAATCGCCGGCCGCGTGCCCGCGGCGCCGCTGAACGTCATGGGCCTCGACTTTCCGAATCCAGTCGGCCTGGCGGCCGGCCTGGACAAGAATGCGGCGCACATCGACGCACTCGCTGCGCTCGGATTCGGATTCATCGAGGTCGGCACGGTCACGCCGCGCCCCCAGCCAGGCAATCCGCGCCCGCGCCTGTTCCGCATCCCGCAGGCCCGCGCACTGATCAATCGATTCGGCTTTAACAACGTCGGCCTCGACGCGTTTCTCGCCAACGTGGCGCGTGCGTGCTGGCGCGGTGTGCTCGGCATCAACCTGGGAAAGAATGCGGACACCCCAGCCGAGCACGCGGCAGACGATTACCAGACGGGGTTGGAGCAGGTCTACGCAGCGGCGTCCTATGTCGCCATCAATGTGTCTTCGCCGAACACCAAGGACCTGCGTACGCTGCAGGAACGTGCGGCGCTCGACGCGCTGCTCGCCCGGCTCGCCGCAACGCGCGAACGGCTCGCCGATCGGCATGGCAAGCGGGTGCCGCTGGTGCTGAAAGTTGCACCCGACCTCGACGCGGCACAGATCGGCGATATTGCCGACGCCGTGCGCCGCCACCGCATCGACGGGGTGATCGCAACCAATACGTCGGTCGCGCGCGAGGCGGTCGAGCATCTGCCGCATGCGAGCGAAGCGGGCGGTCTGTCGGGCGCACCGATCCGGGCGCGCGCCACAGCCGTGCTCGATGCGCTCGCACGCGCGCTGGCCGGTGAGGTGCCGCTGATCGGCGCGGGCGGCATTCTGTCGGGCAGCGACGCGGCGGAGAAAGTCGCCGCGGGCGCCTCACTCGTTCAGCTCTACACCGGGCTCATTTACCGCGGGCCCGCGCTCGTCGCCGAGTGCGTCGATGCGATCGCAGCGCGCGCGCGCAGCTGATACGCAGAATCACGGAACCAGAATGCGCATCGGCGTACCGCGCGAGATCAAGGACGGCGAGTTTCGCGTCGCGCTCACACCGCAGGGCGTCGGCGAGTTGGTGCAGGCGGGCCACGAACTTGTCGTCGAATGCGGCGCAGGCGCCGCGGTGGGTTTCGGCGACGAGGCCTACGCGGCGGCGGGCGCGCGCCTCTGCGCAGGCCCGGACGCGGCCTGGGACTGCGCGCTGATCGTCAAAGTAAAGGAACTCCAGCCACCGGAGTACTGCCGGCCGCGCGCGGGACAGACGCTGTTCTGCTTCCAGCACTTCGGGCCTGCGCCCGCGCTGCTGGACGCGGCGCTCGCCTCGGGGGCGACCTTCGTAGCCTATGAGACCGTCGGCCAGGCCGACGGCAGCCTGCCGATCCTCGCGCCGATGTCGGCCATCGCGGGCCGCCTTGCGGTGCAGATCGGCATGTGGTGCCTGCAAAAGCAAAATGGCGGTAGCGGCGTGCTGCTGCCCGGCATCGGCAGCGTGGCGGCCGGGGAGGTTCTGATTCTCGGTGCGGGTAACGTCGGTTCGAATGCGCTCGCACTGGCGTACGCCATCGGCGCGCGGGTGACCGTGTTTGCCGCGAGCGAGCGGCGTTTGCCGCCCTTGCGCACACGGTTTCCTGAGGGCGTGGCGTTTCGAACCGGCAACGACGGACTTGGCGATGCCGTGAGCGCCGCCGATCTCGTCATCAGCGGGGTGCTCAGCCCGGGACAACTTTCGCCAAAGCTCCTCACACGCGCGATGCTCGCGCGCATGCGGCGCGGTTCGGCGCTGGTCGACGTCGGCATCGATCAGGGCGGCATTGCCGAATCCTCGCGCGCCACCACGCACAGCGATCCAATCTATCTCGAGGAAGGCGTCGTGCATTACTGCGTGCCGAACATGCCCTCGGCTTGCGCGCGCACGGCGAGCCTTGCGCTCGAACGTGCGGCGCTGTTCTACGTCGCTGCGCTGGCAGCGCACGCGTTGCATGACGCGGTTGCCGCCACGCCCGCGCTGGCGACCGGCGTCCAGGTGCACGCCGGGCGGCTGACGCACGCGCATCTCGCGCGCGACACGCGCCGCGTACTGACGCCGCTCGAGGACACGATCGCGTGAAACGGTCCACGATCGCATTGATCGACGAAGCGCGATGCATCGGCTGCACGCGCTGCATCGATGCCTGCCCGGTCGACGCGATCGTCGGCGCCGACCAACTGATGCACACGGTGATTGCCGACCACTGCACCGGCTGCAAACTGTGTCTGCCGCCCTGCCCGGTCGATTGCATTGCGATGGTCGCTGCAGGGCCGGACCAGCCCTGGACCCCCGCCGACGCGCGCGCAGCGAGAACGCGCGCCGCACAGCGCAAGCGCCGGCTGGCCGCCGAGCACCATGCGCTCGCACAGGCCGCGGGCCCGGCCGCCGGCCGCCGGCGCGTCGTCGCTGAAGCAATCGCGCGTGCGCGCAGCCGTCGCGCGCAACGTAGCTAAGTTAGGCCGCGCACGGAGCCGTCGCAATGAACACCGACAAGCGCCGCACGATCTACACGCGCCTGCGTGCCGCAAACCCGCAGCCGACGACCGAGTTGGTCTATCGCACGCCCTTCGAACTGCTCGTCGCGGTGGTGCTCTCGGCGCAGGCGACCGACAAGTCGGTGAACGCGGCCACCGAAAAGCTGTTTCGAGTCGCACATACGCCGCAGGCGATGGCCGCGCTCGGCGTCGAGCGCCTCGAAGACAGCATCCGCACCATCGGCCTGTACCGCACCAAGGCGAAGAATGTCATCGCCCTGTCGAAGATGCTGCTCGAGGCGCACGGCGGCGAGGTGCCAGCGGTACGAGAAGCGCTCGAGCAGTTACCCGGCGTCGGCCGCAAGACCGCGAATGTCGTGCTCAACACCGCGTTCGGTCAACCGACGGTGGCGGTCGACACGCACATCTTCCGCGTCGCAAACCGCACCGGGCTGGGGCCCGGCAAGGATCCGCTCGAGGTCGAAGGCAGACTGGTGAAATTTACCCCCACCGAGTTCCTGCAGGACGCGCACCACTGGCTCATCCTGCACGGGCGCTATGTCTGCATCGCGCGAAAACCCAGGTGCCCGGCCTGCCTGATCCGCGACCTGTGCGAATTCAGGGGCAAGACGCGCGATGTTTGATCCTTCGCGCGACCAGGCACGGGCGTTTTTCTTCGAGACCTGGCAAAAATATCGCACTGGCATACCACTCGCGGGGCTCGAGACGGTGGCGCTCGACGTGATCCTGCTGCATCCCGAGTATCACCGCGTGCTTGACGACCGTGAAAAATACCTGGCACAGACCTACTTTCCCGAAGCCGGCGAGACGAACCCCTTTCTGCACCTGAGTCTGCATCTTGCGCTCGAGGAGCAACTCTCGATCGACCAGCCGGCGGGCGTGG
>JAQBBQ010000295.1:0-7116 GCA_032125995.1 Betaproteobacteria bacterium | reverse complement strand
CCCAGCCCGGCGCCATGACCATGTCGTCGTTCAGATAAAGCAGGTAGTCGCCGCGCGCCTGCTCGCCGGCGAGGTTGACCGCGTGGCAGATGCCGATGTTCGTATCGCTCGCCGTGTGCTCGATGCCTTGCTCGCGAAGCCAGGCGCGCGTGCCGTCGCTGCCGTCGTTGACGTGGACGATGAGCTGGTGCTCGCGCGCGGAGTGCCGGCGCAAACTGTCGACGCAAAGCTGCAGATAGGGGAGGTTGTTCCAGGTCGGGATGAGGATGGAGAAGGTCGCCATCCTTAGCGTCCCTTGCGTGGGCCACGACCGCGCGCACGACGTCGCGTCGGAAGCCCGCAGCGCGCGCGCGGCAGGATTGGCGTGCCGGAACCCGCGGTGAGCATCAGTGCGGACGCAGCCCAAGGAATCTCTCGCGGCGCAACGCCATCCTCGCTCATTCGTAACCGTAGTAGCGCTTGACCCATTCGGCGAAGCGCGCCAACCCTTGCTCGAGCGGCGTGTTCGGCGAGAAACCGATGGCGTCGGCGAGCAGACGCGTATCGGCGAAGGTGCTTTGAACGTCACCCGGTTGCATCGGCTGCAGCGCCTTGATCGCTTTCCTGCCGAGCGCACGCTCGAGCGCCGAGATGTAATCGAGCAGTCCGACCGGCTGGCGATTGCCGATGTTGTACACGCGCCAGGGCGCCCAGCTCGTGGCCGGGCTCGGCTTTGCGGCATCGAACGCGGGGTCCGGTGTCGCCGGCGCGTCGAGTATTCGCAGCGTGCTTTCGACCACGTCGTCGATGTAGGTGAAGTCGCGCTGCATGTCGCCCCGGTTGAACACCCGGATCGGCTCGCCCTTCATGATCGCGTGCGCGAACAGCAGCGGCGACATGTCGGGTCGCCCCCAGGGGCCGTAGACCGTGAAGTAGCGCAGACCCGTGGTCGGCAGGCCGAACAGGTGGCTGTAGCTGTGCGCCATCAACTCGTTCGATTTCTTGGTCGCGCCGTAGAGGCTCGCGGGATGGTCGACGTTGTCGCCTTCAGCCCAGGGCAGGTGCGCGTTGCCGCCGTAGACGCTCGAGCTCGAGGCGAAGACGAGGTGGCGCGGCGGCTGGCGCCGGCAGGCTTCGAGCAGAGTGGCGAAGGCGACGAGGTTCGCCTGGATGGTGGCCGCCGGATTTTCGAGTGAGTAGCGTACGCCCGCCTGCGCGGCGAGATGGAGCACCGCAGCGGGCCACTCCTTGGCCATCAGCGCGTCGAGCGCGCCGGGTGCGGCAAGGTCGAACTGCGCGAAGCGGAACCCCGGTTTGCCTTCGAGCCGCGCGAGCCGGTCGCGCTTGAGCGAGACCGCGTAGTAGGGGTTGAGATCGTCGACGCCGACCACCTCGTCGCCGCGCGCGAGCAGCCGCTCGGCGCAATGCATGCCGATGAATCCCGCGCAGCCGGTGACGAGCACAGGCATCTCAGTTCGCGTTCCTGCCTTGCCTGCGCTGCAGCTCGATCAGCTTGGCGTATTTCATGTAGCTGTTCATGCAGCCGATCGAAATGTGGACCAGGCCGGGCAGGCCGTCGAGAAAGCCGAGCCGCAGCAGGTAGAACTTGAAAAAACGCAGCAGCGGAGAAGCGACGAGTTGCAGCACCCCGGCGTGCCGCCCCTGTGCGAGCAGTTGCTCGGCGGCGAGCGTGGTGTAGCGGTTCTGCTTGTCGAGGTAGCCCGATAAGGTTGCGGCCGATTCGTGCAGCAGATCGCCTTCGAGCGTGCCCGGTGTCTCCGTGTACAGCACCTTCTCATGCACCGTGTCGTCGCTCCAGCGCGCACGCCGCCGATCGAAGAGCCGCGGGCTCCAGTCGGGGTAGCCCTCGCCGTGCGCGAGCCAGCGGCCGAGGAAGCGGTTGCGCCGCGCCATCCGGTAAATGGATGAGGCCGGCGCTTCGAGCGCGCGGTGGATACTCGCGGCGAGTTCGGCCGAGACGCGCTCGTCGGCGTCGACGCAGAGCACCCAGTCGTGCGCAGCGGACTCGACGGCAAGCTGTTTCTGGCGCCCGAAGCCGAGCCATTCCTTTTCGATTACGCGCGCGCCCTGTCGGGACGCAAGGTCTTGCGTCGCGTCCTGGCTCCCGGAATCGACCACCACGATCTCGTCGGCGAAGGCGAGACTCGCAAGGCAGGGCTCGAGTTGCGCGGCGGCGTCGCGGGTGATGAGGACGGCGGACAGGGGCGTACGCGAGGGGCTCACCCGAGCGAATCTCGTAGAATCGACGGTCGCTCATTCTAGCCGACCGATGCCGCGTATTCTCTTCGTGAAAATTTCGTCGATGGGCGACGTGGTGCACCGTTGCCCGGCGGTGAGCGACGTGGCGGCAGGCGCGGGATGAGGCAGGCGCTCTACACGGCCTTGTTTTACGTCGCCGTGCCGTTCGCGCTCGCGCGCCTGTGGTGGCGCGGTCGGCGCGAGCCCGGGTATCGCAGAAATATCGGCGAGCGATTCGGCCGCTATGCGCGTGCGCAGGCAGGCGATGCGCAGCGCCCGCTGCTGTGGCTGCACGCGGTGTCGGTGGGCGAGGTGCGCGGCGCGGCACCGCTGGTACGCGCGCTGCGCGAGGGCTACCCGGACCATCGGCTGCTCGTCACCTGCACGACGGCGGCCGGGCGCGAGACGGCGCTGCAGCTATTCAGCGAGACCGCGTGGGTCGCCTATTTCCCCTACGACCTGCCCTGGGTGGTCGCGCGGTTTCTCGATCACTTCCGTCCGCGCCTCGCGCTCGTCATGGAGACCGAGGTCTGGCCGAACCTGCTCGCGGCCTGCCGCGCGCGCCGACTGCCGGCGGTGCTCGCCAACGCGCGCCTGTCGGAAAAGTCGGCGCGCGGCTACCGGCACCTCGGCACACTCGCAACCACCGCCTTTGCATCGTTCGCGGCGATCTGCGCGCAGGACGCGGCCTCCGCCGAGCGCCTGCGCCTGCTCGGCGCCGGCAACCTCAGCATCACCGGCAACCTCAAGTTCGACGCCGAACCCGACACCGGGAAGCTGGCAGAAGGACGCGCGCTGAAGCGCGGGCTCGGCGGACGCAAGGTGCTGCTCCTGGCGAGCACGCGCGATGGCGAGGAACAACTGCTGCTCGATGCGCTCGTCCCGCTACTCCCGCGACTCGACGGCGCGCTGCTCGTGCTCGTGCCGCGCCACCCGCAGCGCTTCGACGCGGTCGCGGCGCAGATCGCAGCGCGCGGACTGGCGCTCGCGCGGCGCAGCGATGGTGCGCGTGGCACTGCGCCGGACCCGGCGACCACGGTCTATCTGGGCGACACGATGGGCGAGATGGCGCTGTACTACGCGCTCGCCGATGTCGCCGTGATCGGCGGCAGCTTCGCGCCGTTCGGCGCGCAGAACCTGATCGAGGCCTGCGCAGCGGGCGTGCCGGTCGTGATCGGACCGAGCATCTACAATTTTCCGGAGGCCACGCGACTTGCTTGCGAGGCCGGCGCAGCGCACCAGGTGCGCGACGCGACGGAGGCTGCGCAAACTGCGGGTGCGTTGCTCGCCGATGCCGGTCGGCGCGGACAGATGGGGGAGGCGGGGGTACGCCTGTGCACCGCGCACCGAGGTGCCACGGCGCGCCACTTGGCGGTGATTCGTAGCGTGTTGGGCGTGCCGGGCGTGCCCGACGCAGCGGCGGTGGCGGACGCTAGGGCGCCAACGCCCGATTGACCTCGTCGAGGTCCTCGTCGGTGAGGCTGCCGGCGGACGCCTTGAGGCGCAGCTGGCTCAGGATCGTGTTGTAGCGCACCAGCGCGAGGTCGCGCCGGGTCGAAAACAGCTGCTGCTGCGCGTTTAGGACGTCGATGTTGATGCGCACGCCGACTTCGTAACCGAGCTTGTTCGATTCGACCGAGCTGCGCGATGACACCAGCGCCTGCTTGAGCGCCTTCACGCCCTCGATGCCGTCGGTCACTGCGAGGAACGCGCGCCGCGCGGCGAGCACGGCGCTGCGGCGCGCGTTTTCGAGCTCTTCCTTCGCGCGCAGGTAGTTGGCGGCGGATTCGCGTTCGCGCGAGTTGATTGCGCCACCCTGGTAGAGCGGGATGGCGAACTGCAGGCCGATCGTGCCTTGGCGCGTCTCCGAGCCGATCGACGACAGGCTGACGGGGTCACGCTGGTTGAAATCGCGATACGACGCGACGGCATCGAGTGTGGGATAGTGCCCGGCTTCGCCGCGCTTTGCCTCGAGTGCCGCAATTTCGGTCAACGCGCTCTGCAGACGAACCGGGTAGCTCTGTTTTTGCGCCAGCTCGACCCAGGTCTCCATTTTGTTCGGGTTCGGCGGCGAAAGATTGACGTCCTCGCGCAGGTCCTTGAGCGTGGCGTACGCCTTGCCGGTGATCTGCTGCAGCGCGTCGCGCTTGTTCTCGAGGTCGTTCTTCGCTGCGATCTCCTGCGCGATGATGAGGTCGTAGCGCGCCTGCGCCTCGTGGGTGTCGGTGATCGTCGCCGTGCCGACCTCGAAGTTGCGCTTGGCCTGCGCAAGCTGCTCGGCGGTCGCCGCTTTCTGCGCCTTGATCACGGTCAGCGATTCCTGCGCCGCGAGGATGTCGAAGTAGGCCTGCGACATGCGCAGGATCAGGTCCTGGCCGGCCTGGCCGTAGGCCGCCTCGGCCTGCTTGACCGCGAATCCGGCCTGGTCGCGGCGCAGCACGTTGTCGGGTCGGTAGATCGGCTGGGTGAGGCTGAAGGTGTAGCTCCAGTCCTGCGGATTGCGGTCCGTGTTTCCGAATGCTGGATCGCGGAACTTTACCGTCGCGTCGCCGTAGTTCGTCGCCGCCGACAGGCCGACGTTCGGCAGCAGGAGCGCCTCGCCCTGTGGCAGGCGCTCGCGGCCCGCGTCGAGCGCATGGCGCGCAGCGGCGTACTGCGCGTCATAGCGCAACGCGTCGCGGTAGACCTGAACGAGGTCTTCGGCCCATGTGGCACAGGGGGCGATCGAAAGGGAAAACGCCAGCCAGCGGATCAGCTTCATGGGCAATGGGGTCACAATCGCGATGGGGTCAAAAACGGAAGCGCGGCGGTTGCTCACAGTTCGTGAGCGGCGCCACAACGGTCTCGAACAGGCCCGTGGCGTGGAAGCTGCCGGGCGCGACGCAGGTCACGAGCTGGGCAGTCATGATCGGCGCTTCGCCGACAATGACGAACAACCGCCCGCCGGTTGCGAGCTGTTCGCAAAAGGCCTTGGGCAGCACGGGCACCGAACCGGTGAGCACGATCACATCGTAGGGGGCGCCCGCGGTCCAGGCGCGCGCGGCGTCGCCCGTCTCGAGGGTCACGTTCCGCACCCCGTGGCGCGCGATGTTGCCGCGGCCGAATTCTGCGAGCGCGTGGTTGATTTCGACCGAGCGGACCTGCGCGGCACGATGCGCGAGCAGTGCGGTCAGGTAGCCGCTGCCGGTGCCGACTTCGAGCACGTTGTCGGATCTGTGTACCGCCAGCGCCTGCAGCGCGCGCGCTTCCACCTTCGGCGCCCACATGCGTTCGCCCTCGCCAATGGGAATCTCCATGTCGACGAACGCCAGGTTGCGATCGGCCGGCGGCACGAAATCCTCACGCGGCACGACATAGAGCAGGTCGAGCACGTCCTGGTCGAGTACCTCCCAGGGCCGGATCTGCTGCTCGACCATGTTGGCGCGGGCTTGCTCGAGGTTCATCGGCCTGGGGTGTGGATCGGGACGGTGAATGGAGAAAGGTGAATGGTGAACGGTTCCAATGGGCCGGGCGACGCGGGGATTATACGGCTTGTGCCGCGTTCGGCGCGACGCAAAGACCCTACGCGCCGAACCCTTGCAACGGGTCCTGTGTTGCAGTAGCGTGGCACCATCACGCAGGGGTCCTGGCGCAGCGTTTCAAATCGGTTGAAACGTCCGCTCTGGGTGAGAGAGTCCCTCGGAACCTGATGCGGGTAATGCCGCCGTAGGGAAGCGTGCACGACCGCCGCTTCCTTCCGCGCGCGCATCCGCGAGGAGAAGCTTGATGAATGCAAATCCGAAGTTCCTGGCCGCAACCGCCACCGTCGAAAAGGGCGTCGTCGAGCCGCTACCCAATTCGCGCAAGACCTATGTCGCCGGCCCGCAGCCGGACATCCGGGTGCCGATGCGCGAAATCACGCAGTCCGCTACTCCCTCCGCGATGGCATCGACGGCGGGCGCCGAGCACAACGAGCACAATCCCCCGATTTACGTCTATGACACCTCGGGGCCGTACACGGACCCGGAGGCGAAGATCGACATCCGCAAGGGCCTGGCGGCGCTGCGCGAGCGCTGGATCGAGGCGCGCGACGATACGGAACTGCTCGACGGCCCGTCGTCGGCGTACGGCCGCCGGCGGCTAGACGATGCCAAGCTCGCCGAGCTGCGCTTCGACCTGAAGCGCAGGCCGCGGCGCGCTCGGTCGGGTGCCTGCGTGACGCAGATGCACTACGCGCGGCGCGGCATCGTGACGCCGGAGATGGAATTCATCGCGATCCGCGAGAACCAGCGGCTCGACGCGCTCCCGGAACAGGCTCTGCGCCAGCATCGGGGCGAATCGTTCGGCGCGGCGATTCCGGCCCGCATGACGCCGGAATTCGTCCGCGACGAAGTCGCGCGCGGGCGCGCAATCATCCCGGCGAACATCAACCACCCGGAGAGCGAGCCGATGATCATCGGGCGCAACTTCCTGGTGAAGATCAACTGCAACATCGGCAATTCGGCGCTCAGCTCGTCGATCGGCGAGGAAGTCGACAAGATGACCTGGGCGATTCGCTGGGGCGGCGACACGGTGATGGACCTTTCGACCGGCAAGAACATCCACGAGACGCGCGAGTGGATCGTGCGCAACAGCCCGGTGCCGATCGGTACCGTGCCGATCTACCAGGCGCTCGAGAAGGTGAACGGCAAGGCCGAAGAGCTGACGTGGGAGATCTTCCGCGACACGCTGATCGAGCAGGCCGAACAGGGCGTCGATTACTTCACGATTCACGCCGGCGTGCGCCTGCCCTTCATCCCGATGACCGCGAAGCGCCTGACCGGCATCGTTTCTCGCTCCTCCGTCTGGGGAAGGGCGCCAATGCCAAGCTCGGCATCGATCCGCACCGACTCCTGCACG
>JAQBBQ010000294.1:0-3735 GCA_032125995.1 Betaproteobacteria bacterium | reverse complement strand
GCTCGCCGCGCTTTACGTCGAGGTGTTGCGCAACGTGCCGCTGCTGGTGCAGCTGTTTTTCTGGTACGCGATCATCTCCGAGAATCTGCCGGGTCCGCGCGCGGCGCTCGACCCGCTGCCGGGCGTCTTCCTAAGCAACCGCGGCATCGCGGTGCCGACATTGATCACCGAGGCGGCGCATGTCTGGGTCTTGGGCGCCTTTGTGCTCGGGTTGCTGCTCGCCTGGCGCGTGGCGGTCTGGGCGCGACGCCGGCAGGCGCGCACGGGGGCGCAGTTCCACGCCTTTTCGGCGGGCGTCGCGATCACGCTCGGGTTGCCACTCATCGTCTTTCTCGGCGCCGGCGCGCCGATGCGGCTCGAGGTGCCGGTGCTCGCCGGGTTCAATTTCGTCGGCGGTGCGACCCTGACGCCGGAATTCGCCGCGTTGCTCACGGGCCTCACGGTCTACACCGCGGCCTTCATTGCCGAGATCGTGCGTGCCGGCGTGCTCGCGGTGGAAAGCGGGCAGTTCGAAGCAGCCGACGCGCTCGGCCTGCGCCGGAACGTCGCGATGCGGCTCGTCGTGCTGCCGCAAGCGCTGCGCGTCATCGTGCCGCCGCTCACCAGCCAGTACCTCAATCTGACGAAGAACAGCTCGCTCGCGGTGGCGATCGGCTATCCGGATCTCGTCTCGATTGCCAACACCGCGATCAACCAGACCGGGCAGGCGATCGAGGGCATCGCGATCATCATGGCGGTGTACCTGACAATCAGCCTGTCGATCTCGGCATTCATGAACTGGTACAACAAGCGCATCGCGCTGGTGGAGCGATGACGGTGGGGTCAGACCCCATTGTCGCAATGCGAGTTCAGGAAAAGGGGTCTGACCCCGTTTCCTGGGTACGTGCGAACCTGTTTTCGAGCTGGGGCAACACGCTGACCACGCTGGTCATCCTGTACCTGCTCTGGAAGATCGCGCTGCCCTTCCTCGACTGGGCGCTGGTGAATGCGGTGTGGTGGTCACCCGATGGCAAGGCCTGCCGAGCGGCGAAGGGCACCGGCGCGTGCTGGGCGCTGATCGCCGACAAGCATCGCTTCATGCTGTTCGGCACCTATCCCTTCGAGCAACAGTGGCGGCCCGCGCTCGCGAGCCTCATCTTCATCGCGCTTTACATCGTCAGCGCGTTGCGCGCCTGCTGGCGGCCGTGGCTCGCGCTGGTCTGGCTCGGCGGCCTTGCCGCAATCGGCGTGGTGATGTGGGGCGGCGTCTTCGGTCTGGTCTACGTCGAGAACGGACGCTGGGGTGGGCTCGCGCTCACGCTGCTCCTCGCGACCTTCGGCATCGCCTTCGCCTTCCCGCTGTCGATTTTCCTCGCGCTCGGGCGACGCTCGACGATGCCGATCATCCGCTGGCTCGTCATCGGTTTCATCGAGTTAATCCGCGGCGTGCCGCTCATCAGCCTGCTCTTCATGGCCTCGGTCATGCTGCCGCTGTTTCTTCCCGAAGGCCTCAGCATCGACAAGCTGCTGCGCGCGCAGATCGCGATGATCCTCTTCGCCGCGGCCTACCTCGCCGAGGTCGTGCGCGGCGGGCTGCAGGCGATTCCACGCGGTCAGTACGAGGCCGCGCAGGCCCTCGGCCTGTCGTACTGGAGAATGACGGGCTTCATCATCTTGCCGCAGGCGCTGCGGATCTCGATTCCGCCGCTGGTGAACACCTTCATCGGCTTTTTCAAGGATACCTCGCTCGTGCTGATCATCGGTTTGTTCGACCTGCTGACGACGATCAAGGTCTCGCTCACCGAGCCAAAGTGGAGCGGCTTCGGCATTGAGGCCTATCTGTTCGCCGCGGCGGTGTACTTTCTATTCTGCTTTGCGATGTCGCGCTACAGCCAGGCGCTCGAGGGAAGCCTGGGTGAGGCCGGCGCGCGCACGGCCAACAAAGCCCACAAGGCCGCGCAGGAGGCCGCATGATCGAGCTCGTCCGCGTCAACAAGTGGTACGGCGATTTCCACGCGCTCAAGGACATCGATTTCAACGTCGGCAAGGGCGAAAAGGTCGTCGTCTGCGGCCCCTCGGGCTCGGGCAAGTCGACCATGATCCGGCTTATCAATCGGCTCGAGGCGCACCAATCCGGGCGCATCGTCGTCGATGGCATCGAGCTGAGCGACGACCTCAAGTCGATCGACACCATCCGGCGCGAGGTCGGCATGGTGTTCCAGAGCTTCAACCTGTTCCCCCATCTCACGGTAATGGAGAACCTCACGCTGGCACCGATCTGGGTGCGCAAGATGCCCAAGCGCGCGGCCGAGGAGCACGCGGCGCACTTCCTCGAGCGGGTCCAGATTCCAGAGCAGGCCGACAAGTATCCGGGGCAGCTTTCGGGCGGCCAGCAGCAGCGCGTCGCGATTGCGCGCGCGCTGTGCATGCGACCCAAGGTGATGCTGTTCGACGAACCGACCTCGGCGCTCGACCCCGAGATGATCAAGGAAGTGCTCGACGTGATGGTCGAGCTTGCCCACGAAGGCATGACCATGGTCTGCGTCACGCACGAGATGGGATTCGCCAAGACGGTGGCCGATCGCGTCGTCTTCATGGACCAGGGCGAGATCGTCGAGGCGGCGCCGCCGAGCGAATTTTTTGCCGCACCGAAGACCGACCGCGCGAAGCTCTTCCTCAGCCAGATTCTAGGGCACTGATTTCGGGCATGCGCAACCTGATCACCGACGTGGCGGGCCTGCGCGTCGGCAATGCGCATGACGCTGGGTTCGCGAGCGGTGTCACGGTCGCGGTGTCGGTCTCGGTGCAGGGCGGCGCGCCCGGCTCGCGCTCGGTACCGAAGGATGCGCTCGCGCCGCGCTTCAAGGGTGGCGTACCGCCGTCGACCACCATCGGGCTTGTCGCGACCGACGCGACGCTCACCAAGGCCGAGTGCAAGCGCCTCGCGATCATGGCGCACGACGGGCTTGCGCGTGCGCTACGCCTGACCCATGCGCCGATGGACGGCGACACCGTGTTTGCCGCGGCGACGAGGCGCAATGGCGCTGTGGTCGATGCAGTTGGGTTGACCGAGTTGGGGATGGCCGCGGCCGATTGCGTCGCGCGTGCGATTGCGCGCGGGGTGTACGAGGCGAGCGCGCTGCCGTTTCCCGGCGCGCTGCGAGCATGGAGGGACCAGTTCGGCCGTCGTTAAGCGGGAATTCGCGGCGCTCGCGTTCGTCCGCATCGACCTGCGCAATCCGCTGTTACGTCCCCTCGCGCGCGAGCAGCGAGCGCTCGGGCGATTTCGGGTCGTAGCGTACCTCCACCTGCGTCCCGACCTCGGGCAGCTCGGCTTTCAAGTACCCGATGTACTCGTCGCGCGTAATCGGCTCCTGCGCACCCTCTGGCGTAAATCGATAGCGCACCAGGTAGGCGCCGCTCGGCTCCTGCAGGATGCGCACGATTTCGCCTTCGGCAAGCGCGCCGCGATCCTGCAGCGCATCATGCGCAGAACGCGCCCGACGGATGCGCTGCCCCACGAGGGCAACGAATACGACGGCGACGGCGGCGGCGAAACCGAGGGTGAAGGCATCCGCATTCATCGCCGCCATGGTACTTCTGGTCGTCACGCGCGATCGGGGTCGGGCGCAACCGCCTTTTCGCGGCCCGTCCCGCGTGCTTGAATCCGGCGGCCAAGACCCCATCTACGACAGAGGATTCGACGAGGATCAAGGCAATGCGTATCGACAAATTCACCACCCAGCTGCAGTCGGC
>JAQBBQ010000293.1:0-3668 GCA_032125995.1 Betaproteobacteria bacterium | reverse complement strand
AGCGAAACAGCGCCGAGACGTCGTTCTGGCCTTCGACGTCGGCCTTGGCGGCGAAGTACAGGTAGCGCCGGTTGGCCTGGCTTTCGCCGGCAAAGGCGGCCTTGAGGTTTTCTTCGGTCTTGCTGCCCTTGAGTTGCATCGAGTGCTCCTTGTGCGTCGCGTTCACGGTGGGGGGACGGGTCGACAGCCTAGGGTCGCCCGCCCCATTGATCAAATCGATTTTGGCAATGTTTCCTATCGCGTGGCGCTATCTAGGTCGGCTATTGCCTTGGTCCACCCTGCAGCGTCGCTGCCCGGCCTTGGGCCGTGTTGATCAGCGTCAAAGCGGTGACTTAGGGTCACTTTAAATTTGAACTGCGGTCCCCAACTACTGAGTCACAACGGGAACCTACGGAGGCCATCATGGCAAACATTCAACGGGTTGGAACCAGCGGAATGCTGGATGACGTGTTCGGCGATCTGATGCGGGGCTTTTGGGTCAAACCGGTCGCAATGCCGGGCGAGGCCGAGCTCAAGATGAAGGTCGACGTGAGCGAAAGCGACAAGGCCTACACGATTCACGCCGAGATTCCGGGTGTGAAGAAAGAGGACATTCAGATCGACGTCGACGCCGGTCAGCTTTCGATCCGCGCCGAAGTCAAGCACGAGGAAGAAAAGAAGGAAGGCGAAAAACTCCTGCATAGCGAGCGGTACTACGGCATGGTCTCGCGCAGCATGACTCTGCCCGTGGAGGTCGACGCGCAGGGGGCGAAGGCCGAGTACAAGGACGGCGTGCTGGATCTCATGCTGCCCAAGAAGGCGGCCAAGTCGGCGCGCCGCGTCGCGATCGCCTAGCGCTTGCATAACGAACCGGCAGCGGGCGAAAAGTCCGCGGCCGTCTGCTTCCACTGCGCACTCCCGGTGCTCGAACCGGGACGCCATGTGGCGTCCGTGTTGGACGCCCTGCGCGAATTCTGCTGCGCGGGATGCGAGGCGGTCGCGCGCACGATTGTTGCGAGCGGGTTCGAGCAGTATTACGAAACGCGTAATGCCCCGCAGCCGGGCGATGGCGCCGCCGTCCTTCCGCAAGACCTTCCGCCGCTCGAGATCTACGATGACCCGGAGGCCCAGCGCCAGTTCGTCGCCGCGCCCGACGCGGCGCGGCGTGAAGTCTCGCTGATTCTCGATCGCATTCGCTGTTCGGCCTGCCTGTGGCTCTCCGAGCAGTGGCTGCGCCGCCAGCCGGGCGTCTTGCGCGTCGACATCAACTACGCCACGCACCGCGCGCAGCTCGCCTGGGACCCGGCGCAGACACGCCTGTCGCAGATTCTCGAGGCCGTGCGCGCCATCGGCTACGACGCCTACCCCTACGAGCCGCGGCGCCAGGACGACATCGCGCGGCGCGCGCGCCGCCGCGCGGCTTGGCGCCTGTTCGTCGCCGGCTTCGGCGCGACGCAGGTGATGATGTACGCGTTTCCGGCGTACCTGAGCGGCGATGGCGCGCTCGCGCCGCAGACCGAGCAACTCATGCGCTGGGCGAGCCTCGTGCTGACGCTGCCGGTGATCTTCTTTTCCAGCGGGCCGTTCTTTGCGGGTGCGTGGCAGTCGCTGAAGCAGCGCAGCGTCTCGCTCGATGCGCCGATCGCGCTCGGCATTGCGGCGGGGTTCGTCGCCAGCCTGTGGGCCACGCTCGCGGGGCACGGCGCGGTCTACTTCGACACCATCACGATGCTGGTTTTCCTGCTGCTCGCGGCGCGCATGCTCGAAGCCGCGGCCCGCGAGCGCGCGACGCGCGCGCTTGACCCACTCGCGCGCTGGATGCCGTTCTTTGCCACCCGCCTCGGCGCGCCCGACGACATGGCGAGCGCGCAACGCGTCGCCGCGCATGCGATTGCGCCACAGGACTTCGTGCTGGTCGCGCCCGGCGAGCGGGTCCCCGCGGACGGCGTGGTGGCGCGCGGTGCGTCGAGCGCCGACGAATCGCTGCTCACCGGAGAATCGCGCCCGGTCGCAAAGGCACCGGGCGCCGCGCTCATCGGCGGCTCGATCAATCTCGAGCAGCCAATCGTCATGCAGGTTGCGCGCACGGGCCCCGATACGCAGGCCGCGGCCGTGTTGCGGCTCGTCGAGCGCGCCGCCGCCGGCAAGCCGAAGCTGGTCGCGGCCGCCGATCAGCTCGCGGCGCGGCTGACGGCCGTCGTTTTGCTGGTGGCGATCGGCGCGTTCGTCGTCTGGGCGGTCGGCTTCGATTCGCCGGCGCGCGCGACCTGGGTTGCCGTGGCGGTGCTGGTTGCGACCTGCCCCTGCGCGCTGGCGCTCGCTGCGCCGATTGTGCTCACGCGCGCAAACGCCTTCTTGTTGTCGCGCGGCCTGGCGCTCACGCGCGGCGCCGCAATCGAACGCCTTGAACGGGCGACCGACGTCGTCCTCGACAAGACCGGAACGCTGACTACGGGTCGGTTTTCGATCCGCTCGTTCAGACCATTGTGTCAGGTGACAGAGGACGACTGCTTCGACATCGCGCGCGCGCTGGAAATTTCGAGCCGCCACCCTATCGCGCGTGCATTCGTGGGCTCGACGCAGCAGGTGGCGCGCGACCTGCGCAACGCACCGGGCCAGGGCATCGAAGGCAAGATTGGAGATCGCCGCGTACGCCTGGGTACCGAGGCCTACTGTCGCGAGATCGCCGGTTGCCCGATGGCTGCGCTGCCCGGGCTCATGGTCGAAGCCGCGGCGCAGCACACACCGGTGTTCCTCGCTGACGCGCAGGGCTGGCTCGGCGTTTTTCTGCTCGAGGATGCGCTGCGCCCGGAGGCGCCGGCCTTCGTCGCCCAGCTCGCGGCGCGCGGCCTGCGCGTGCATCTGGCGAGCGGTGATCATCCCGCAGTAGTCGACGCGGTCGCACACCGCCTCGGCATCTCGTCCGTGCTCGGCGGGGCAACGCCGCAGGACAAAACCGCGTTCGTCGAGCACCTGCAACACGCCGGTCGCGTCGTCGTCATGATCGGCGACGGGCTGAATGATGCGCCGGTGCTGGCACGCGCCGATGTCTCGGTTGCAATGGGCAGTGGCGCCGAGGCGGCGCAAGCGCAGGCCGATCTCGTGCTGCTCGGTGGTGAGGCGACGCTGCGCCTGACGGCGATCGGCGAGGCGCTCGCGGTCGCATGCCGCGCGATGCGCGTCATACGCCAGAATTTTGCCTGGGCGGTCGCCTACAATGCGATCGCGCTGCCGCTCGCGGCAATCGGATGGATCGGGCCCTGGGAAGCGGCGATCGGGATGACCGCCAGCTCGTTCATCGTCGTGATCAACGCCATGCGCCCGCTCGCCGCACGGGTGCGCGCGCCGCAGCCCGACGCTGCGCCGGTGCTCGTCACCGGCTGAATCATGGAAAGTCTCATCATCCTCGTTCCCGTCTCGCTCGTGCTCGTGTTCGTCATCGGCTGGGTGTTCTGGCGCGCGCTCGAGGGCGGGCAGTTCGACGATCTCGAGCGGCCGGGGTATGAGATTTTGATGGATGACGATTCGCCAAACCAAAACCGAGAAAAGGCGAAAAAGGGCTGATTCGCAGCGGTGAGTTCGAGCAGGCGCGGAGTCATCTGCAGCGCGTCGTCGAACTCGCGCCGGATTCGCCGGAGGCACGCCGCAGCTTGAACGCGGTCGACGAGATGTTGGGCCGCCGGGCGCGC
>JAQBBQ010000292.1:0-4244 GCA_032125995.1 Betaproteobacteria bacterium | reverse complement strand
CGTTCGACGAAGCGGCGCATGGCGCTCGGCCGGCCGGCGAAGGTTTGCGACAGCTCGATGCGGTCGAGCCGCGCCGGCGGATCGATGAGCGTCAGCGTTCCCTCGTAGCCGAAACGATCGCTCGCAATCGGCGAAAACTTTGCCGAATCGAGCTGGAACAGGCGCGTGTAGAGATCGGCGACGCGCTTCCAATTCGAATCGAGCGTATTGGTCGCTTCATAAAGAAAGCTCACCGGTCCGACGCGCGGGCGCGCCTCGAGCCTGGAGATCACCATCGGAAACCCGGCAGTGGTGGTGCCGGGCAGGTAGAGCTGCGCGCCATCGCGCAGGTAGGGCGCGCCGATCGAATCGAGATGCGCGGCGAGGGCATCGACGTTAGAAGTCGCGTACCCCGCGCAGAGCAGCCCCTCGCCCCAGCGTTCGAGAAAATCGCGCACGATCCCGGGTCCGCGCGCTTCGCACAGTTCGAACTCGCTTTCGCCGATTGAAAGAATCGTCCGCCAGGCATTCAGATGCGCACTCTCGTCCAGGCGCGCCCGCTCCGCGCCGAACAGCGCCCTGAAGGTTTCCTCGGCCGCCGCCCGGTCATGCACGGCAAGCTGCATGCGATCAACGCGATCGATTAACGCCAACCCTACTTCCCCTGGAACACCGGCTTGCGCTTCTCGAGGAAGGCCTTGGCGGCCTCGGTGTTGTCATCGGTCGTGCCGCAACGCGAATGGCGATCGGCCTCGCGATCGAGCGCCTCGGCAAAGCTCAATCGCATGGCGTCATTCAGGTTGCGCTTGATCTCGCGCAGCGCGATCGGCGCGGACTCGGCGAGCCTGCGCGCGACGCCGCGCACGTGGTCCATCAGCTCCGCATCGGGCAGGGCCTTCGAAACGAGCCCGATGCGCGCCGCTTCGGCGGCATCGAAGCGTTCGGCAGTCAGATATAACTCGCGCGCTTTCGCCGTGCCAACAATATGGGTGAGGCTGTGGGTGCCGCCGAAATCGCCCGACAGTCCGGCATTCAGGAATGCGGTATTGAACTTGGCCGATTGCGCGGCATAGCGCAGATCGCAGGCACAGGCCCAGGAAAACCCGGCGCCCGCGCAGGCGCCATTGATCGCGGCGATGGTGACCATGTCGCTCTCGCGCAGGATCTGCGAGGTGCGCATGTTGCGGCGCAATTCCGCGATGCGCTGCTCGATCGGCTGCGGCTGCTTGAATTCGCCGCCGGCGAAGCCTGCGAGGTCGCCGCCTGCGCAGAAGCCCTTGCCCGCGCCGGTGAGAATGAGGACACGGATCGCCGGGTCGCTGGCGGCTTTTTCGAACACCTCGACTGCGGCGCTCATCAACTCGCGGTTCATCGTGTTGAGCCGCTCGGGGCGGTTTAGCGTGACGGTGGCGACCGGGCCGTCGGCCGCGTAGAGGACGGTCGTGCTCATGCGACCTCCTGCATACGCAGAATCTCGGGCGCGCCGTCCATGTGCGTACCCATTTCCTTGCCGAAGCTGCGGTAATGCTCGGTTGCGCGGTGCGCCTTGACCGCGTCTTCATCCTTGTAGCGCTCCATGAAGACGAACGTGACCGGATCCTCCCCCCGGTTCAGCGTGTAGAGCATGCAGCCGGGCTCGTTCGCGTTCACCGCGGCGACGAGCTTGCGTGCGATGGCCTCGAATGGGGCTGCGTGGCCGGCCTTGACCTTGATCGTTGCAACGATGCTGTGAACCATGGCGCTCTCCCTTTTCCTTTGAATCGCTCAAGCCTTGATTTGCAATACCACTTTGCCAACCGAGCGGCGCTCGAGGACTGCATCCTGCGCCTCGGCGAAGCGCGCGAGCGGATAGACCTTCGAGACGAGCGGCTGCAGCCGGCCTTCGGCGTACCAGGCGAAGATGCGCTCGAACGCCGCCCGCATCTCCGGTTCGTGCTTCGCGCGCTCGTCGTTCTCCGACCAGCCGTACCACATGCCGATGTTGAAGCCCATGACCGCGATATTCTTCACCAACAGTATGTTGGCGGGAATCTGTGGAATCGAACCGCCGGCGAAACCGATGACGATGTGGCGCCCGCCGGGCATGAGGCTGCGCAGCGCGGCGTCGAAGCTCGCGCCACCGACCGGGTCGAAGACGACGTCAAGGCCCTGGCCGTCGGTTACGCGCCGGATCTCGGCACGCAGGTCGCCGCTGCGGTAGTCGATTGCGGCCTGCGCGCCATGCTCGAGTGCGATCGCGCATTTTTCTGCGCCGCCCGCGGCGGCGACGACTTTCGCGCCGAGCACGCGGCCGACTTCGAGCGCAGCAAGCCCGACACCGCCCGCGGCGGCCAGCACCAGCAGCGTCTCGCCCGGCTCGAGCTTCGCGCGCCAGACCAGCGCGCCGTAGGCGGTCGCGTAAGAGGTCGCGAGATGCAGCGCCGCACCCGCGTCGATCCCCGCCGGCAAGGGGTACACGGTGTGCTCGGTGACCACCGCCTCTTCGGCGTAGCCACCCCAGCCCGAGACCGCGAGCACGCGATCGCCAGGCTTGAAGCGGTGCGCATCGGGCGCGCAGTCGGTGACCGTGCCGACGAATTCGCCGCCCGGAATGAAGGGCAAGGGCGGCTTGTGCTGGTATTTGCCGGCAACCATGAGGCTGGTCGCAAAGCTGATGCTCGCCGCCTCGACCGCGATCCGCACGCCACCAGCGACGAGCGCGGGCGCGGGCGCTTCCTCGATCTTCAGGTCGTGGAAATCGCCGAATGCATGGCAGACGATTGCCTTCACCTCAGACGATGCCCGCGGCGCGCAGCTGTTCGAGCTCCGCGGCGCTCTTGCCGAGCAGGTCCTTGTACACCTCGGCGTTGTGCTGGCCGAGGAGCGGCGGGGCGAGGCGGTATTCGACCGGTGTTTCGGACAGTCGCATCGGGTTCGCGACCACCGGCGCGTTGCCGCCGAGCGCGTGCGCCATGTCAATGCGCAGGCCGCGATGCCGGACCTGCGGATCCTCGAACACCTCCTGCAGGTTGTTGATCGGGCCGCAGGGCACCGTGGCCGCTTCGAGCGCCTCGATCCATTCGTGCTTGGTGCGCGTGCGCATCACTTCGGCGACGATCGGAACCAGCTCGGCGCGATGCAGGATGCGCTGTGAGTTGGTCGCAAAGCGCGTCTCTTCGGCGAGTTCGGGACAGCCCGCGACCGCGCAGAAACGCGTGAACTGGCCGTCGTTGCCGACCGCGAGGATGATGTGGCCGTCCGCCGTGGCGAAGACTTCGTAGGGCACGACCTGCGGGTGCGCGTTGCCCCAACGCTGCGGCAGGCGACCCGAGCTGAGGAAGCCGACGATCTGGTTGGCGTTGAACGCGACGATGGTGTCGAGCAGCGCGCAATCGATGTATTGTCCCGTGCCGGTACGCTCACGGTGGGTGAGGGCGGCGGCAATCGCCAGGCTCGCGTACATTCCGGTCATCACGTCGGTGATCGCGATGCCGACGCGCATCGGGCCCGCGCCGGGCTGGCCGTCACGCTCGCCGGTAATCGACATCAACCCGCCCATGCCCTGGAACACGAAGTCGTAGCCGGGTCGCTGCGCGTGCGGTCCATCCTGGCCGAAGCCGGTCACCGAGCAGTAGATGATGGCCGGATTGATCAGCTTCAGATCGGCGTAGGCAAGGCCATAGCGCTTCAGCGTACCGACCTTGTAGTTTTCGATCACCACGTCGCACTTCGCCGCGAGTTGCCTGACGATTGCCTGGCCTTCGGGCTTGGAGATGTCGAGCGTCACCGACTTTTTGTTGCGGTTGACCGAGGCGTAGTAGGCCGACTCTTGCGTGTCGCGCCCCTCGCCATCATGCAGCCAGGGCGGACCCCAGCCGCGGGTGTCATCGCCGGTGCCGGGGCGTTCGACCTTGATCACTTCGGCGCCGAGGTCGGCGAGGTTCTGCGCCGCCCAGGGTCCGGCGAGCACGCGCGAAAGGTCGAGCACGCGAATATGCGCGAGCGGACCGGCCATGTCAGCGTCCGCCCGTGGCGAGGAGTTTTTCCGCCACTGCCGGAACGACCGCGGTCTCGGGCAGCAGCAGGTCCGCGAACGCGTTCTCGCGCGGTCCGGATCCGCCCGCGGGTTGCAGCGGATCGCGCACGCGCAGGCGATGTTCCTCGACCAGTGCGGAGAGGAGCAGGCGGCGCGCATCGCCCTGGGCGGCGAGCCGCGTGCCTTCGTGAGCGAGGATCGTCGCCGCCAGCGTGTAGTACAGGCCGGTCGCGGCCTGACGCGCGTACAG
>JAQBBQ010000291.1:0-9211 GCA_032125995.1 Betaproteobacteria bacterium | reverse complement strand
GGGCTCTTCCTCGAGCCCGAAGCGGCCGCGGTCCTCGACGTGGGCGCGCTGCATGCCCGCGCGATCCGGATCGATCCGCGCTCGAAGGTCCTCGGATCCCGCATGACGAGCCAGTGCGCCTCGGGCTCGGGGCAATTCCTCGAGAACATCGCGCGCTACCTCGGCGTCGCGCTCGAGGAGATCGGTCCGCTGTCGAAAGCGGCCAAGACGCCGGAGAAGATCAGCTCGATCTGCGCCGTACTTGCCGAGACCGACGTCATCAACATGGTTTCGCGCAATATTCCCACGCCAGATATCCTCAAGGGCATCCACATATCGATGGCATCGCGCCTGGTGAAACTGCTCAAGGTCACCGGCATCAAGAGCGGCACGGTGCTGCTCACCGGCGGCCTCGCACTCGACGCCGGTCTGCTCGCTGCGCTGCGCGAAGAGCTGGTCAATGAGAAGATCGCCGGACTCGACACGGTCAACCATCCCGACTCGATCTACGCTGGCGCGATCGGCGCCGCGCTCTGGGGCGCCTACCGCCACGAAAAACTCAAGGACCTCGAGTCGCGCGTCGCGGCCTGAGCGCAAGGAGAAGGACGATGGCGCTGATCATCAACGACAACTGCACCGCCTGCGACGCCTGCAAGCCGGTGTGCCCGAACGAGGCGATCGCGGTCGGTGATCCGATCTACGTGATCGATCCGTTCCGCTGCACCGAGTGCGTGGGCGCCGAGGACGAGCCGCAATGCAAGCTCGTCTGTCCCGCAGACTGCATCGAAGTGAATCCGGAGTACGCGGAGACGCCCGAGCAGTTGATGGAGAAATTCCAAAGCCTGCACGGCTAAGCCTTCGCGCGCCGCTACAATCGCGGGGATTGCGGCAACCATCTGCCGGAGGTCCCAATGTCCGAATCGAACATGAGGCGCGTGCGGCTGCTCGAAAAGAGCGAAGCTGACGCATCGCTCGGCCCCCTTTACGACCGCGCCGATGCGGTAACGCACGGCAGTACGCTGCCGGGCCCGACGCTGTTCGGCAACCAGGTGCGCGCGCTCGCGCACAACCCGGCGCTGCTCAAAGCGCTGTTCGGCGTCTACGAAGCCTTCGCCGCCGAGCCGTCGATCGATCGCAAGTTGACCGAGCTTGGCATTCTCGTCGTCTCGCGCGTCAATGCCTGCCGCTACTGCGTGCAGCACCATGCGCCGCTCGCGCATGGCGCCGGGCTGAAGACCGCGCAGCTGCAGGCGCTCCAGGACGACGCCTGGTTCGACTCGAAGCTCTGGTCGGAAGAGGAGTGGCTGGTGGTGCGCTTCGCACAGGCACTCGCCGAAGTGCCGCAGCGCGTTGACGACAAACTGTTCGCCGAGCTGAAGACGCGCTTCTCCGAGCGCCAGATCGTCGACCTCACGATGCGGCTTGCGCTGTGCGCGGCGTGGAACAAGTTCAATGACGCGCTCGGGCTCGATACCGAGACCGCGTTCCAGCACGCGTTCGCCGAACTCGATCTGGCGTAACCCGGGCGCGGCTCAGGCTGCGTGGCGCGTACCGAGGTAGGCCTCGATCACGCGTGGATCTTTCAGCACGTCGTCCGGCGTGCCCTCAGCCAGCGGTACGCCGTAGTCGAGCACGAAGATCCGGTCTGCGAGGTCTGCGACCATCTGCATATCGTGCTCGACCCAGACAATCGCGATTCCGAGCTCATGCTTGATGCGCAGGATGTAGCGCGCGAGGTCCTCGCGCTCCTCGCGGTTCATTCCCGCCGACGGTTCGTCGAGCAGAAGCACCTTCGGCTCCATCGCCAGCGCGCGCGCGAAGCCAACGATTTTCTGCGTACCGAACGGCAGGCCGTCGACCGGCTCGTGGCGATAACGCTCGAGCTCCACGAACGCGAGTATTTCCTCGACTGCACGCCGCGCTTCCAATTCGGCGGCGCGCACCTTCGGCAGGAACAGGCCCTCGGTAAAGGGCCCGGTTTCAATACGCGCATGCCGCGCGACAAGCAGATTCTCGACGACGGTCATGTGCGGGACCAGCTCACCGTGCTGGAACGTGCGCGCAATACCGAGGCGCGCGATGCGATGCGGCTTCTCGTGCGTGATGTCGGTCGCGTCGAATGTGATGCGACCGCCGCTCGGCCGGTAGATCCCGCTCACGCAATTCAACACTGAGGTCTTGCCGGCGCCGTTCGGTCCGATGAGCGCGAGGAGTTCCCCTGGCCGCGTGGCGAGCGACACGCCCTCGAGTACCTGCAGTCCGCCGAAGGCGAGCGACAGCTGCTCGAGACGAAGCGTTCCTTCCTCAACCATACCAGCGCCTGCTGCGACGGTATTGCTTGACGTCCTGGTAGCTCCGGCGCCGCGATCCACGGCCTGCGCCGAGATAGAACTCCTGGATGTCGTCGTGCGCACGCAAGCGCTCCGGTGTGCCGTCGATCACAATGCGGCCGCTTTCCATCACGTAGCCGTAATCCGCGATGTCGAGCGCGATGTGAGCGTTCTGCTCCACCAGCAGCACGGTCATGCCGAGCTCGGCCCGCACGCGCTTCAGCCGGCCGAGTAGCTCGTCGACGACCACCGGCGCTAGGCCTTGCGACAGCTCGTCGACGAGCAGCAGATCGGGCGCGCAGGCGAGCGCCGAGCCGATCGCGAGCATCTGGCGTTCGCCGCCGGAGAGGTAGCCGGCTTCGCGCGCGCGCAGCCGTGCAAGGCCAGGGAAAAGCTCGTAGACCGACTCGACGAGGCGCCGGCGCTCGGCGCCGGGACGCGGGACGACGGCATCCAGGTTTTCGGCAACGGTGAGGTTCTCGAACACCTTGCTGCGCTCAGGCACGAGCGCGATGCCGAGTGCGGTGACGCGATGCGGAGCGTGGTTTTCGATGCGGCTGCCGCGAAACACAATCGCGCCCTCGGTAACGCGCGCGTCGTCGAGCCCAATGAATCCGGAGATGGCGCGCAGGGTGGTGGTTTTGCCGGCCCCGTTGGTGCCGAGCAGGGCGACGATGCTGCCCTTTGGGACCTCGAGCGACACGCCCTGCACCGCCGTGATCACGCGGTGGTAGACGACTTCGACGCCTTCGAGTTTGAGCAGCAGTTCGCTCATTTCGCCCCCGCGAGCGGTTTCTGCTTGAACGGCCAGAGCAGAAACCACGCCTGCACGCGGCGCCAAATGCCCACGAGCCCCTGCGGCTCGAAGACGAGAAAGAGGATCATCACCAGGCCAAACCCGGAATAGTTCACGGCAAATACCACCGAGGAGAGCGCCTCGGCGACGCCCAGCACTTGCATCAACCACTCGATGGTGTAGGGAAACAGCGTCACGAACACGGTGCCTAGGATGGCGCCGAGAATCGAGCCCATGCCGCCGATGATTATCATTGCCACGTACTGAATCGTCAGGAACAGCGAGAACGCCTCCACCGATACGAAGCCACGGAAATAGGCGAAGAGCGAGCCCGCCACGGCCGTGAGCATGGAGGTGATCACAAAGGCGCTGAGCTTCGCCCGGTGCACGCTGATCCCGAGCGCGCCGGCCACCGCCTCGCGTCCGTGGATCGCCCGCCAAGCGCGCCCGGTGCGCGAGCGCAGCAGATTCAGGCTGAACAGCACGGTCGCGCCCGCCGCCACGAGCAGTACGAAGTACCACGCGCGTGCGTCGATGAGCGTCCATGTGCCGATCGCCGGCGGGTCGATCACGATGCCCGTGGAGAAGCCGCGCTTGGTTTCGTATTCGCTGCCGAGATGGATCACGATGAAGTGCAGCGCCAGCGTCGACACTGCGAGGTAAAGACCGCGCAGGCGCAGGCTCGGCAGGCCGAAGATGAGACCGAGCGCGGCGCCGACGAGCGCCGAGGCCGGTAGCGTCACCCAGAACGGCGCGCCGAACTCCTTGAACAGGATCCCGGTCGTGAACGCGCCTGCGGCAAGTAGCCCCGCATGGCCGAGCGAAATCTGGCCGGCATAGCCGGTGAGAAGCATCAGTGCAACGGCGCCGACGCATCCCAGCAAGACCTGATTGGCGAGATCGAGTGCGAGAGGTCCCGAGACGAACGGAGTGACGAGCAGTGCCGCAGTGAACAGCGCGGCGCAGACTTTCTGCGTGCGCGTATCGAGCAGCGCGAAATCGCGTGCGTAGTGGGTGCGGAAATAGCCGCTGGCTTTCGGGACCGTCATACGCGATCGAGTTCTTCGCGCGACCCGAAGAAACCCCAGGGCCGCACGACCAGCATCGCAAGCAGGATGAAGAATGGCACGACGTCGGCGAGCAGTGGGTCGACGTAATGAACCATCAGCACTTCGGCCGCCCCGATGACAAGCGAACCGAGAAGCGCGCCAAGGAGGCTGTCCAGTCCGCCGACGAGTGCTGCAGGAAATGCCTTCAAGCCGATCGCCACCATCGTGCTCTCGAGCCCGGCGTCGCTCGCCAACAGCATTCCCGCCATGCCGCCAGTGAAGGTTGCGAGCCCCCAGGCGAGCGCGTAGATCCCGTGCAAGCCGATCCCGCGCTGCGCGGCGAGGAGCGGGTTCTGGCCCGCGGCGCGCATGCGGATGCCCCAACGCGTGAAGCGGAAGAACGCGAACAGCAGGCCGTACGCCGCCGCGGTGGCGAGCACGAGCGCGAGGCCGACGCCCGAGATGCGTGCGTCGCCGCCGACGACGATCGAGGCGTTCGACCAGCCGAGCGCTTCGAGCGGATGGCGCGTCTGCGTACCGAATACGAGGATCATCAATCCGCGCAGCAGGATCCCGAGCGCGATCGTCGCGAGCACCGCGGCAAGCACCGATTCACCGGTCATGCGCCACATGAGCGCGACGTATACGAGCACCCCGACTGCGATCGCGAGCGCAGCCGCGACGGCGATCGCGATCAACGGGTGGCCGGAGAAGAGCGAGGCGGTGGCGTATAGGCCGTACGCGCCGAGCATCATCAACTCGCCGTGCGCGAGCGAGAGCACGCGGCTGACGCGGTAGATCAGCACGTAGCCGCAGCTGATCAGCGCGTAGATTGACGCGAGGACGGCAATATTGACGGCGAGTTGCATGGCGCGTAGAAAGCCGTCCGCCGCGCGCGAGGCGCGGCGGGAAAGCCGATGCCGTGGAGCCGGGCCGGCGCGGCGCGCTCAGGCGCCGCCACGGGATCGGCTCAGCGTTTGGCCTTGATCGATTGCCAGTCCTGGACGCGGACGATCTTGTTCTGTCCAGGATCCCAGCGCCAGATGCGGTAGTACTGCGCCGGGCGGAAGTGGTTGCTCTTCGTCCACTGGAGCGGACCGCCACGCAGGCCCTTGAGGTCGACCTTCAGATTGCTCATCGCCGCAGCGACCTTCTTCGGAGTCGGCGGCCACGACGTCCGCTTGAGCGCGGCTTCGAGCACCAGACCGGCCACGAATCCCTCGGTGAGGTACGAGGTCGGGTATTTGAGCCCCGCACGGTGTGCGATCGCGCGCATCTCGGCATGGATCGGCAGGTTGTCCTCCATGAACGCGTTGGTGCCGATGACGTAAAACTTGCCGTCCTTGATGCGCGCGAGTTCCTCTTCGGCGTTCAGGTGCGCCCAGGTCACGTAGGGGCCGTCCCAGCCGAGGCGCCGCAACGCCTCGAAGGTGCGCACCTGAGAAACCCAGGGTGACCACGAGAACATCCAGTTCGGATTCGCATCCTTGAGCTTGGTCGCGACCGGCGTGTAGTCGGGTGTGGGCGGCGGCGTGTACTGCGTGCTGACCACCTTCATGCCGAGCGTCGCGGCGACCTTTTCGGCGTGCTCTATCCCCGTGCGCACGAGCGGGATCGCCATTCCCGCAAAGCCGATCCGCACCGGACCGTTGGACGATTTCTTGATGAACGCGAGCGCCGCCTCCGAGTCCAGGTTCGCGCTGTACGCGGTCGAGCAGAACTGCAGCGGATCAGCCGGCGGGAAGGTCGCGGGCGGACAGACGCCACCCGCGTAGTAGAGCGGCACGCCCGTGCGTTTGGACTCGGCGACCATCGGGGCGTAGGTCGACGACAGGCTCGTATTGACCAGCAGCACCACGCGGTCTTGGGCGATCAGGGTCTTCGCGTCGGTCGCGGCCTTCGACGGATTGGCGCCGTTGTCGCGCACGATCAGGCGTATCGGCTTGCCGTTGATGCCGCCATTCGCGTTGACGTGATCGATGTAGGCCTTCATCGACTCGACGATCGGCGCATAGCCGCCGGCGACCGGGCCGGTCATCGCGCCCGAGACGCCGATCAGATAGGCATCCTGGGCCTGCGCTGGCGCCAGGTGCAGCGCGGCGGCGATGGGAATGCACGCGGTGATTTGCAGAACACGCTTCAGCTTCATCATGAGATCCTCCTCCGAGTCGGTGTTCGAACGATTCTACTCTGCGCCGAGCACGTCGCCCGCGCCGGCGGCGAGCAGCGCTTCCTCGCGATGATCGTACATCGCATCGACGAGGTCGCGGAAGCGCTCGATCATGAGCGCCCGCTTCACCTTGCGCGTCGGCGTGACCGGCTCGCCTTCCTCCTCCGGGTCGAGCGCCTTCGGCAGGATGCGGAAGCTCTTGACCTGCTCGACGCGCGCGAGATCCACGTTCGCGCGGGCGATCTCGCCCTCGATGAGCCGATTCACCTCGGCGTTCTGCGCGAGGCTGGTGAACCCGGTATACGCGATGTTGTGGCTGCGCGCCCAGTCCGACACCGTGTCGAAATCGATTTCGACCAGGGCCGTCAGGTACTTCATGCCGTGGCCGATGACCATCACCTCCGCGACGTAAGGACTCGCCCGCAGCATGTTCTCGATATAGGACGGCGAGAGCGTTTTGCCGCCTGAGGTGACGATGAAGTCGCGCAGGCGGTCGACGAGCCGCAGGCTGCTGCCGATCCACTCCCCGACGTCGCCCGTACGCAGCCAGCCGTCAGCATCCTTCGTCTCGCGCGTCGCATCGGGCTGGCCCCAATAGCTGTGGAACAGGTCGGGGCTGCGCACCAGGATTTCGCCGCGGTTCTCGTCGGCGTCCGCGAGTTTCACCGCCCACCCGGGCGGCGCGTCCCCGACACTCCCCGGTTGCGGAAACCGCCCACGCTGTCCGGTGATGATGCCACCCGCGGTTTCGGTCTGACCATAGAGCTCCATCGTGTTCACGCCCCAGATCTGCCACAGCGCCATCGTGTCGGGCGGCAACGGCGCGCCGCCCGACACCAGCAACTCGAGCTTGTCCAAGCCGAGCGTGTTCAGCAGGGGCACGAACACCGCCAGCCGCGCGAGTGCGTAGGCCGGCGCGAGCGCGGAGCGACCCGCCCACAACGCTCGAACGTGACGGCGGCCGATCTTCACTGCCAGTTCATACGCGGCGCGTTTGACGGCAGACGTGCCGGCAATGCCCACCAGCACATGCGAGGCGAACTTCTGGAGATAACGCGGCACGGTGAAGAGCACCGTCGGTGCGATCTCGAACAGGGTCTGCGGCAAGTCTTCCAGACTCTCGCCGAAATGCGGCACCATGTTCGAAAGCAGCGGCAGCGTGATCGCAATGTCGCGCCCGAAAATGTGGCAAAGCGGCAGGTAGGCGACGGTCCGATGCGACCGCTCGGCGAGCGTCGTGTAATGCGCGACCATGTTCGCTGCCGCGGCGAGATGCGTCCCGTGCGCGATGAGCGCGCCTTTCGGGGGACCCGAGGTGCCCGAGGTATAGACGATGAACGCGCCCGTGGCCGGATCGATTATCTGGGCACGCCGCTCGAGTTCGTCCACCCCAGCGTTAGCACCCAGTTCGAGGAGCTGCGCGAAGGTCCTCAGCTTCGGGTGGGCGTAGGCGAACATCGCCGAATCGTCGATCACGACGATCCAGCGCAGCCCAGGCAGGGCGTCAGCGTACGGTAGGATCTTGTCGACGTATTCCTGATTCTCGGCGACGAAGATCGCAGCGCCGCCGTCGCGCATTTGGTACTCGACCTCGGTCGCCGAGGCGGTCGGGTAGATCCCGTAGCTGATTGCGCCGAGCGCTTGCGCGCCGAGGTCGCACAGAATCCACTCTTCGCAGGCGTCGCCCATGATTGCAATCCGCTCGCCTTGCCCAAGGCCGAGCGCGGAGAGGCCCTGCGCGCTGCGTGCGACCAGCTTGGCGTAGTCGTTCCAGCTCCGCTCGCGATACAGGCCGAGATGCTTCGCGCGATAGGCGACCGCATCCGGCTCGCGGCGGGCGCGCTCGGCGAGCAGCAGCGGCGCGTTCTTGCCGCGCAGCTCTGAATACCAGGCGTTTGGGTCACGCACCGCTAGCGTTCTCCTCGAGAGTCCCCTTCAGAGTTGATTATTGATCCATGCACGCGCCGCATCAACCATACGGGCGAATCCGTCTGCGTCGTGGCATGGTCAACGAATCGGTTGAACGATAGAATCCCTGTGAAATCGAAGTACGCGGCGTCTTGTTTTGGATTCGCGCGTGCCGGGTACCGGCGTTGGCCCGCGCGATGCGTCCATGCGCCCGCTTGCATCCACCCTCGCAAGGAGTCGCGAATGCCCATTCAGCCCGACGGCCGCCCGCCGTTTCGTGCCGATCACATCGGCAGCCTGCTGCGCCCCCAGCCGCTGCGCAAGGCGTTTCGCGAGCACGCTGCCGGCACGCTCTCCGACGCGGCCTTCCGCGCCGCGCAGGACGTCGCGATTCGCGACGTCGTTGCGCTGCAGGCCGATTGCGGCCTCGACGTAGCGACTGACGGCGAATTCCGTCGTATTTCCTACTGGGAGAAGTTCGTTCGCCTTACCGACGGCCTCGTCGTCAAGGATGCGCAGTTCAAGTTCCACGACGAACATGGCCATGAGTCCGACTTCACCGCGCCCTACGCCGAAGCAAAGGTTGGGCGCAGCGCGCCGATCACGCTCGACGAGTTCGAGTTCCTCAAGGCCGAAACCCGCGCGACGCCGAAGATCACAATGCCGGCACCCTCGACCATGCACCTGTACCGCTACCGCGAGTTCGCGGATCCGAAGGTGTACAGGGACGCGCGCACGTTTTTCGTCGATCTCGGCAAGGTGTACCAGCAGGAGATCGCTGAACTCGCCAAGGCGGGCTGCCGCTACGTGCAGCTCGACGAAGTCGCGCTCGCCATGCTGTGCGACCCGGTGGCGCGCGAGAAAGTGCACGCCGACGGCGTCGACCCCGAAGCGCTGGTGGACCTCTATGTGGATGCGATCAACGAAGCGGTCAAGGACCTTCCCGCCGGCGTGGTGGTCGGCATCCACATGTGTCGCG
>JAQBBQ010000290.1:0-6926 GCA_032125995.1 Betaproteobacteria bacterium | reverse complement strand
ACTCGACCCGCGAGCGCGCCAAGCAGGCCTTGATCGCGCGGGGGGAGAGGAGGTCGGGATAGCGGCGAATCGGCGAGGTGAAGTGCACATAGGCGTCGAAGGCGAGACCGAAGTGCCCCGCATTGTCCGGGCTGTACACCGCCTGCTTGAGCGAGCGCAGGACGAGGGTTTGCAGCAACTCGAAATCGGGTCGCGCGCGAATCCCTTCGAGCAGCTTCGCGTAGTCCTTGGGTTTCGGCGCGTCACCGCCGCCGAGCTGGAGGCCGATTTCGCCGAGGAAGTCGCGCAGTGCGGCGACCTTCTCCGGCGTCGGCGCACCGTGCACGCGAAAGAGCACGGGGTGCGCGTGTTCGGTCAGCATCTTGCCCGCACAGACGTTCGCCGCCAGCATGCACTCCTCGATCAGGCGATGCGCGTCATTGCGTGCCTCGGGGACGATGCGCTCGATGCGCCCACGCGCATCGAAGATCATGCGCGTTTCGACGGTTTCGAAATCGATCGCACCGCGCCGCAGGCGCGCCTCGGCAAGCCGCTGGAACACCGCATACAGCGTTTGCAGTCCGACGAACACCGCTTCGCGCCCGGCCTGCGCCTTGCCCTCATTGCCGCCCGACAGCATCTGCCAGACCTCGCCGTAGGTCAGGCGCGCCTGCGAGCGGATGACCGCCGGAAAGAACGCGTAGCGTGCGATCTCGCCGCGCGGCGTCACCGCCATCTCGCACACCATGGCGAGGCGGTCGACCTCTGGGTTGAGCGAGCACAGTTCGTTCGACAGGCGCTCGGGCAGCATCGGGATGACCCGGCGCGGAAAGTAGACCGAGGTCGCACGCTCGCAGGCATCGACGTCGAGCGGCGCACGCTCCCTCACATAATGGCTCACGTCCGCGATTGCCACCAGCAGGCGGTGGCCGCGCCCGTCGCGCTCGCAGTACACCGCGTCGTCGAAGTCCTTCGCCGTCTCGCCATCGATCGTGACGAACGGTATCTCGCGCAGGTCACGCCGGCCTTCGAGGTCCCCGGCGCGCACCGCCTCGGGCAGCGCGCGTGCAGCCGCGTCTGTCTTCTTCGAAAACACGTGCGGCAGGTCGAACTTGCGCACTGCGATCTCGACCTCGATCCCGGGGTCGGTCTCCTCGCCGATGACTTCGATGACGCGCC
This sequence comes from Betaproteobacteria bacterium, assembly GCA_032125995.1. Taxonomy (GTDB): domain Bacteria; phylum Pseudomonadota; class Gammaproteobacteria; order Burkholderiales; family SG8-39; genus SG8-39. The sequence continues at coordinate 5,768 of JAQBBQ010000290.1, read as the reverse complement.
CGATCGGCTGCGCGTGCACCGAGGGCTGCGCGATCAGCTCGACCGTGACCACCTGCCCTGCGCGCGCGCGTACGCCGCCGCTTTGCGTCGGCGGCACGAGTACGTCCTGCGCGATACGCCGGTCCTCGGGCACCAGAAAGACCACCCCATGCTCGGTATGCAAGCGCCCGACGATGCGCCGTGCGGCGCGCGGAAAGACCTCGACGATGGTGCCCGCTGGGCGCCCGCGCGCGTCGCGACCCGCGACCCGTACGGTCGCCCGATCGCCGTGCAGAGCCTGGCGCATCTCGGCATGCGAGAGATAGATCGAAGCGCCCGGTTCGTCGGGCGCAAGGAAGCCGTAGCCGTCCGGATGGCCGTCGATTCGACCGGCAACGAGCGCGATGCGCCGCGCGACGAGCACGCTGCCGGCGCGATTGCGCATACAGGCGCCGCTCTGCAGCAGCGCATCGAGCGCGCGATCGAGCGCCGCGCGTTCGTGAGTCGGAGCGCGCAGCCGTGCGGCGAGTTCATCGGGCGTGAGTGGCGCGCCCTCGCGCTCGAGCGCGTCCAGGATCAACTGCGTAAGGTCGTGCGCCACGGGCGCGCGCTCGCTGCGCGCGCGCCGGCGCAGCGCGGTGCGCTTCGCGCCCGGTGCGGGCGTTGTCGGCTTGGCGGGCTTAGTCGGCCCGCCAGCTTCACCGCGCTCCGAACGTGGCGTGCGTGGCGTACGTGGCGTACGCGGCGTACGCGGTGCACGTGGCGTACCCGGCGTACCCGGCGCGTGCGCATCGTCCTTATTTGCGCGACGCCGAAGTTTGTCGCGTTTTTTTGACACTGCCAAAGGCTCCCTCTAGAATGCGCTCCCCTGCCGAGGTGGCGGAATTGGTAGACGCACTAGGTTCAGGTCCTAGCGCCTGCAAGGGTGTGGGGGTTCGAGTCCCTTCCTCGGCACCAGGGTCCACTAGATCAATCGAACGGATGGCTTCGAACGATCGTCTGTTCGCGATCTGGACCCGTTGAAATGAGATCAATCGGCACGCCCGCGAGGTCCTCGATGCGCTCGAGGTAGGCGCGCGCGCCTGTCGGCAGCGCCGCGTACGACTTGACGCCGACCGTGCTCTCGTTCCAGCCGGGCAGCTCTTCATAGACCGGCTCGCAGCGCTCGAGCTCCTCGGCGCCCACCGGCAGGATTTCCGAGAGTTCGCCTTCGATTCGGTAGCCGACGCAAATCTTCACCGACTCGACGCCGTCGAGCACGTCGAGCTTGGTGATGCACAGCCCGGACACGCCGTTGAGCTGGATCGAGCGCTTTAGCGCCGCGGCGTCGAACCAACCGGTGCGCCGCGCCCGGCCGGTGGTCGAACCGAATTCCTGCCCGCGCGTCGCGAGGTAGCGACCGACGTCGTCCAGCAGCTCGGTCGGAAACGGTCCGCTGCCGACGCGCGTGTTGTAGGCCTTGGTGATGCCGAGCACGTAGTGCAGCTGGCGCGGCCCGACACCTGCGCCGGCCGCCGCCGCCCCGGCGACACAGTTCGACGAAGTGACAAAGGGATAGGTGCCGTGGTCGATGTCGAGCAGACTGCCCTGCGCGCCCTCGAACAGCAGGTTCTTGCCCGCGCGATTGGCGTGGTACAGGGCGCGCGGGACGTCAGCGACCAACGGCGCGAGGCGCGGTGCCAGCACAAGCGCCGCGTCGAGCGTCTGCTGGAAGTCGACCGCGGGCTGCCGGTAGTAGTTCGTCAGCACGAAGTTGTGGAACTCGAGCAGGTCTTTAAGCTTTTCGGCGAAGCGCACCGGCTTCAACAGGTCCTGCAGCCGGATCGCGCGCCGCGCGGCCTTGTCCTCGTAGGCCGGACCAATGCCGCGCCCCGTGGTGCCGATCTTCTGCGCGCCGCGCGCCGCCTCGCGCGCCGCGTCGAGCGCGGCGTGGTACGGGAGGATCAGCGGGCAGGCCTCGGAGATGCACAGCCGGGCCTCCACGCTCGGGACCCCGGCCGCCTCGAGCTGATCCATCTCCTCGACGAGCGCCTGCGGCGAGACCACGACGCCGTTGCCGATGAAGCAATCGACGTCCTTGCGCAGGATTCCCGAGGGAATCAGATGCAGAACGGTTTTCTGACCGCCGATCACGAGTGTGTGCCCGGCGTTGTGACCGCCCTGGAAGCGCACCACGCCCTGGGCGCGTTCGGTCAGCCAGTCGACGATCTTGCCCTTGCCCTCGTCGCCCCACTGGGTACCGATCACGACGACGTTCTTCGCCATCGCCACGCCTAGTCCTTCAATGCCTTCAACGGGCGCAACAGCCAGCGGCCGCGCCGTTTGACGAGCATCCGCGTGCAGCCGAGTTCGTGCCGATGGCGCGCGTGCCCGGGAAGCTCTTCGATCACGACCTCGCCCGCACGACGCAGCGCCGCGACTTTCGCCGTCAGTTTCGCGTCGCGCCCGTTGGGCGGCGCAAGGATCGGCGCGCGCCGCGCTGCCGGGGCCGCCGCCGCGGCCAGCGCGCGCAAGTCGATCGAGAATCCGGTCGCCGGGCGCGAGCGTCCGAACGCGCTGCCGACCTCGTCGTAGCGCCCGCCGCGCGCCACCGCGCCGGTCACGCCGTCGCAGTAGGCGTCGAACACAATCCCAGAGTGATAGTGGTAGCCACGCAACTCGGCCAAATCGAAGCTCGTCGTTAACGTGCTGGCGTTGCCCGGGCGGCCGGCGTCCGCGAGCGCGCGCAGCGTCGCCAGCGCGCGGCGCAAGGCCGGGATCTTCGGCAGCCGCCGCGCCGCGAGCGCCAGCACGTCGCGCCCGCCGTACAGCTCGGGCAGGAGCAGCAGGGCGTCGCGCAGCCGCGCCCCGAGCGAGCGCGTGAGGGTGCGCAGCGCCGGAACATCCTTTTTCTGCAGCGCTGCGAACAGCTCCGCCTCGAGCTCGGGCCCGATCCGGGCAGCACGCACCAGCGCGCGGAACACCGCGACATGGCCGATGTCCACGCGCGCGCCCCGCACGCCGGCCACCTCGAGCGCGGTGCTCAGCAGGCGCTGGACCTCGAGATCGCTCTCGACACCCGCGTGGCCGTAGATCTCCGCGCCGATCTGCAGCGGTTCGCGCGTCGCGGCGAGTCCGGCGGGCCGTGCGTGCAAGACGCTGCCGCAATAGCACAGGCGCGCCACGCCCTTGCGATTGAGCAGGTGCGCATCGAGCCGCGCGACCTGCGGCGTAATGTCGGCGCGCACCCCCATCATGCGGCCCGAGAGCTGGTCGACCAGCTTGAAGGTGCGCAGATCGAGATCGTGTCCGGTTCCGGTGAGGAGCGATTCCACGTACTCGAGCAGCGGCGGCATGACGAGCTCGTAACCACGTCCGGCGAACTGATCGAGCAAGGCGCGGCGCAGCGCTTCGATGCGCGCTGCCTCCGCGGGCAGGATGTCCTCGATGTATTCGGGTAGCAGCCAGCGCATGGCCGATCTCAGGCTACCAGCGCGAACAGCACCACGCCGAAGAGCATGGCGGCGAGGCCGACGAAACGGATCTGCCCGTCGGACAGCTGCATGATGCGGCGGAAGGTGTCGCGCCAGAGGCTAGGCGCAAGGAAGGGTAGCGCGCCCTCGATGATGAGCATCAGGGCAAACGCCATAAGTAACGTGACGCCCATCGCTCATTTCTTTTTTGCCGGCATGCGACCGGCCGAATTCCCAAAATAACGCAAGTACTCCGACGTCGGCTCGATCAGCATCAGGTCCTTGTTGCCCTGAAAGGTGTCCCGGTAGGCTTCCATGCTGCGGTAGAACGCGTAGAACTCCGCATTCTGCGAGAACGCCTTCGCGTAGGTCGCCGCGGCCTTCGCATCGCCATCGCCCTTGACGCGCTGCGCATCGCGGTATGCGTTCGCCAGTATCACCTCGCGTTGCTTGTCGGCGTCGGCACGAATGCGCTCGGCTTCCGCCGCGCCCTCGGAACGCTGCTCGTTGGCGATGCGCTTGCGCTCGGCCTGCATGCGCCCATACACCGACTGGCTTACCTCGAGCGGGAAGTCAACGCGTTTGAGACGCACGTCGATGATCGCGACCCCGATGCGGCCCAAGTCCTTATCGGCCTTCACGCGCACCTCGTCCATGATCTCGTCGCGCGCCCCGGAGACGACGTCGTGCACCGTACGGCGGCCGAATTCGGCCTGCAGCAAGTTCGAAATGGTCTGCCGCAGGCGCGTCGCCGCGCGAAACTCGTCGCCCTGCACGCTGACGTAGAACTGGCGCACGTCGATGATGCGCCATTTGACGTAGGAGTCGACCAACACCGGCTTTTTTTCGGAGGTGATGAAGCGCAGCGGCTCAGCGTCGTCGTAGGACAGGATGCGCATGTCGAAAAAGCGTACGTTCTGGATCAACGGCCACTTGAAGTTCAACCCGGGCTTGGTAATGATCTCCTTCACCTCGCCGAGCTGAAATACGAGTGCGTTCTGGCGCTGATCGACCGTGAATAGCGCGCCCGAAATGACCAGCACCACCGCGATCAACGCGGCGACGAGCGGACCGATCGCCCTCATAGCCGCCCGCCCCGGCCCCGCCCGCGCAGCGTGTCGCGCGAGCGCGGATCGCTGTCCGTCGACGCCGGCGCATCGAGCGTCGGCGGCTGCGCCGCGCCGTCCGCTGCCGCGTCAACACCCGAGCGCTGCATGAGCTTATCGAGCGGAAGATAGAGCAGATTTCCGCTGCCGCTGTAGTCCATCATGATCTTCGAGGTCGAGCCGAGCACCTGCTGCATGGTCTCGATGTAGATGCGCTCGCGCGTCACCCCGGGCGCTTTGGCGTATTCCGCAAGCACCTGCTCAAAGCGCGACGCCTCACCCACCGCGCTCGCGATTACGCGCTGCTGATAGCCGCTCGCCTCGGCGGTGAGACGCGAGGCCGCACCGCGGGCCCGCGGGATTACGCTATTGGCGTAGGCCTGGCCTTCGTTCTTCAAGCGCTCGCGGTCCTGCCCCGCCTTGACCGCGTCGTCGAACGCCGCCTGGACCTGCTCGGGCGGCTGCGCCGCCTGGATCGTCACCGCGCTCATCAAGATGCCGGTGCCGTAACGGTCGTGGATCTCCTGCATGAGGACGCGCGCCTTCTGCGCGATCTCTTCGCGCGATTCGTAAGAAGCTGAAGCTCGGCATCATTGGCTCGGGCAAAGTGGGCAGTGCACTCGGCGGCGTCTGGGTAAAGGCGGGGCACCAGGTAATGTTCTCTTCGCGGCATATTGAGGACGACCGCTCGCTTGCGGCCGATCTCGGCGGCGGTGCGAGCGCCGGTACACCGCGCGATGCCGCCGCTTTCGGCGACGTGCTACTCGTCGCTGTTCCGTACGGCGCGTTACCGGACGTCGGCAAGGACCTCGCTGACCTGATCCAGGGCAAAGTAATCATCGATGCCTGCAACCCGTTCCCGAACCGCGACGGCGAGATCGCGAACTGGGCACGTGAGAAGGGTGCCGGTCTTGCGTCGGCCGAGCTGTTGCCGGGCGCCCGCATCGTGCGCGCGTTCAATGCCGTCGGCGCCGCGCGCATGGCCGCGGTGCATGAAGAGCCAGGCAAGGTCGGCATGCCGATTGCCGGCGACGATGCTGAGGCAGTGACGGTGGCGTCGGCCCTGATCCGCGAAATCGGTTTTGAGCCGGGCTCATCGGCGGGTTGGAGATGGGCAAATACCTGATGCCGGGAACGCCACTTGCCGGCGAGCGCAGCGCGGACGAGATTCGGCAGATCGCGGCGGAGCTTGAGTAGGGGCGCGTTTTAGTACGGTATGCGGCTGCCATCC
>JAQBBQ010000289.1:0-3832 GCA_032125995.1 Betaproteobacteria bacterium | reverse complement strand
TCGGCCTCTATATAACGACGGTTGGCGCGCTGTTGCTGTTCCTGTACTTGTGGCGGTCGCCGCGCGTTGCGGATGGTTGGACCTCCACCCAAGGCAAGATCGAGTACGCAAGGCATCGACGCCGACTCCTCATCGGCGTGGGCCTGCTTGCCACCTGGCTGGTGCTTGAGAATCTGGCTGTCATTTACCTCTAGGCTGATCGAGGCTCTGGTGGGCGATTCCGCGAAACGCCGCCGCGCCCACGACAGTACGGCGGCCAAGCTGGGCCTGCGCCAGCCCTAGAAACGCCATGGTCACCGCTGCCAAGCGAACATCCGGACTCAAGCGGGCGCCGGCGAAAAAGCGCGCGAAGCGAGCGGTCGCCGGCTCGCGCGGCCTGCTGCCCGCGCAAACGCGGCTCGACGCACAGGCCAACGACGCCGGCGAAACGGCCGAGGCGCGGGCGCGAATCAAAGCCGCAGGCGGCGAAGTCATCGGAGCCTACCGCGATCCGCTCGGCAAGCATCCGCTGCTGCTCGCGATATTGCCGCTTGGCGCGGTCGAGCGCACGCCGTTCCAGCGCGACGTCTCCGACATGCATCACAAGCGCCTTGCGGACGTGATCGACAAGACCGGCATCTTCCTCGATCCGATCATCGCCATCACCGCGCCAGACAAGGGCTTCTGGACGCCGAACGGTGGGCACCGTCTCGCCGCGCTCGAGCGCCTCGGCGCACGCTCGGTGACCGCGCTCGTCGTGCCGAAGCGTGAAGTGGCCTGGCAGATCCTCGCGCTGAACACCGAGAAGGCGCATAACCTGAAGGAGCGTTCGCTCGAGGTGATTCGAATCGTGCGTGGACTGATCGCGGAGGACGGCACGCGCCCCGAAGCGTCATTCGCCTTCTACCTCGAAGAAGCTGCGCTCGTCACCCTTGGGCTGTGCTACGAACAGAACGCGCGCTTCTCGGGCGGTGCGTACAACCCGGTGGTGCGGCGGCTGTTGGCGTTCAGCGACGCGCCGCTGTCGCGCGCGCTCGTCTTGCGCGAGAAGCAGGCCGCGATGCTGATGGACCTCGATGCGCGTGTCGGGGAGGTGGTGGCGCAACTCAAGGCGAAGGGGTTGGTGAGCCCCTATCTGAAAGCCTTCGTCGTCGCCCGCGTGAACCCGCTGCGCTGGATCCAGGGCGAGCCGCCTTCGCTCGAGGAGGTGCTGAAGACCATGCGCGAGCGCCTGGCGAAGTTCAAGGTCGACAAAATCAAGCAGGAAGACATCGTCGCGACCGGCGGCGGCGCGGACGACGCGGACTGAGGTCACGGTGAGCATGCGCGCGACGTCGAAAAGCAGATCCACTGCCGGAACCTGGCCGTTCAGCGTACGGCCGCTATCGCCGGCGCTCGGCGCCGAGGTGATCGGGGTCGATTTTTCGCGACCGATCGATGCAATTCCCTGCGCCGCGCTGTACGACGCAATGCTCGAGTACCAGCTGTTGCTGTTCCGCGGTCAGGAGGTCCCGCCGGCCGCGCAGGTCGCACTCGCGCGTGAGTTCGGCGAGGTGCAGGTACACGTCATGAACCAGTACCACACGGGCGACTTTCCCGAGCTCTATCGATTGTCCAACGTCGGCGAAAACGGCAAGCCGACCGGCAAACACCCGGATCGCGGCACGCTTGCCTGGCACACCGACGGCTCATGGCAGCGCCGCACCGGGCAGGCGACGATGTTGTACGCGGAAGTCGTCCCCGCCGAGGGCGGCGGCACCGAGTGGTGCGACATGGTCGGTGCCTACGCTTCGCTCGATGCCGACACCTGCGAACGGCTCGCCGGCATGCGCGCGATCCACAACCTGGATTTCTCGCGCAATCGGCGCCATGGCGAGGATCCAATGACCGAAGCGCAGAAACGCAAGGTGCCCCCGGTCGACCATCCCATCGTGCGCACCCATCCCGATACCGGACGCAGGGCGATCTACCTCGGCGACCACGCGGAGTCGATCGTCGGCATGGACTACGAAGCCGGCCGACGCTTCATCGACGATCTGAACGAACGCATCGTTCGTCCGGAACTCGTTTACGCGCATCGCTGGCAGGCGCGCGATTTCGTCGTCTGGGACAATCGCTGCACACTGCACCGCGCGCTTGAATACGACACCGGCAAGGTGGCGCGCGTCATCCGCCGCTGCACCGTCGTCGGTGAGGTGCCGGCCTGACGCGCTCGGGCGCAACTACTTGGTCCATGAATCGCGCAGCGTCACGGCGCGATTGAACGCGTCGCCATCACGGTCGCGTGCGAAGTAGCCGTGGCGCTCGAACTGGAAGCAGTCCCCGGGTTTCGCGTCCTTGAGCGCCGGTTCGAGCTGTGCGGTGATTACCCGTTTCGAATCCGGATTGAGGTCGAGCCGGAAGTCACGCTCGCCCGCGCCCGGGTGCGGCACGTTGAACAGCCGGTCGTAGAGCTGCACCGCGTTCGGCTGCGCGTGGCGCACGCTCACCCAGTGGATGTTGCCCTTGACCTTGTAGTTGTCGGCGCCGGGCGTGCCCGAGCGTGAATCTTCAAACACCGTGCAACGCACGCTGTCGCTCGCCGCGTCGTAGCCGATGCACCTGACGACATAGCCATAGCGCAGGCGAACCGCGTTGCCCGGGAAGAGCCGGAAATAGCCCTTCGCCGGTTCGGCCATGAAGTCATCGCGCTCGATCCAGAGTTCGCGCGCGAACGGGACCTGGCGTTTTCCCCATTCCGGTTTCTGCGGATGATTGGGCAGCTCGCAGAGTTCTTCCTTGTCCTCGGGGTAGTTCTCGATTACCAGTTTCACGGGATCGAGCACCGCCATGCGTCGTGGCGCGACTTCGTTCAGGTGCTCGCGTATCGAATCTTCGAGGATCGAAAATTCGATCCAGGAGTTGTCCTTGGCGACGCCGATCCGCTCGGCGAAGCGCCGCAGGCCCTCCGCGCTGTAACCCCGGCGGCGCGCCCCGGCCAGGGTCGGCAAGCGCGGGTCGTCCCAGCCGTCGACATGGCCCTCGTCGACGAGCTGGACGAGTTTGCGCTTGGACAATACGACGTAGCTCAACTGCAGGCGGGCGAATTCGATCTGCTGCGGGAGCGGGCGCTCGAGCAGCCCGGCGTCGGCGAGCTTGCCGAGCACCCAGTCGTAGAACGGGCGGTGGTCCTCGAACTCCAGCGTGCACAGCGAATGGGTGATGCGCTCGATCGCATCCTCGATCGGGTGCGCGTAGCTGTACATCGGATAGATGCACCAGGCATCGCCCGTGCGATGGTGCGTGGCGTGTTTGATGCGGTAGATCGCCGGATCGCGCAGGTTCAGGTTGGGCGAGGCCATGTCGATCCTGGCGCGCAGGACATGGGCGCCGTCGGCGTGCTTGCCCGCGCGCATTTCGCGTAGCAGCGCTAGGTTCTCCTCGGCGCTGCGCGTGCGGAAGGGGGAATCCGTTCCCGGCGTGGTGAAGCTGCCGCGATTGGCGCGCATCTGCTCCGCACTCTGACTATCGACGTAAGCGTCGCCCGAGCCGACCAGGGACTCGGCGCAGCGGTACATGAAGTCGAAATAGTCCGAGGCGTACAGCGCCGTGCCGCCGTAATCCGCGCCGAGCCACGCGACCACGTCGATGATCGAATCGACGTAGGCCTGTTCTTCTTTTTCCGGGTTGGTGTCGTCGAATCGCAGATTGCAGCGGCCGCGGTAGGCCTCGGCGAGGCCGAAGTTGAGCAGGATCGACTTGGCGTGGCCGAGGTGCAGGTAGCCGTTCGGCTCGGGCGGAAACCGGGTGCGAATCGACGCGTGCCTGCCGGCGGCGAGATCGGCGTCGATGACCTGGCGGATGAAATTGGACG
>JAQBBQ010000288.1:0-7933 GCA_032125995.1 Betaproteobacteria bacterium | reverse complement strand
CTGCGCGTCGGCTTCGATGTGGTCGAGATGCACGCCGCGCATGGCTACCTCCTGCATCAATTCCTCTCGCCGGTGTCGAACCAGCGGACCGATGCCTACGGGGGCAACCTCGAGAAGCGCATGCGCTTTCCGCTCGAGGTGGCGCGCGCGCTGCGCGAGACCTGGCCGAAGGACCGTGCGCTCGGTGCACGGATCAGCGCGAGTGATTGGCTCGACGAGGGCGCCGGGCCGGAGGATGCGGTGGCCTTCGCGCGCGCGTTGAAATCGATCGGCTTCGACTACGTCTGCGTCTCGAGTGGCGCGATGGCGCCGCAGGCGCGCATGAAGATCGAACCCGGCTATCAGGTGGGGTTCGCGGCGACGGTCAAGAAGGCGGTGCCGATCGCGGTGCGTGCGGTGGGGCTGATCGCCGACCCCGAACAGGCCGAGGCGATCGTTGCATCCGGCAAGGCGGACATGATCGCGCTGGCGCGTGCGATTCTCGACAATCCACGCTGGGTCTGGCACGCGGCCGAACGTTTCGGCGTCAAGATCGACTACCCGCCGCAGTACGCACGCAGCCATCCCTCGCTGTGGCCGGGCGCGAAGCTCGCGCGGCCGGAACGCAGCGTCGAAGTGGCCGCCTGAAGCGGCAACGCGGATCTAGCCGCGCGCGGGCTAGGAGCCCTTGACGACCGCAAGCTTGTTGTCGACGGTCTTCACACCGGGGACGGATTTCGCCGCCTCGACCGCCTTGGCCTGTTCCGCCGGGTCACCGACGGTCCCCCAGAGCGTCACGGCGCCCCCTTTGGCGGTGACGTCGATCTGCTGGCCTGGGACGGCCTTGGAGCGCTCGAGCGCGGCCTTCACTTTGGCGGCGAGCGCCTTGTCTGGATCCAGTGCTGCCGGTTTCGCAGCCGCGGCTGGTGTCGCGGGGGCCGCGACGGCGGTTTTCGGCGCGGGCGCCGGCTGCGTCGGCGGCGACTGAGCCGGCGGCTGCGCGGCGGATTTTGCGGTCTCGTCCTTGCCGCAGGCGGTGATGCCGAGCGCGACGGCAATCGCGATCAAGGCGACGAGGCTGTGGCGAACAGTGGTCATACACGTTCCAAGTGGGTCGTTGTTTGCCGCAGTCTACGCGTCTCGAGGACGGATGGGTACGATCGAAATCGCGTCAAAGCGACGTCCATCGACGACGCCCTAAAATCCGCCTGCGATCGATGGAGCCTCGGATGACCTACCGCTATTGTTTCGAAGACTTCAAGCGCGGCCATGTCACCGAGCACGGCGAACGCACGCTTGAGGCGCACGACATCATCGCCTTCGCGCGCGAGTGGGATCCCCAGCGCTACCACGTCGACCCGGAGGCGGCGAAGGCGACGCATTTCGGTGGCCTGATTGCGTCGGGCTGGCAGTCCTGCGGCGTCGCGATGCGCCTGATGTGTGATGCCTACCTGAACGAGTCGTCCTGCGTCGGCTCGCCCGGGATCGACGAGATCCGCTTTCTACGCCCGGTGCGCCCTGGCGACACGCTGCGCTTTCGCGCAACCGTGCTCGACAGCGCGGCGTCGCGCTCGCGCCCTGAGCGCGGCACGGTGACCTTTCGGTGGGAGTTGCTTAACCAGACAGGCGACGTCGTTCTTTCAATGATCGGGCGCCAGCTTTACCTGACGCGCGCCGGATTGATACCGCCTGACGCGGGCTAGGCCGAGGCGCCAGAGGTCGCGCCGTCGAACAGCGCGGCGACCGCGGTCGCATCGAAGCGGTACTCGTGATTGCACATTTCGTTACGCACGACGATCTCGCCTCGTTCGGCGAGCATCGCGTCGACCTCCGGGCGCCCGAGTCCGCGCAGCATGTCGGCGACCTTCGTGGGGTCGTAGGGGCAGTGATAGTCGACCGTGTTGACCGGGAACACGCGCAGCAGTTCGCCCGGGAACAGGCGGGTGAGCAGGTCGTGCGGCCGCCCGGCATGCGCCTCGGCCAGCGCGAGCGTCGAGGCAAGGTGCGACACGCGGTTCCAGCCGTCGGCGTCGCAATCATCGGCGCCGGGAAGTTTCTCGAGCAAGATGCCGGCCAGCGCCTGCGTATCGGCGCGCAGGCGCAGAAAGGTGGGAACCTGCTCCGACTGCGCGATGTAGTGCTGGAAGATCTCGGCCATTGTTTCGCCCTCGAGCGGCACGAGGCTCTGGTAGAGCTGTCCGCTTGTGCTGTCCTCGAGCATCAACCCGAGCCGGCCGTCGCCGAGCAGGGCACGCTCACTGCGGCCCGCGGTGTCGCTGGGCGCAAAGCGCGCCATGCCGCGGATGCGCAGTTCGGCATCGCAATCGGCGACCAGCAGCGTCACCGGGCCCGAGCCCTGCACTTGGAGCGTGATCCGACCCGTGCCCTTGCGGTTCGCCGCAAGCAGCACGGTGAGGGTCGTCGTGTGACCAAGCAATGCGGCGATTTCGGCGGGGTAGTCGCGCCCCTCGAGCATGCGCTGCCAGGCCTGGGTCAGGCAGACGAGCCGCCCGCGAACGTTGAGTTGCTCGAAGACGAAGCGCTGCACGGTGTTGGAGGCCATGTGCCGAGGATGCGGCGCCTGGTCGGCGGCGTCAACCGTGTGCGCTTGCCTTAGAACCAGTAGCCGAGGCGCAGGATGTGGAAGTTGATGCCGTTGTTTGGTTTCTCGATGCCGGCATTCGACCGGTGCTGATAGCGGTAGCCGAGTTCGTACGCATCTTTCGCGCCGAACCGTGCGCCGAGGCCGACGTGCGAACCGAACTGCAATGCGGTGCTGAACTGACGTTGCGTACTGACCGACGTTTCCGAGAGTAGGTGAGCGCCGACGCCGATTTCTGCGTAGGGCGAAACACCGGAAAGATGGTTCTGCCGCAGCCGAAACACCGGCGTGATCGCCACTTCCCACAGGCCGCTGTTCGTCGCGTCCGCGCTGCGGTTATCCCAGTAGCCGCCCTGCAGGTCCCAGTAGCCCCCGACATGCCAGTCGGCGCTCTCGAACCAGCGCGTGTTCCACGTCCACTGGGCGCCAATGCGCACCAGGTTAACCTTCGCGTCCGATACCGCGTCTTCGCCGAGTTCGAGCGCGATGCCGTCAACCGCCCGGGCTGCCTGGGGTGCGAACGCAAGCAGCACCGCGGCGCAGCCCGCGGCTGCAGCCTGTGCGAATGTCGTCCGCCCCGGTCTCTCGCCTGGCGGTAGGCGCGTCCCTGAATTGAGGGCTTCCATTACCGGTCCCGCTTGTTATTCTTGATGCGCTGCGCCGGGTCGGCTCCCGGTCGCGTCGCTAAATCGCGACGCGGCTATTTAAACATACATTATTTCATGCAGTTTATCAGTATACCTAGCTTTACTTATTAACATCCTGTTCGGAGCCCATCCCATGCTTGCGCCTGATCTTCGCAACAAGATCTTTCGTGCCGTCGACGAGGGCTTCGAATCCCAGATCGGCTTTCTTGCCGACCTGACCCGGCTGCCGTCGCTACGCTGCCAGGAAGCCCCCGCCCAGGACTTCATGGCCGCGGCGATGCGCGCGCGCGGGCTCGCAGTGGACCGCTGGCAGATTCGGGTCGAGGACATCCGGCACCTGCCAGGCTTCTCCCCGGTGGCGGTGTCCTATGACAACGCCTGGAACGTCGTCGGCACCCATCGTCCCGCGGCCCAGGCGCAGGGCCGGTCGCTGATTCTGAACGGCCACATTGACGTCGTTCCGACCGGCCCGCTCGACATGTGGACCCATCCACCGTTCGAGCCGAAGGTCGATGACGGCTGGATGACCGGCCGCGGCGCGGGCGACATGAAGGCCGGCCTCGCTGCGAACCTGTTCGCACTCGACGCGCTCGCGCGCCTTGGGCTTGCGCCGGCGGCCGATGTCATCGTCCAGTCGGTGATCGAGGAGGAATGCACCGGCAACGGCGCGCTCGCCTGTCTGCAGCGTGGCTATCGCGCGGAGGCGGCGCTGATTACCGAGCCGAGCGCAGAGACACTCGGTGCCGCGCAGGTCGGCGTCATGTGGTTCCAGGTCAAGCTACGCGGCAAGCCGGCGCATGTCGCCGTCGCGGGCAGCGGCGCAAACGCGATCGAGGCCTGTTTTCCGATCATCGGCGCATTGCACGCGCTCGAAGCGCGCTGGAACGAAATCAAGCACGCGGCGTTCGCCGAGCACGCGCACCCGATCAACTTCGTGGTGAGCCGCATCGAGGGCGGCGACTGGACATCGAGCGTACCGGCGTGGTGCACCTTCGATATGCGCATCGGCCTCTATCCGGGCCAGGACCTTGCGGCGGTACGCGCCGAGGTGGAAGCGACCGTGGCGCAGGCCGCGCGCAGCGACGCCTTCCTTGCCCAGAATCCGCCGCAGATCGTTTACCACGGCTTTCAAGCCGAGGGCTACGTGCTGCAGGCAGACACCGAGGCCCAGCGCCTGCTCGAGCGCTGCCACGAGGCGGTCGCCGCGTCGCCGCTCGGATTGCGCGCGGGAACCGGAACCACGGACGCGCGTTTCTACGGACTCTATGCGGGCATACCCGCGTTGGTTTACGGACCCAGGGCCGAGAACATTCACGCCTTCGATGAGCGGGTCGAGCTCGAGTCGGTGCGGCGCGTGACGCAGGCGGTCGCGCTGTTCGTCGCCGAATGGTGCGGCGTCGAGACGCGAGGATAAGGGGTCCCGCCGCGTGCGGCTGGGGTGTGAGGTTTTGGGCAGACAGTGCGGCTGACGGCGCAGTAGGATTGCACATGGCGGCGAACCTGAATGAGGTGCGGGCGCGCGATCGGTTGCGCGTGCTGATCGTCGATGACGTCGCCTCAAATCTGCTCATTCTCGAGGCGATCCTCGGTCGCGACTACGACTTGGTGGTGGCGATGACGGGCGAGGAAGCGCTGCGCATCGCCACCGACAAGCAGCCCGACCTGATTGTTCTCGACGTCAGACTGCCGGACATGGATGGCTACGAGGTGTGCCGCCGGCTGAAGGCCGACGCCGCGACGCGCAGCGTTCCGGTGATCTTCTGCACTGCGCTCGACGAGGTCGACGACGAGCGGCGTGGATTCGAGGTGGGCGCGGTGGACTATGTCACCAAGCCGTTGTGCGAGCCTGTGGTGCAGGCGCGCGTGCGCGCCCATCTATCGGTTTCGCAGCACAGCCGAATGCTGACCTCCACCGTACACGCGCAGACCGCGCAGCTCGCGCGCCTCGGTCGGCTGCGCAGTTTCTTCTCGCCGAAGCTCGCCGAGGCGATCCTCACTTCAGGCGCCGAGGATGTACTCGACACGCACCGCCGCGAGATCACCGCGCTGCGCTGCGACCTGCGTGGATTCACCCTGTTCAACGAGGCTGCGGATCCCGAGGAAGTCATGGCGTTCCTCGGCGAATACCACGCGATTCTCGGCCGCGTGATCGAGGCGCACGAAGGCGTGCTCGAGCGCTTCTCGGGCGAATCGGCGATGGTGATCTTCAACGATCCGATGCCGAATGAGAATCACACCGCCCTGGCACTGGAGATGGCGCTTGCGCTGCGCAACGAGTTCATGCCAGTCGCCGCGCGCTGGCGTGAACGCGGTCAGACGGTCGGGCTCACGATCGGCATGGCACTCGGCTATGCAACGCTCGGTGCGATCGGCTTTCCCGGCCGTTGGGACTACGGCGTGATCGGCCGCGTGGCGGACCTGGCGGCGCGGCTCGCGGCGACGGCCGAGTCGGGCTGCATCCTCGTCGACCAGAAGGCGATGGCGCGGCTCGGCGTGCCAGCGGGGGCCACGTTGGTCGGGCCGCTTACGCTCGAAGGCTTCGCAGCGCCCGTGAGCGCCTACCGTCTCTAGAATCCGCGGTGAACCCCGGCAAGGGGATCGCGCGGGGCGCGAAGCGAACGGCGCTTGCGTCGCGCGTGATACCTTCGCGTGCCGAGCCGGAATCCGACGTGCCACTCGATGAATTCATCGCTGACTGTTCGGCGCTTGCACAGCGTCAGGGGTCGACCGCGGATATCGTTGCTGCGGTCGCACCGCGCATGCGCGATCTCCTTGGCGTCGCGCAGAACTTCCTGCGTCCGGCGCACCGCCGCTCGGATCCGGCGCACTACGCGCGCAACCTCGTACATGCCGCGCCCGACGCCAGCCTTTCGCTGTTCGCGCTGGTCTGGGAGCCGGGGCAGTGGACGCCGGTGCACGATCACGGGACCTGGGGCGTGGTCGGCGTGGTCGAGGGTCTGCTGGTCGAGCAAGGCTATATGCGGACCGATGCCGATGCGCACCAAGCGCGCGACCACGGCATCCAATTGGTCCGCGGCGGTCTCGTGCTGCTTGCGCCCGGCGCGGTGTCCACCTTCGTGCCGAATCCGGACCATATCCACATGACCGGCGTTCCTGCGAACGAGGCCCGTACCGTCAGCTTGCACCTTTACGGTCGCATGCTTTCAAGCTTTCATGTCTACGACCTTGCGGCCGGTACGCGCAGCCTGTTCGACGCACCGCACAGCGAGAGCTGACGCGTGAACGAGCTCCCACGCCCGCGACCCGCGCGCAGCGAGGCATCATGCTGACGTTCTGGCCCGCGGATTCGGCGCAACGCCACCGCCTGCAGCGCTACCTGATGGCGCTCGGTGCGACTGCCGTCGTCGTGGCGATGTTCTACATCGCCGCCTGGGCGCGTTTCGTACCCTGGGGCGATGCGCATGCAATCGCGCTCTTCGCGCTCGTCATGGCGGTCGTCTTTTTCGCGGTACTGCGCAGCGGCCTGAACCTTCGCATGCCCGACCCGAGCCTGTCGCGCGAGATGATCGTCGCGTCGCTCGCGGTGATCCTCTACGGCGTCGCGTCGGCCCGATCGAATGACAGCGCCCTGCTGCTGATGGTGATGCTGCCGTTCGTGTTCGCGATGTTTCGCTTTGGCACGCGCGGGCTGCTCGTCCTGTCGACGTTCGTCATCGGCAGCTACGCGGGAATTCTCCAGTTCCGCGGTGACCTGGTGGGGGGCCGGCATGCGCGGCCGCGAGTCGGTCGCGATCCTGATCATTCTCACGCTGACCCTGGTCACGTTTTCGCTCGTCGGTGGCTACATTGCCACGCTGCGTCTTGAGCTCGCACGCGGTCGACGCCGGCTCGAAGAGGTCATCGGGCACACCGAGCATCTCGCGATGCACGACGAGTTGACCGGCGTGTACAACCGTCGTTACCTGGAGCAGCGGCTGTCCGGGGAGGCGCGGCGTGCGCAGCGCGACCGCATGACACTCAGCATTTGCCTGCTCGACCTCGACCGCTTCAAGGAGGTAAACGACGGCTTCGGACATGCCGCCGGGGACGCCGTCCTGATCGCGTTCACACGGCTTGCCGGCCAACTGCTGCGCGAGGGCGACTGCCTCGGGCGCTGGGGGGGCGAGGCGTTCCTCATCCTCATGCCGGAGGCGGACTTCGAGGCGGCGTGCACTGCCTGCCGAAGCATCTGCGCCGCGCAGCGTGCGGAACGGATCCCCGAGCTGCCGCCAGAATTCTCGGTGACCGTATCGGCGGGTGTCGCCACCTACCGCGAAGGCGAATCGGCGAACGTGCTGCTGCAGCGCGCCGACACCGCGCTGTATCGCGCGAAGGTGGCGGGGCGCGATCGCGTCGAGGGCGAAACGCGCGGCAATGCTGCGACGTAAGTCGCCGCGGGGCGTCCACCGGTGCGCGCGGAAAACGCTGGCCGCATGATGGCCTCGCGCGATGTGCCATCCACGGCGCGCCCGGTACGCGCGGTGCGCCTCGGTCCGACCGACGTCGAGGTCGAGCGACGCGCCGACGGCACGCTGCGCATGCGTTCGCCCCATCCGCTCGGTGCCTACCCGACCAAGCTCACCGAGCGGCTCGAATACTGGGCGGTGCGTGCGCCCGATCGCGTGTTGTTCGCCCAGCGCGACGCGGCGGGCGCGTGGCGCACGCTGAGCTACAGCCAGGCCCTCGCGCAGGCGCGGCGGATCGG
>JAQBBQ010000287.1:0-6418 GCA_032125995.1 Betaproteobacteria bacterium | reverse complement strand
GCACTTTTCGCGGCCCGTCCCGCGTGCTTGAATCCGGCGGCCAAGACCCCATCTACGACAGAGGATTCGACGAGGATCAAGGCAATGCGTATCGACAAATTCACCACCCAGCTGCAGTCGGCCCTGGCCGATGCACAAAGCCTGGCCGTCGGCCAGGACCATCAGGCCATCGAGCCGCAGCATCTGTTCGCCGCGCTGCTCGCCCAGGAGCACGCCGCGGCAGCGTCGCTCATCCAACGCGCGGGCGGCAACCCGGGCGCGCTGCGCAACGCCCTGCGGCAGGCGATCGAGCGCCTGCCGAAGGTCGAGGGAACGCCGGGCGAGGTCCACCTCTCACGCGGTCTCACCGCACTCCTAAACGTAGCCGACAAGCTGGCGCAAAAGCGCGGCGACCAGTTCATCGCCTCGGAGATGTTCATGCTCGCGGCGATGGGCGATAAGGGCGAGACGGGCAGGCTGCTCAAGCAGGCCGGGGTGAGCCTCGCTGCGCTCGAGGCGGCGATCGAGCAGGTGCGCGGGGGGCAGAACGTGACCGGCCAGGAGGACGAGTCGCAGCGCCAGGCGCTCGCCAAGTACACGCTCAATCTCACCGATCGCGCGCGCCAGGGCAAGCTCGACCCGGTGATCGGGCGCGACGACGAGATCCGCCGCACGATCCAGATCCTGCAGCGCCGCACGAAGAACAACCCGGTACTGATCGGCGAACCCGGGGTGGGCAAGACCGCGATCGCGGAGGGCCTCGCGCAGCGCATCGTGAACGGCGAGGTGCCCGAATCGCTCAAGCACAAACGCGTGCTGGTGCTCGACATGGCGTCGCTGCTCGCCGGCGCAAAGTATCGTGGCGAATTCGAGGAGCGCCTGAAAGCGGTGCTCAAGGAGCTCGCCCAGGACGAGGGCAATACCATCGTCTTCATCGATGAGCTGCACACCATGGTCGGCGCCGGCAAGGCCGAGGGCGCGATCGACGCGGGCAACATGCTCAAGCCGGCGCTCGCGCGAGGCGAATTGCATTGCATCGGCGCGACCACGCTGAACGAATACCGCAAGTACGTCGAGAAGGATGCTGCGCTCGAGCGGCGCTTCCAGAAAGTCCTCGTCGGCGAGCCGTCGGTCGAGGCGACGATCGCGATCCTGCGCGGGTTGCAGGAACGCTACGAGGTGCACCACGGCGTCGACATTACCGACCCGGCGATCGTCGCCGCGGCCGAGCTGTCGCAGCGCTACATCACCGACCGGTTCCTGCCCGACAAGGCGATTGACCTGATCGACGAGGCGGCGGCGCGCATCAAGATGGAAATCGATTCCAAACCCGAGTCGATGGACCGGCTCGACCGGCGCTTGATTCAACTTCGCATCGAGCGCGAAGCGGTCAAGAAGGAAACCGACGAGGCCTCGAAGAAGCGCCTCGCGCTGATCGAGGAAGAGATCGCCAAGCTCGAGAAGGAATACTCGGACCTCGAGGAGATCTGGAAGGCGGAAAAGGCCCAGGTCGCGGGCAGCGCGCACGTGAAGGAGATGCTCGAGAAGCTCAAGCTCGAGATGGAAGCCGCGCGCCGCAAGGGCGATTGGCAGACGATGAGCGAGATCCAGTACGGCCGCATCCCGCAGCTCGAGGCGCAGTTGAAGAGCGCCGAGAAGGCAGGCGCGGGGGCCGCGCCGAAAACGAAGCTGCTGCGCACCGAGGTCGGCGCCGAGGAGATCGCCGAGGTGGTCTCGCGCGCGACCGGTATTCCGGTCGCGAAAATGATGCAGGGCGAGCGCGAAAAGCTCATCCACATGGAGGCGCGCCTGCACCAGCGTGTCGTCGGGCAAGACGAGGCGGTACGTCTCGTGTCGGACGCGATCCGGCGTTCCCGCTCGGGCCTTGCCGATCCGAACCGGCCCTACGGCTCGTTCCTCTTCCTCGGTCCCACGGGCGTCGGCAAGACCGAGTTGTGCAAGGCGCTCGCAAACTTCCTGTTCGATTCAGAGGACCATCTCATCCGTATCGACATGTCCGAGTACATGGAGAAGCACTCGGTCTCGCGCCTGATCGGCGCGCCTCCGGGCTACGTCGGCTACGACGAAGGCGGCCAGCTTACCGAGCAGGTGCGGCGCAAGCCCTATGCGGTGATCCTGTTCGACGAGATCGAGAAGGCGCACCCGGACGTATTCAATACGCTGCTCCAGGTGCTCGACGACGGGCGTCTTACCGATGGCCAGGGGCGCACGGTCGACTTCAAGAACACGGTTCTCGTGATGACCTCGAACCTCGGCTCGCAGATGATTCAGCAGATGGCGGAGAGCGACTACGGCGTCATCAAGCTCGCGGTGATGGGGGAGGTGAAGACCCAGTTCCGGCCCGAGTTCATCAACCGGATCGACGAGATCGTCGTGTTCCACGGCCTTAGCGAGGAGCATATCAAGTCAATCGCGCGCATCCAGCTTACGCTGCTCGCCAACCGACTCGCGCGCATGGAGTACGGTTTCGAGGTTTCGGAGGCCGCGGTGACCGAGCTCGCGAAGGCGGGATTCGACCCGATCTACGGCGCGCGGCCGCTCAAGCGCGCGATCCAGTCCGAGATCGAGAACCCGCTCGCGAAGAGCGTGCTCGAAGGTCGCTTTGCGCCGAAGGACACGATCTTCGTCGACTGGCGCGGTGGGCACATGCGCTTCGAGAAGTCGCCGGCCAAGGCGGCGGCTTGACGCCGCCGTTCGACCGGGGCGGCGGCTCGACGCCGCCGTTCAATCCAGCGGCCGCCTGAGTTCGCGCGGGGCAAGGCGGCGCAGCGCATGGATTTTCTCTCGCGCATGATTGCGCGGCTGCAGGCGCAGAAGGCGAGCCTCGATTTGGCTGCGGAGACGATGCGCGACCTGCCCGGCCACGTGCTGGAAGTCGGTCTCGGCAAGGGGCGAACCTACGATCGCTTGCGCACCCTGTTTCCGCAACGCGTGATCTATGTCTTCGATCGCGAGCTGCATTGCGCGGACAGCCTGCGTCCCCCGGACGCGCAGCTTTTTCTCGGTGACTTCCGCGCAACGCTGCCGGCAGCATTCGCACGCCTCGGGCGCAACGCGGCGCTGGCGCATGTCGATCTCGGCACCGAGGATGCGGCGCGCGATCGCGAACTCGCCGCCGCCGTCGCGCCGCTCATCGATCGACTCGTGGTGCCGGGCGGTATCGTGGTGGGCGATCGGCCGATGGCGGTACCGGGCTGGTCGGCACTCGCGCAGTCCGCCGGCGACGCGGCCTTTCCCTACTATCTTTATCGGACCGCCCGATCGGCATCCTGAGGACCGCGGTGGAGACTTGCGTCGGGGCAGAATACCGCCCGCGTTTTCGATACATACGAATCCGTTTGATGAAATGCGCCCAGTCTGTTGATTCGATTTGGAGTCCGTTGCGATGGCTCAATGTTGCGCGACGAATCGCTTGACATGGCGGCGCGTGGTGCTAACGTGAATGCACGAGCGCGCGCCGCGGTGGTCGTGCATGCAGGGCCGCCGTGGGACCGACGCAAACTCGGGCGATTGTCCGGGCAGGCGTCAAATCCATCGTGCCGTGTTAAGGGACTCGGCCTCCCGCGTTGCTCGAGATGGCGGTGTCTGCCGCCTGATGAGTGTGCCGCTCTTCGGTGGCACTGCCCGGCGCAACCGGGCCCCTAAAGCCCCGCTTCGGCGGGGCTTTCTCTTTGGGCCAGCTGCAGTGGGACGTTCCAAAATTTGGGATCCGCTTCGGCGCGCCGCCCCTGTGCACGCGCGACGAGTTCCTCCCACATTCCCCGCGTGTCGCGGCGAAACGCCATCTGTTCGTCTGCCGGCAGGACATACCAGCCCTCGCGCAGGAATTCGCCTTCGAGTTGTCCCGGGCCCCAGCCCGAGAACCCGACGTAAAGCCGGTAACGCGATCCGCTGCTTTCGAGCAGGCGGGCGACGTTCTCGATCCGCAGGGTCATATAAATTCCGCGCAGCACGTGAAACGCGCTCGAATCGGGCGGGCTGGCCGATTCGAATACCGCGAACACATTGCGACCCATTACCGGGCCGCCGAAGTAGACGGCGTCCTTGTAGTTCGCCGCCGGCAGGCCTGGCAGATAGGGCGCGAGGTCGAGCTGCGTCGGCCGGTTCAGGATCACGCCAATGGTGCTCCCGTCCGGGCGCTGGGTCACCAGCACCACGCTCTGGCGGAAATTCGGATCGATCAGGCTGGGTCGTGCGACAAGCAACGCGCCGTTTGGCGCCTCGGTCTGCGGATCGGCCGCGCTCGCGCCGACGGCGAGGCTCGCGAGCGTCCACAACAGGGCCAAACGGAGTCGCGACGGCATGACGGCCGCATTATGGTCGCTGCGATTGCGCACGGGCAAACGTATACTCCAGCCCTTTCGCGACCAGGACGGCCCACGATGTACGGACCCTTCGATCTCAGCGGCCGCACGGCGGTTGTCACCGGCGGAAACGGCGGCATTGGCTACGGCATGGCGAAGGCGTTGGCGGCAGCCGGGGCGCGCGTCGCAATCTGGGGTTCGAATCCGGAAAAGACCGAGAAAGCCAAGGCGATGCTGACCTCGGAGGTGGGTGCAGTCGAGGCGTTCGTCTGCGACGTGACGAACGAGGCGCAGGTCGAGCAGACCTTCGCCGCGTCGGTCGCGGCGCTGGGCAAGGTCGACGCCTGTTTTGCCAATGCCGGCGTGTCGGCCAAGCCCACGCCTCTGCTCGAGATGTCGCTCGCCGAGTTCCGCCGTGTGCTGCAAGTCAATCTGGAAGGCACCTTCCTCACCTTTCGCGCCGCCGCGCGCCACATGGCCGAGCGCGGCGAGGGCGGCGCGCTGGTGGCCACCGCGAGCACGGCGGCAATCGAAGGCGCGGCGCGCAACAGCCACTACGGCGCCTCGAAAGGCGGCCTCACCGCCTACGTGCGAGCGCTGGCGGTCGAGCTTGCGCGCTATCGCATCCGGGTCAATTCGATCCTGCCTGGCTGGATCGAGACCGAGATGACCGCGCGCGTGATGGGCGACGAACGATTCCGCGCTGCGGTCCTGCCGCGCATTCCGGCGCGGCGCTGGGGGACCTGGGACGATTTCGGCGGCATCGCGGTGTATCTCGCAAGCGACGCTTCGTCGTATCAAACCGGTGAGCAATTCGTCATCGATGGCGGCTATACGAAGTTCTGAAGGGCGTAAAATGCGGTTCGCGGATCGCCGTTGCAGAACTCCTCTCCCGCGCCCCGTTTCAACCCTACTCACTCAATCCGAAGGTCGAACATGACAACTCTCATTCGTTGGTTCGCAAGCGTTTGCCTGTCATTCCTGGTGGCCGTGCCAATGGCGCTGGCCGTGGAGGTCAGCAGCGCCGACGTGAAAAAGACGATCGACACGTTCAATTTCAAAGACCCGTCGATGAAAGAGCGCTTCAAGAGCGCCCACGCCTACGTGGTCTTTCCGACCATCGGCAAGGGCGGGCTGATCGTTGGCGGCGCCGGGGGCGACGGTCAGGTGATCGAGCGCGGCCGCGTGATCGGCACGGCCGAGTTGTCGCAAATCACGATCGGGCTGCAGGCCGGCGTGCAGGAATTCAGCGAGGTGATCTTCTTCCAGAACAAGGCCGCGCTCGATCGCTTCACCGCGGGCAAGTACGAGTTCGCGGCGAACGCCTCGGCCGTGGTCGCCAAGTCCGGTGCGTCAAGCAGCTCGAATTACCGCAATGGCGTGGTCGTATTCACCAACGCGAAGGAAGGCGTCATGCTGGAGGCGGCAGTCGGCGGTCAGAAGTTCAAGTTCCACCGGAAGTAGCCGGCTCGGCCTGAACGCCGAGCGCGCCCACCGCGGCCTCGAGCGCCGCGGCGCGCGTCTTGAGTATGTTTGCGTCGGGCAGGTGGCGCAGCACCCGGTCGCGCTCGAGGACGTTGTGCACTTTCGTGCGCAGGCCGCAAAGATACACGGCGCGCTTGCGCGCGAACGCGTCCACGATGATGTCCTCGATCGCGCGTGAGCTGGTGTAATCGATCGCAGAGACGTCGGTTAGATCGAGCACGAGCACGCTGTAGTTGTCGACTTTGGACGCGCGCCGTACGAGTTCCTTGGCCGACGAAAAACTGATCGCGCCGCTGAGGTGAAACAGCAGCAGCCGTCCGCCCGCGGCCCCGATGAGCGCGCGCTCGATATCGTTCAGCGGCGCTTCGTCTTCCGCGCGGGTCACCAGCCGCATGCTGGCGATCTGCATGTCGGTCATGCGCTTCATGAAGACGAAGCTCGCAATGATCATGCCGACCGCGACGGCGGTGATCAAGTCGACGAACACCGTCATCAGCAGCACCGTGGACATGATCGTCAGGCCGACGCGCGGCGCGCTGCGCAGGCGCTTCAGGTAGTCCCAGTCGATGATGTCGACGCCGACCTTGATCAGGATCCCGGCAAGGACGACGTGGGGAATGTGTGCGGCG
>JAQBBQ010000286.1:0-3026 GCA_032125995.1 Betaproteobacteria bacterium | reverse complement strand
CCCAACCGGCTGCGCTGGGATGCGCTGCCACTGCCCGAGTCGCCGACCGATTTTCTCGATGGGCTTGTGACGCTCGCGGGCTCGGGCGACGCGGGGGCGCAGGCCGGGATCGCGGTACACATCTACTGCGCGAATCGCTCGATGACCGACCGGTTCTTTTCCAATGCCGACGGCGAGTTGATGTTCGTGCCGCAGCAGGGCGAGATCCTGCTATTTACCGAGCTCGGCAAGCTGTCGGTTGCACCGGGTGAGATCGCCGTGGTGCCGCGCGGAATGAAGTTCAAGGTCGAAATCGTGCGCGAGGCGGTGCGCGGCTACGTTTGCGAGAACTACGGCCAGCCGTTTCGGCTACCAGAACTCGGACCGATCGGCGCGCAAGGGCTCGCGCAGCCGCGCCACTTCCTTTCGCCCGTGGCAGCGTTTGAAGACCGCGAATCGAAGTGCGAGGTGGTGACGAAATTCATGGGCGGGCTATGGGCAGGCAAAGCGGATCGCTCGCCGCTCGATGTCGTCGCCTGGCATGGGCGCAATGCGCCGTACAAGTACGACCTGGCGCTCTTCATGGCAATGAATACGGTCACGATCGACCATGCCGACCCGTCGATCTTCACGGTTCTCACTTCGCCGTCGGGGCAGGCGGGCGTGGCGAACTGCGACTTCGTCATCTTTCCGCCGCGCTGGGTAGTCGCCGAACACAGCTTCCGCCCGCCCTGGTTCCACCGCAACTTGATGAGCGAACTGATGGGGCTGGTACGCGGCGTGTACGACGGCAAGGCCGAGGGGTTCGTGCCGGGGGGCGTGTCGCTGCACAACTGCATGACTGCGCACGGACCGGACGTCACCACCTACGACAAGGCGACGACCGAAGAGTTAGCACCCAAGCGGTTCAAGGACAGCCTCGCGTTCATGTGGGAGTCGCGCTACGTGTTTCGGCCGACGAAGTTCGCCATGGATGCGCCACAGTTGCAGAAGAACTACGACGCGGTGTGGGATGGTTTTCGGAAGGCGAAGGTTTAAGGACAGCAAAAAGGGGTCAGACCCCATTCTCAGGATGTGCGACGATCGGCTTTGACGAGGCCGCCGACCTCGTCCATCCTGCCAAACCCTAGTTATCCACAGGGGTCTGACCCCTTTATTGTTAAATGAAGCTTGCGACATTGAAGGATGGAACGCGCGACGGCACGCTGCTCGTCGTATCGCGCAATTTGAAGCAGGCGGTTCCGGCCGATCACATTGCGCCGACGCTGCAGGCGGCGCTCGACGATTGGGACTACCTCGCGCCGCAACTGCAGGCGCTGTCGGACGAGCTGCACGCGACGCCGTCGAACCGCGCCTTCAAACTCAAGCCGGCAAAGCTTATGGCGCCGCTGCCGCGCGCGCACCAGTTTGTCGACGCCTCGAGCTATTTGATCCACGCCGAACTCATCCGTCGTTCACGCGGCGTGACGGAATTCCCGGGCTGGTGGAAGAAGGAGCCGCTCATGTACCAGGGCTGCTCCGATCCTTTTCTCGGTCCGTGCGACGACATCGTCGTCGCCGACGAGGATTGCGGCATCGACCTCGAGATGGAGATCGCGATCGTCACTGGCGACGTACCGATGGGCATCGAGCGCGACAAGGCAGCGGCGCACATCCGGCTTTTCATGCTGCTGAACGACGTCAGCCTGCGCAACCTCGTCGCGCACGACCTGGAAAAAGGGTTCGGCTTCCTGCACTCGAAGCCGCCCTCGTCGCTCTCGCCGGTCGCGGTGACCCCCGACGAGCTGGGCGAAGCCTGGAACGGGCGCAAGCTCCAGGGCGTGCTGCGCGCCTGGGTGAACGACAAACTCCTGGGCGAACCGGACGCGGGCGAGGACATGCAGTTCGATTTCCCGCGCCTCATCGTGCATGCGGCGAAGACGCGATCGCTTCCGGCCGGCACGGTAATCGGCACCGGCACGGTGTCGAACCGCATTCGCAAGCGTGGCGCCGGCTGCCTGTTCGAGCGCCGTGCCGAGGAGATCATCAAGAAAAAGGAAGCCAAGACGCCGTTCCTAAAGTACGGCGACAAGGTGAAGATCGAAATGCTCGATGCCGCGGGCGGCCCGCTCTTCGGTGCGATCGCGCAGACGGTCGTCGCGCCCGCAAAGCGCGGTGCGGCGCAGGCCGAGGGTGCAGAGAGTGCGGAGGGTGCAGATACTGCCGAGTCCGTCGATTCAACAGAATCCGCGACCGCCGAATGAATACACGAATCGCCTGTGCGCTTGCGGCGCTTGCGGGCGCCGGGCTACTCGGCTTCGGTTACTTCCTGCAGTACGTGAAGGGCATCGAACCCTGCCCGCTCTGCCTCATCCAGCGCGCGTTCTTCTACGCGCTGATTGTCGTCTTCGCGCTCGCCGCGATCCATGCGCCGCGCGGTTGGGGACGTCGGGTGTACGGCGGTTTCGCCATGCTCTTCGCCGCCGGCGGGTTCGCCACCGCCGCACGCCAGGTGTGGCTGCAGCACCTACCCGCCGACAAGGTGCCGGCCTGCGGGCCCGACCTTGCCTTCATGCTCGAGAACCTGCCGCTCGCGCGCACGATCCAGAAGCTTTTCGCGGGCTCGGGGCAGTGCGCCGAGGT
Source organism: Betaproteobacteria bacterium (assembly GCA_032125995.1). Taxonomy (GTDB): domain Bacteria; phylum Pseudomonadota; class Gammaproteobacteria; order Burkholderiales; family SG8-39; genus SG8-39. The sequence goes on along the minus strand of JAQBBQ010000286.1, from coordinate 425 downwards.
GAAGTGGACCTTTGTCGGCTACTCGATTCCCGAGTGGGCGCTCGCGTGGTTCGCCGTGTTCTTCCTGCTCGGTCTTTGGCTCCTTATCCACAGGGGTCAGACCCCTGTGGATAAGTTAGGCAAGGCACTTCGCGCCTGAGAATCGGATCAACTTATCCACAGGGGTCTTACCCCATTCACTTCGCCGAACGCCACGACGCCCACGCGCGTTCGAAGGTGTCCTCACCGACGTGATCCCGCCCGTCACAGTGCAGTAACTCATGCTCGAGGACTGCCTCATCGGGGAATTCAGACGAAACCCAGACGGTGCAAAGATTCTTATCGAACTCGACGATCGCGCACGCATTGATGAACGTCGGAACGTCGATGTGCCTGGCGCATTCGTTCACCACCACACTGCCGGGAACCCTGTGAACCTCGACTCG
>JAQBBQ010000285.1:0-10636 GCA_032125995.1 Betaproteobacteria bacterium | reverse complement strand
CTCTGGCTCGTGCTGCCGCGCCTGCTTCCCGAGCGCGGCGACGCGATCCGCGACGACGCACCGCAACTGTTCGCCGCCGTGCTGCATCTCAGCGAAGGCGGCATGGCCGACGGCAAGACCTTCGCCGAGGTGCAGAAACAGGCCGGCGCCGGATTGCGGGTGCGGCGCATCGTGCGCGGCGGCCTGCCGCTGCTTGCGCTGATGCTTGCAAGCTACGCGTTTCTCCTGCCCCGATTTTTTCCCCTCTAGCAGGACCTGGGGCGAAACCCCTGCGCGCGGCGCGCGTATTTCGGCGCAATGTGCTGTAGGCGCTGTGCTAGACTTTTTTGCTAGGGGTACGACAACAACATCAGGAGGCGTCTATGGCTGCGATCCTTCAGTCTCTCGGCCGCACGGTGACCGCGGGTGTGGTCGTTCTGTTGATCATCATGGGTATCGCCGGCACCTTCGGCAATCTTGGCGAAATGAGTTGGTGGACGTTCTTCATGCGCTGGTTGCACGTGCTTTCCGGCGTCATGTGGATCGGCCTGCTGTGGTATTTCAACTTCGTCCAGACCCCGTCGATGCCGAAGATCCCCGACGAGCACAAGCCGGCGATCAGCAAGGTTATCGCCCCCGAGGCGCTGTTCTGGTTCCGCTGGGCCGCCCTCTCGACGATGGTGACCGGGCTGCTGCTGGCGTGGATGAACGGCTATCTCGGCAGCGCCCTATCGCTGACCAAGGGCGTGCATGCGATCGGCCTCGGGATGTGGATGGGCCTCATCATGGCGTTCAACGTCTGGGCCATCATCTGGCCCAATCAGAAGAAGATACTCGGACTGGTCGAGGCGAGTGCTGAGGAAAAGGCGGCGGCAGCCAAGAAGGCGGGGATGGCGTCGCGGATCAATACCTTGCTGTCGATTCCGATGCTGTTCTGCATGGTCGCGCAGCAAAACGGCGGCCTGTAGCGAAAGCGATCCACGCCGGATCATCACGGGGCCCCTCGCGGGCCCCGTTTCATTTGCGCGCCGGGGCCGCGAATGGTGAACCCCGGCCCGATGCCCCGTTCGGCGAACCAGCCGAGCCGCATCTCGAGCGCGTAGCGCGCGGGTTGGCTCGCGCAGTGCGATTCCTCGCTCTGCGGGGTCATATCGGCGATGTTGACGATGCGCGCCGACGCGTCGAGAAACGCGACCGAAAGCGGGACGAAGGTGTTCTTCATCCACATGCAGTGGGTCGTCACCTCGTCAAACACGAACAACATGCCCTCGTTCTGACCCAGAGATTTGCGGAACATGAGCCCCTGCATACGGCTCGGGTCATCGGCGGCGAGTTCGGCGCGGATCAGGTGCATGCCGGCACCGAGTTCCACGATCGGCAGCTGCGCGCGGGCCGCCGATGCGAACGCGCCGAACACAATCGAAAGAGCGACGACGCGGAGACTGCGCACCGGACGATGGTAAGACAACACGGTGCGAGGACGCGCAGCGGGTTCGGCCCGCCCGGCCGCCGCGGGGCCGACCGGCAGTTCGCGGCGCCACTTGCACGCGCCGGTGAGGACGGTAACCTGCCGCCCTGCCGCTCCAGGACGGACCGCTGAAGCGATCGGCAAGTCTTATATAATATATCTTTTATCACAGCACCATTCCCGCAGGAGTTGCCATGGCGTACAAGCACATCAAGGTTCCCTCGAACGGCGAGAAGATCCGCGTTAACAAGGACTTCTCGTTGTCGGTGCCCGACAAGCCAATCATTCCCTATATCGAGGGCGACGGCATCGGCGTCGACATCACGCCGGTCATGATCAAGGTGGTCGACGCCGCCGTGCAGAAGGCCTACGGCGGCAAGAAGCAGATCGTCTGGATGGAAATGTACGCGGGGGAAAAATCGTGCAAGGTCTACGGCGAGAACGTCTGGCTGCCGGACGAGACGCTCGAGGCCGCGAAGGAATACGTCGTCTCAATCAAGGGCCCGCTGACAACGCCGGTGGGCGGGGGCATTCGCTCGATCAACGTCGCGCTGCGCCAGGAACTCGATCTGTACGTCTGTCTGCGCCCGGTGCGCTGGTTCGCCGGCGTGCCCAGCCCGGTCAAGGCGCCGGAAAAGATCGACATGGTGATCTTCCGCGAGAACTCCGAGGATATCTACGCAGGTATCGAGTGGGCCGCGCAGACAGCCGAGGCGAAGAAAGTCATCAAGTTCCTCATCGACGAGATGAAAGTCCGCAAGATCCGCTTTCCCGAGACCTCGGCCATCGGCATCAAGCCGGTCTCGAGCGAGGGCAGCGAGCGACTCATCCGCAAGGCCTTCCAATACGCGATCGACAACAACCGCAGATCGGTGACGCTGGTCCACAAGGGCAACATCCAGAAGTTCACCGAGGGCGGCTTCCGCGACTGGGGCTATCAGCTGGCGCAGAAGGAATTCGGCGCAAAGCCGATCGACGGCGGACCCTGGTGCAGCTACCGGAATCCGAATTCCGGCCAGGAAATCGTGGTGAAAGACGTGATCACCGACGCCTTCCTGCAGCAGATCCTGCTGCGCCCGGCCGAATATGACGTCATCGCGACACTGAATCTGAACGGTGACTATATTTCGGACGCGCTCGCCGCACAAGTTGGCGGCATCGGCATCGCGCCCGGCGCCAATCTGTCTGACACCGTGGCCATGTTCGAGGCAACGCATGGCACGGCGCCGAAGTATGCCGGCAAGGACTACGTCAACCCCGGCTCCGAGATCCTGTCTGCGGAAATGATGCTACGCCACATGGGCTGGACCGAGGCCGCCGACGCGATCGTGCGTTCGATTGAGGCCGCAATCGGCGACAAGGTGGTCACCTACGACTTCGCGCGACAGATGGACGACGCGAAGCAGGTTTCGTGCTCGGGCTTCGGCGCGGCGATGATCGAGCGGATGTGACGCCGGCGAGCGTCACGAAACAAAAAGGCCGCCTGCGGGCGGCCTTTTTGTTAGATCTGCGGCGGGCTCAGTTTTCTTTCTGGATGTTCGAGGCTTGCTTCCCCTTCGGTCCCTGCACAATATCGAAGTTCACCTTCTGTCCTTCCTTAAGCGTCTTGAAACCGCCCATGTTGATCGCGGAAAAGTGCGCGAACAGATCCTCGCTGCCATCGTCCGGCGTAATGAATCCGTAGCCCTTCGCGTCATTGAACCACTTCACGGTGCCTGTTGCCATGTTGCCTTCCTCGTTCGTTTCCCAACCGGGCGGACCCGGGCCATGCCTGAACTTCCGGCCTGCCCGCCCCTCTTGATGGCGCTTGAGACAGCCTGAATCCAAACACAGATCGCGTTTTACCGCGCCCCGCACAGCGTCGTCAAGGGGCCGTGGCCGACGCAAAATCGACCGCAACCCCGTGAAAAGCACGGGAATTCCGCCTCCGCGCTTGCATTGCACGCCCCCCCTACATTGATTACGATAAGCGCAGGCGTACCAAGGTCTGGAAGGGTGGGCCACATTGCAGCGGTTTGGCGCGGAAACATCGCGTGGAAGTACGGGTCGAATGGGGGTGGGTTCGAGAGCGGACACGGAGCAGCATGGCGCAGTACAAGGACAACACGCTACTGGAGGCTCAGAAGAGCAAATCGAAGCCTCCTTCGATGTTCAAGGTCATGCTTCTAAATGACGACTACACCCCCATGGAATTCGTAATTCTCATTTTGCAAAAGTTCTTCAGCATGACCCGGGAGCGAGCAACTCAGGTCATGCTTAAGGTGCACCGGGACGGTATCGGCGTGTGCGGCGTGTATCCGAAGGATGTCGCCGCCACGAAGGTCCAGCAGGTCGCTGGCTTTTCGCGTAAACACCAACACCCGCTGCAATGCGTGATGGAGGAAACATAAGAATGATTGCCCAAGAACTCGAAGTCAGCCTGCACATGGCGTTCGTCGAGGCGCGTCAGAAGCGCCACGAGTTCATCACGGTCGAGCATCTCCTCCTCGCACTCCTCGATAACCCGACGGCCGCGGAAGTGATGCGCGCCTGCGGCGCCAACATGGACGAGCTGCGCAAGCAGCTCACGCAGCATGTTGGCGAGCAAACCCCGCGCATCCCCTCCGACCGCGAGGTCGACACCCAACCCACGCTTGGCTTTCAGCGCGTGATCCAGCGCGCGATCCTGCACGTGCAGAGTTCGGGCAAGAAGGAAGTCACCGGCGCCAACGTCCTCGTCGCGATCTTCGGCGAAAAGGACTCGCACGCGGTGTACTTCCTGCAGCAGCAGGGCATCACCCGGCTCGACGTCGTCAATTACATCTCGCACGGCATTACCAAGACGCCGCAACAGGCAAGCGCAAAGGGCGAGCAGGAGACCGAACAGGAAGGCGATGCGCAGACCTCCAACAGCCCGCTCGACAACTACACGCAGAACCTGAACGCGTCCGCGCTCGCCGGCAAAATCGACCCGCTCATCGGCCGTGCCAAGGAGCTCGAGCGCGTCATCCAGACGCTCTGCCGGCGGCGCAAGAACAATCCGCTGCTGGTCGGCGAAGCGGGCGTCGGCAAAACGGCGATCGCGGAGGGGCTTGCGCGGCGCATCGTCGAGGGCAGCGTCCCGGATCTGCTTGCGAAGTGCTCGGTCTACGCACTCGACATGGGCGCGCTGCTGGCGGGCACCAAGTACCGCGGCGACTTCGAGCAGCGCCTGAAGGCGGTGCTGAAGCAGTTGGTCGACAATCCGCAGGCGATTCTGTTCATTGACGAGATCCACACGGTGATCGGCGCCGGCGCAGCCTCGGGCGGCACGCTCGATGCGTCGAACCTGCTCAAACCGGTGCTCTCGAACGGGCAGCTCAAGTGCATCGGCGCGACGACCTATATCGAATACCGCGGCGTGTTCGAAAAGGATCACGCGTTGTCGCGTCGGTTCCAGAAGATCGACGTCGTAGAGCCTTCGATCGAGGAGACGGTGGAGATCCTCAAGGGCCTGAAGACGCGCTTCGAGGCACACCACAGCGTGCGCTACACGGCGAACGCGCTCAGCACGGCGGTCGAGCTTTCGGCCCGCTACATCACCGATCGGCATCTGCCCGACAAGGCGATCGACGTGATCGACGAAGCGGGGGCCGCGCAGCGCATCGCGCCAAAGAACAAGCAGAAAAAGGTCATCGGCAAGCTCGAAATCGAGGACATCATCGCCAAGATCGCACGCATCCCGCCGCGCAGCGTGTCAACCGACGATCGGAGTGCGCTCGCCAAGCTGGACCGCGACCTGAAGGCCGTGGTGTTTGGTCAGGACAGGGCCATCGACGCGCTCGCCGCGGCGATCAAGATGGCGCGCTCGGGCCTGGGCGATCCGCAGAAACCGATTGGGAATTTCCTCTTCAGCGGACCCACCGGCGTCGGCAAGACCGAGGTCGCGCGCCAACTCGCCTACTGTCTGGGTATCGAGCTGATCCGCTTTGACATGTCCGAATACATGGAGCGGCACGCCGTGTCGCGCCTGATCGGCGCCCCGCCGGGATACGTCGGCTTCGAGCAAGGCGGGCTGCTGACCGAAGCGATCTCGAAAAAGCCCTATGCCGTAGTACTGCTCGACGAGATCGAGAAGGCCCATCCGGACATTTTCAACATCCTGCTCCAGGTCATGGACCACGGCACGCTCACCGACAACAACGGGCGCAAGGCCGATTTCCGCAATGTCGTCATCGTCATGACGACCAACGCGGGCGCCGAATCGCTGTCGAAAAACACGATGGGATTCACGTCGGATCGCCAGACCGGGGACGAGATGGAAGCGATCAAGCGCATGTTCACGCCCGAGTTCCGCAATCGCCTTGACGCCACGATCTCATTCAACGCACTGGACCACGATGTCATCCTGCGCGTCGTCGACAAATTCCTCATGCAGCTGGAGGAACAGTTGCACGAGAAGAAGGTCGAGGCGTTGTTCACGCAGAAGCTCAAGGCGCACCTCGCCAAGAAAGGCTTCGATCCCTTGATGGGCGCACGCCCGATGGCGCGCCTGATCCAGGACACGATCCGCAGCGCGCTTGCCGACCAGCTGCTCTTCGGCAAGCTCGCGCATGGCGGCAAGGTGACCATCGACGTCGGCGAGGACGAGAAGATCGTCCTCGGCTTCGAAGAAGAGGCCGCGCCGGTCGTCTGACGTCGGTCGAGAATTCGCGCGCCCGGGGGCGGGCGTCAGCGGCCGGTGCTGCCGAAACCGTTCGCGCCGCGGTCCGATGTGGTGAAGGCGTCGACCACCTGGAGCGCGACCTGGACCACCGGTACGACGACGAGTTGCGCGATGCGCTCGAACGGTTTGATGGTAAACGCGCCGCGGCCGCGGTTCCAGACCGAAACCAGAATCTGCCCCTGATAGTCCGAATCGATGAGCCCGACGAGGTTGCCGAGCACGATGCCGTGTTTCGCGCCGAGCCCCGAGCGCGGCAGCACGATCGCCGCCAGCGATGGGTCGTCGAGGTGGATCGCGATCCCCGAGGGCACCAGTTGGCTGTCGCCCGGCGCGAGCGTCAACGGGTCGTCTAGGCAGGCGCGCAGATCGAGGCCCGCTGCCCCGGGCGTTGCGTACTGGGGCAGCGACCCCCGGACGCGCTCGTCGAGGACGCGGACCTGCAGCGTCCTCACCGCGATCTCGTTGTTCTGCGCGCCCCCGCGCGTGCAGGCCGGGCGCGGCGCGCCAGCATTCCGGCCACATGCGTGACGAGCTTGCGCGCGAGCGCAATCTTGGGACCGCGGCCGAGCGGGTGCGCGGCATGCGCATCGTAGAGCGTGATCGCGCTGTCCTCCGCGCCAAGCGCCTCCGGTACGCGATTGGCCACGATCAGCGGAATGCCTTTCTTTTCGCGTTTCGCCTTGGCATGCGCCGCCAGCTTCTCGCTCTCGGCGGCAAAACCCACGCAGAACGGCGCACGCGGGCGCGCCGCAACCCAGGCGAGGATATCCGGGTTCTCTTCCAGATCGAGCCGCCGCGCTGACGCCGCACCTTTCTTGATCTTGTTGGCTGCCGGATTCTTGACACGGTAGTCGGCGACCGCGGCAACCGAAAAAAAGACGTCACAGGCGCCGACGGCGGTCTTCACCGCAGCGAACATCTCGCGGGCGGTACGGACATTCACGCGCGCGACGCCGAGCGGGGCCGGAATCTGCACCGGTCCGCTCACCAGGGTGACCTGCGCACCGGCTTCGCGCGCCGCACGCGCAACCGCATAGCCCATGCGCCCTGAACTCAAATTGGTCAGTACGCGCACCGGGTCGATCGGCTCCTCGGTCGGCCCGGCACTGACCAGCACGCGCCTGCCGGCGAGCAGCTTCGGCTGAAAGCAGGCCTCGAGCTCCTCGAGAATCTCGTCGGGCTCGAGCATGCGCCCCGGCCCCGTTTCACCGCAGGCCTGGTCGCCTACCGCGGGCCCCGCGACCACGATGCCGTCGCCGCGCAGCGTTTGCACGTTGCGCTGCGTCGCCGGCCGCTCCCACATCTGGCGATTCATCGCGGGCGCAACCAGCAACGGGCACTCGCGCGCAAGCACCAGGCTCGAGAGCAGATCATCGGCAAGACCGAGCGCCGTCTTGGCGATGAAATGCGCAGTGGCCGGCGCAACCACGATGAGGTCGCGATCGCGCGAAAGTGTGATGTGCGCCATGTGGTCCGCGACGCCTGCGTCCCAAAGGTCGGTCCAGACCGGCTGTCCGGAGAGCGCCTGCAGGGTCATCGGTGTGATGAACCGCGTTGCCGCCTCCGTCATGACCACACGCACGTCGCAGCCTGCCCCGATCATCAGGCGCACGAGCGCGGCGGACTTATAGGCAGCCACGCCACCCGTGATGCCGAGCAGCACGCGTTTTCCGGGAGTCGATGTCATGTCATCGGCCACGCGACCGTAACGTTAACCCTAGTAGGTCGTATTTCATTAAGCGATTGAACGGTTAGGGAATTCTAGGGGAATTCGCGAGGCAGCGCATGGCGATCAACGACTGGCCCGTCGAGCAGCGGCCTCGCGAGCGGCTGCTTGCGCAGGGCGCCGCGCAGCTGACCGATGCCGAGTTGATCGCGGTCTGTCTGGGCACCGGGATCCCCGGCACGAGCGCGGTCGAGCTCGCGCGCAACCTGATCGCGCGCTTCCGCGGCCTGCGCGGCTTGCTCTGCGCCGAGCATCGCGCCCTGCTCGCCGTGAACGGCCTCGGCGCCGCAAAAACGGCCCAACTCGCCGCGATCCTAGAGATCGCCCGGCGCTGCCTGGCCGAGGAGCTCAATGCCGGCCCTGCGCTTGGCGCACCCGCTGCGGTGCGCGACTACCTTCGACTGTCGCTCGGTACGCGGCAGCATGAAGTGTTCGTTGCCCTCTTCCTCGACGCGCAGCATCGCGTACTGCGCACCGAAGAGCTGTTCCGCGGCACCCTGACCCAGACCAGCGTCTACCCGCGCGAAGTCGTCAAGGCGGCCCTCGCCGCCAACGCCGCGGCCGTCATCTTCGCGCATAACCACCCCTCCGGGGTGGCGCAGCCCAGCCGCGCCGACGAACTGCTGACACGGCAACTCAAGGAGGCACTCGCGCTCGTCGACGTCAAGGTGCTCGACCACTTCGTCGTCGTCGCCGACCATACGCTGTCCTTCGCCGAACGCGGCCTGCTCTGACAAACTTGAGCCGCAGGCCGAATTTCCCTTATAATCCGCGCCTTTCCGCGCAAGCCCCTGGAGTATCCGATGTCCCGAGTCTGTCAGGTCACCGGCAAGAAGCCGATGACGGGAAACAACGTATCGCACGCGAACAACCGAACGCGGCGCGTGTTTCTGCCGAATTTGCACTACCGTCGTTTCTGGCTGGAGCGCGAGAACCGCTGGGTCCGGCTACGCGTCTCGAGCGCCGGGTTGCGCTGTATCGATAAGCTGGGCATTGAGGCCGTTTTGGCGGACATCAAAGCCCGCAAGACGGCCTGAGAGGAGCATTCACATGCGAGACAAGATCAAGCTCGAGTCCACGGCCGGTACCGGCCACTTCTATACGACGACGAAGAACAAGCGCAGCACACCCGACAAGATCGAATTGAAGAAATACGACCCCAGGGCGCGCAAACACGTCCTCTACAAGGAAACAAAGCTGAAGTAGCACCCCGCCGCCCATCGGCGGCCCATGAAAAAAGCCCGCGCTGCGCGGGCTTTTTTATGTCCGAATCTCAGCGCCTCAGGCGTAGGACCGCAGGCGCTGGGAAAAATCGACCAACGGCGGTATGCCACTCGATTCGGCGCGCCGGCACCAGTCCTGCAACTGGCGCACCAGTTGCTCTTTCGAAGCGTTCGAGCGCTCCCACAGCGCGACCAGTTCCTGGCGCATGGCGAGCGCGGTCGCAAGCATGCGCGACTTCTTCAGGGCTTCGCTCAAACGCACGCGCTCCGTCTCGGAAAGCTGCTGCATCCTGAGCATTGCGCCGCGGAACCGCTTCAGCGTTTCGGCCTCGCTCGACCAGTGGCCGAGATGCTCGAGCTCCTGCGCATAAATGTGCTTGAGTGACTTCGCGTAGCGCGACAGAACATCGTAGCGGTTCGCAATCACGGCCTGCAGCGTCTGCGCGTCCGCGGTCTGCTTCGGCGCGGCGAAGCGCGGCGTCGGCGCAATCTTTTTCACCTTCGCCAGCCCAAGCGCGGAAAGAATCTGGATATAGAGCCAGCCGATGTCGAACTCGTACCATTTGTTCGACAGCTTGGCCGAGGAGGCAAAGGCGTGATGGTTGTTGTGCAGCTCCTCACCACCGATCAGAATCCCCCAGGGCACGATGTTCACGCTCGCATCGGCGCAATCGTGGTTGCGGTAGCCGAAGTAATGGCCGATGCCGTTGATCACGCCGGCCGCCCAGAACGGGATCCAGACAATCTGGGTGACGAGAATGAGAAGCCCTGGAATGGCGCCAAAGAGCGCGACGTCCGTGACGCCCATGAGCGTAAGACCAACGACCTGGAAGCGCGAATAGACGTTGCGCTCGAGCCAATCGTCCGGCGTTCCGCGACCATAGCGCGCCATCGTCTCGGGGTGGTGCGATTCCTTGACGTAGAGAAACACGCCGCCCCACAGCACCCGATTGATGCCGTAAATCTGCGGACTGTGGGGATCGTCGGCGGTCTCGCATTTCGCGTGGTGCTTGCGATGGATCGCCGCCCACTCCTTGGTCACCATACCGGTGGTCATCCAGAGCCAGCAGCGGAAGAAATGCGAGGCGATCGGGTGCAGTTCAAGCGCGCGGTGCGCCTGGCAGCGATGCAGAAAAATCGTTACCGCGGCGATCGTCACGTGCGTCAGGCCGAGCGCCACAAGCACGTAGCCCCACCAAGGCAAATCGAAAACGCCGGCAAAAAGAACGTCGCGCAAAAAAGGCATAGTTGGTTTATCTCGTTGAATATAGGCGGGAAGCGTGGCGGCATTCTACGCGAATCACACTCCTCCGCGAACCCCGTTTTGACGCATGTATACACCTCGCGCCACGCGCTTGACCGCGTTCGCTAAGCCCCTCGCCCGTAAGGCATTATCGAAATGCGCCGCGCAGCACTTTGGCCTAACCGTTACACCGGTGTCGGAATGCTGGATGGATTGGATAGCGTGATTCAGTAATACACGCGTTCCCAACTTCTTCGCAAATGCATTGGTCATCTCCTGGTTGCCTCCTTTCAAATGAAAGGTTTGTCCTTCA
>JAQBBQ010000284.1:0-21064 GCA_032125995.1 Betaproteobacteria bacterium | reverse complement strand
CACCGTGAGCCCCGCGCCGCCGGGCCTGAGGCGCATCAGGATCTCCGCCTGCAGCGCGTTGGTGTCCTGGTACTCGTCGACCAGCACATGGTCGAAGGCGTCCCCGATCTCGCGCGCCAGCAGCGGGTCCTCGAGCATCGTGTGCCAGTAGAGCAACAGGTCGTCGTAGTCGAGCGCCTGGTTGGCGAGCTTTCTTTCCACGTAGGCGCGAAACAGTTGCGTTAGCTCGACTTCCCACTCGGCGGACCAGGGAAAGACCTGATCGAGCGTGTCCTTGAGCGTGCCTTGCGTGTTCACGCGGTGCGAGTAGATCGCGAGGCAGGCATCTTTGCGCGGAAAGCGCTTCTCGAGCCCCGACAATCCTTGCGCATGACGCTCGACGTCGATCAGGTCGGCCGCGTCGCCGCGGTCGAGCACGCTGAAGTTGGCCTCCAGGCCGACGCGTGCCGCATGGCGCCGGATCAGCCGGTTCGCGATCGAGTGGAAGGTGCCCGACCAGGGCAGGCGCACCGACGGCGCCGGCGCACCGCCGCGTGCGCGCGCATCGAGCGCCGCCGAGACAATCTTCTGCGCGCGGCGCGTCATTTCCTGCGCGGCGCGGCGCGTGAAGGTGAGGAGCAGGATCCGTTCGGGGCTCACGCCCTCGAGCACGAGGTGGGCGACGCGATGCGCCAGCGTGTTGGTCTTGCCAGTGCCCGCGCCCGCGATCACGAGCAGCGGTCCGGCGTGGAAGGCGCCGTCCGTCTCGCGTTCGCCGTAGCGCGCGGCGGCGCGCTGCGCCGGGTTGAGGCGGTCGAAAGCAGTCTCGGGGCTGGCCGCGTCGGCGGTGGCACTCACCCTGTGATTATGGACGAGGACTGTATATTCATCCAGTCCCCCGTGGCTGTGGACCAGAGGGTCCAAGTGACCGGAAGTCCCATTAAACTAGGCGCCATGCAAGCCTTGGACGCGTCGGATTCGCTCACGATCGTTCCCACCGGAACGCTCGGCGCCGAAGTGCGCGGCGTCGACCTCGCCGCGGTCACCCCGGCCCAGATCGACGCCATCAAAGCGGCCTGGTACCGGCACGATGTCTTGATCTTTCGCGGCCAACGACTCAGCGACGACAACCTGCTCGCCTTCTCGCGCAACTTTGGCGCGCTCGATCCGCCGCCCAACCAGGGCGCCGGCCGAAAGTCCCCGCCGGGCTATCCGGACCTCTACGTGGTCTCGAATGTAATCGACGCGCAAGGCGAACCGATCGGCGCACTCGGCGACGGCGAAGCGCTCTGGCATACCGACATGAGCTACGCGGCGCTGCCGCCCGATGCGTCGATGCTCTACGCCCTAGAGATCCCCGCCGCCGGCGGTGACACCTGCTTTTGCAGCATGAAGGCGGCGCTGAAAAAGGTTCCAGGAACCTTTTTCGAGCAGATCGCGAGCCGCGACATCAAGCACGACGGCACCTACGACTCGGGCGGCAATGTGCGCAAGGGTCTCGCCCGCTCGGACGACCCGCGCACATCGGTCGGCACGCCGCACCCGATCGTCATCGCGCATCCGGTCTCGGGCGACCGGGCGCTCTATCTCGGCCGCCGGCGCAACGCCTATGTCATCGGGCTGGAACCCGACGCATCCGAGCGCCTGCTGGACGCGCTTTGGTCCACCGTCGAGACCCTGGTCTACCGGCACCGCTGGGCGCTCGGCGACCTCGTGCTGTGGGACAACCGAACCACGATGCATCGGCGCGACGCCTTCGACCCCGCGGCACGCCGCGTCATGCACCGCACCCAGATCAAGGGATCGGGCGCGCCGCGGCGCGCTACGCCATAAAAAAGGCCGCGCAGTGCGCGGCCTTGGAGAACACGGTCGAGGGCTGAATTACTTGATGCCGAGAATCTTCATCGCCTTGGCGAGCGTATTCACCGAATCCTTGTGATTGCCCGCCTTGTGCAGCGCCTCACCTTCTGCCCGGTACTTCTTTACATCGGCCATCTGAGACGAGCTCAGCTCCGGCTTCTTCGCCATCGCGGCATCGATCTGCTTCATGTCTTTTGGACAATGGCCCGCGAGGGCGCCGGTGCTGGCTAGCGCAAGGGCGAGGATCAGGGCTAAACGTTTCATATTTCCTCCTTGGGTTAATCGAAATTCAAGGTCAACGCGGCGGAATGCTTTCCCCCACGACCGGGCAAACGCCCGGCGACCCGCGAGTATTCCATAACCCGGTCAAACGCCCAGCGCGTCAACCCTTGGCGGCGGCGCGCTCTTGCTCGATCAACACCCGGCGCAACAGCTTGCCGGTGGCCGATTTAGGCAGCTGGTCGACGAACTCGACGGCGCGGATCCTCTTGTGCGGTGCAACGCGCTCGGCCACGTAGGCCATCACTTCTTCGCCCGTAACCGTGCCTTTGCTGACGACAAAGGCCTTGGGGATCTCACCAGCTTCTTCGTCGGCGATGCCGATCACCGCTGCATCGGCGATCTCGGGATGCCCCAGGATGACGGCCTCCAGCTCCGCGGGCGCTACCTGCATCCCCTTGTACTTGATCAACTCCTTGGTCCGGTCGACGATGAAAAAATCGCCGTCGGCATCGACATAACCGATGTCGCCGGTGCGCAGCCAGCCCTCCGCGTCGATCGTCTCGGCAGTCGCGTCGGGACGGTTTAGATAGCCTTTCATGACGATCGGCCCACGCACCTGAATTTCGCCGTGCGCGCCGCTCGGCACTTCGGCGCCGCTTGCCACGTCGATCACCTTGCACTCCATGTTGGGCATCAGGCGCCCCCCGGAGGCCGGCTTGATCTTCTCCGGCGTCGTCGGTCCGAGGTGGCAGGCGCCGCTGACTTCGGTCATGCCGTAGGCCTGAGAGATCTGAAAACCGAGGCGCGCGTGGAGCGCACTGGCGACGGTGTCGCTCAGCGGCGCCGCCGCCGAGAACGCGCCGCGCACCTTGCTCAAGTCGTAGTTTGCGACGATCGGATGCTTGGCCAGGGCCAGGGCGATCGGCGGCACCACGTGCATGATCGTCACGCCGTACTTCTGTACCAGCTGCAGGTACTGCTCGAGATCGAAGCGTGGCATCGTCACCACCGTCGCGCCCTGAACAAGGCTGAGATTGAGAAACGCGACGATGCCGTAGATGTGGAAGAACGGCAGAAACGCCAATACGGTGTCCTCCGGGGTCACCAGCGCGGCATCCGTGACGCCCCTGATCGAGCACAGCTCCGCGACGAGGTTGTGATGGGTGATCATCACCCCCTTGGCAATCCCGGTCGTACCGCTCGAGTACGGCAGCGCGATGAGATCCTCGCGCGGGTTGATCTTGACAATCGGCGCCCCGGTTTCGTTCGCCAGCAGGGAAGCAAAGGGCGACGCCCCTTCGGCTTCGCCGAAGACGAAGATTTCCTCCACTTTCGTTTTTACGGACGCTTCTTTCGCCGTGGCGAGGAACGGTGCGACGGTCAGGAGAAGGCGTGCCCCGGAATCCGTAAGCTGCTTGGCGAGTTCGCCCGCCGTGTACAGAGGATTGACGGTGGTCACGATGCCGCCAAGCGACGCGGCAGCATGAAAGGCCACGGCGTACTCCGGGACGTTCGGGCTGTTGATCGCGAGGCAGTCGCCCTTGCGGAAACCGCGCGCGGCAAGTCCCGCCGCGGCACGCGACACCAGGCCAGGCAACTGGCCGTAGGTGATGGTGCGCCCGCTTGCGCCATCGATGAACGCAGGCTTGTCGCCGCGCCGTTGGGCGTCCTCCAGAACGTATTCACTGAGTGATATCTCGGGAATCTTGACGTCTGGATACAAACTCTTGAACGGCATGACTTTCCTCCTCCGAAACCGGGTGCCGAGCGCCGAATCGCTGTTGCGCGCGCTCTAGATCACGAACATTAACCTTGCCGATGATTATCGGGCGCGCACGACCTGCAAGCGCCGGCACACGATCATGACCGTGATCGAGCCGGGGCGCCGCTGCCACCGGTCTTCCACCACGCATGAATCTCCTCGCCGGTGGTCAGCCAGACGCCTTTCTTCCTGCGCATATAGTCGTAGACCGCCTCGAAATACTTGATTCGGTGCGGCACGCCATGGATGTAGGGATGGACCGCGATCGCCATCACGCGGGGGTTTTTCGAGCCTTCGGCGTAGAGCCGGTCGAACTGGTCGCAGCAGCGCTGCACCCACGCGCTCGATTCGTGGTGCTGGATCACCATCATCGGGATGTCGTTCAGTTCGAGCGTGTACGGCACCGACACCAGCGGCCCGTGGGTGGTGCGAATCTCATAGGGCTGATCGTCGTTTACCCAGTCCGACACGTACTCGATGCCCGCTTCAGACAGCAAGTCGAGCGTCTCCCAGGTCTCGGTGAGCCCCGGCCCAAGCCAGCCCTTCGGCTTTCTCCCGGTGAATTTCTCGATGATCTCGATTGACTCGCGGATCACGGCGCGCTGATCGGGTTGCACGTGCATCGCACCCTGCTTCACGCCGTGGCCCATGAATTCCCAGCCCGCGTCGCGCATTGCCTCGGCCACGCGCGGGTAGGAATTGCAGACGTTCGCGTTGAGCGATGTTGTGGCAGGGATCTTGCGCTTCGTCAGCGCTTCATGCAGGCGCCAGAACCCGACCCGCATGCCGTAGTCGTGCCAGGCCCAGTTGGGCACGTCGGGCACGACGGCCACACCC
The DNA here is from genome assembly GCA_032125995.1 of Betaproteobacteria bacterium. Taxonomy (GTDB): domain Bacteria; phylum Pseudomonadota; class Gammaproteobacteria; order Burkholderiales; family SG8-39; genus SG8-39. The sequence goes on along the minus strand of JAQBBQ010000284.1, from coordinate 16,404 downwards.
TGCGGCGCGGTCAGGTACTGGCGCGCCATCGGCTTCTCGATGTCCCATTCCTCGATATTCACGATCGTCCACACCGCAATGCGAGCGCCCTTGGGCAGGCGCCAGGGCTTGCGATCCACGATCGCGGAGTAGTCGAAACGCTCGTGTGGGAGTTTCACGGCCCGCCTCCTCTGGCAAACGCGCTCTATCTTACTGACGAGCCAAACGAGGCCCGGGATTTATCAACGCTGCGAAGAGACTTCGAATATCCGTGGTCTTCATGCGGCCGCTACCGACAGCGCTCGGGCGCGCGCGGCTTCAGCGGGCGACCCCTGCAGTCGGGTTGGACATGCGGCACGCACACGCAGTGAGCGCGCAACCCCGACAACGTCGCCTTAGTTGATCCTCTGCACCCTAAGAACCAGGGGCCCCAGACTGCGGGTTCAGGCCCCGTTCGTACCATCCGCGGGTGCCTGGGGAAGGTCATCCTGCGCCGGCGCCTGAGGCTGGTCATCCTGCGTCGGCGGCTGCTGTGCTTCAGCTTTCCGCTGCCGCTTTTCTTCCTTCTTCTGCTTTTTTGCGAGGTCTCTCTGACGCCTCGCGAATGCATAGTTGGGCTTGGCCATTTTCGATTCTCTTCAGTTTGAATCAGGGTGGATCATACCCATCAGAATAACGCCTTTTGCCCCGGACCGTCCCCGGCGCCCCGGAACGATCAGAAGTTCACAGCAAATGTAAACCGCACGGCGGGTCACGTCGCCCGGGGCCGCGCGAACAGCCGGGCGTGCTACATTTAGCGGCGGCGTGGAGCGGGGAAACCGTGCACGCCGACGCCGGTCAATGTCGGCTGTTCCCAGAGCGGGGGCGATTATTCGTAACTTTGACGAGGTCGAGGATCCGCGGCGCCGACGGCTGATCGAGGCGCTGACGATCGGCGCGCTGGGCGCGGGTTTCCCCACGGGCGCGGTCTTCGCGCAGGGCTTCTTTGGCAGCAGGCCCGAGAAACTGCCCCCGAGCAGATCCGTTTACCGCATTACCGGCACCGCCTCGGTCAACGGCACGGCCGCGACGCCGGAAACCGTCGTGCGTCCGGGTGACACGGTCGAAACCGGGCGCAACAGCGAATTTATCTTTGTGGTTGGCGGCCACTCGATGATTCTGCGCAGCGAGGCGCGCCTCGTCATCGAAGGGGTGCGGAAGAAGGCACAACCGGCAGAGTCCGCATCATGGCTCATCTCGGGGTTGCGTTTGCTAACCGGAAAGTTGTTGTCGGTCTCGCGCGAATCGCGCATGCGGATAACCACGGCGACCGCAACGATCGGCATCCGCGGCACCGGTTGGTACGCCGAGTCTGATCCTGAGCGGACCTATTTCTGCACCTGTTACGGAACGACTGACGTCGTGGCAGTCAGTGATCCGCAAAGCAAGGAGACGATCGTCTCTGAGCACCACGACCGTCCGCTGTATATCCTTGGCAAGTCCGCCTCCGGGAAGGCCATTCGAAGCGCGCCGTTCATCAACCATACCGACCAGGAGCTTGCCCTGATCGAGGCGCTGGTCGGAAGAACGCCGCCGTTCGTGTTCCCGAAGGACGACTACGGCGGACCGCGGCGCGGTTACTAGTGCGCTCATCCGGCCGCCTGCGGCGTTCGGCTTGCGGCCGGCCGGGGCGAGTGCCTAGAAACGCATGAGGTAAAAGACCGAGTACTGGTTGGTCGTGTACTCCCCCGCTCCACCCCCATACGCGACGCCCGGTCCATACTGCGCTGAGACCGAAGCGCTCGCCTGCTGAGTCGGTTTCGAGTTCGCGCGCCGCCATGAAAAGTCGATCGAGTCTCTCGGGCCCAGCGGCAGGTTGTACCCAACCGTCCAAAGCACGGTTTCCGCTTCATAACGGTAGGCGAAGAATTGCAGTCCGGGATAGGCATCATCGGGCACCGCGCCCAGCGCGGTTGCCGCGGTCGCGGACGACGACGGCCCGCTCGACACCAGGTCTCCGCGACGATATTCGCCACCCAGGTAGAGTGCGCCAGCTTGACCCAACGCGTAGTCGAGATTGAACCGGATGCCGTTGTCGGTGCCGTCGAATACGGCGCTATCGGCATTGCGCCCGTTTCGCGCCAGCGCAGCAAACAGGTTGATCCGGTCGCTGAGCGCTTGTCGCACATTCAACCCGAACGCATAGCGGTAGCCATCGCGTAGCGTGGAATCATAGACGTCGTAGATCGCACGCCCGAAGATGCCGAACGTCGGCGCAAAGAAATCACCCGACGATCGGTACTGAAATTCGACATTCGCCCCGCCGGAGATGTGATCGAGGCCGGTGTAGGTGTGCAGCTTCTCGCCATTCAACAGGCCGGTAAGGATGACCTGCGTATGGCGCGAAGTACCAAAAACCACCGCCTTGCTAACGTTCAGGGCGTAAATAGAATCTGACAGCGCGTTGGCATTTGACCGATTGAGGTTATCGTCCCAGGTGTAACCCGCCTCCACGCGAACCGGGTTTTTGAAAAGTTTCGCAGGCGTCAACCGCGGCTGCGAGCCGGTTTCGTCCAGATCCTTCGATAGCCAGAATCGAATCGCCTGATCGCTATCAAGCCCCGACGATTGCTGCACCTGGTAGTCGATGCCGAGCTTCAATCCGCGCCGAAAAATGAAATCGCTGCCGATGCCCAACAGCAGGCCACTGCGATCGGTCCCCTGCGGCGTGACCGAATACCGCGGACCCGCAAACTGATTGGCGAACCCAACCGTCGCGTCTCGATTGTTTTCAAGATCCTGCCGGTACTCGACGCGCAGGCGAGGCAGCGCCCAGCCGAAATCGGTTTCGTGGACCGATTCGGCGCGCACACCCAAGGCAAGCTGGAGCGTCGGGAAGGTCTGCTCGAAGTAGGTGAGCGAATTGATGCCGACGCCCGATTCGGTCGTTTGCTTGAGCCGGTCATAGGCGTAATCCAGCCTGCCGTACGGAGAAACCAGCAATCCCTCTTGACGGTATTCATATCCGGCGGCGAGCGACGCGAATAGCTGATCGCCCTTGCGGTTGGCACTCGCGAGGGAATTCAGGGATGTGACGTAGCGCTCCATGTCGTGGCGTGAACTGCCATAACCGATGAGGCCATCGATGTAGGTGTGTTCGGTCGGCTGATAGCTGCCGTATCCGGCGATCGACCAGCCGGTTGCCTTGTTTTTCGTACCGAAGCCGCCGATATCGGACTCGTCGCGCGCGTAGCCCAGACCCATCCCCAGCGCAAGTTTCTTGCTGATCCGCCGGTCGACGCCGAGGCTGATGCCGTCGGTCGTAAACTTGAGGCTGTCGGTTGCGCTGCCCTGATTGCGATTGCCGAAATTGACGATACCCCCGACCCATAGGCCGTAGTCATTCGTCAGCTGGGACGATCCGGTTCCGCTTTCCCCGACGTTCGCCAGGTTCAGCGACTTGGTCGTCAGGCCACTAAGAACTGGCGTCACGAGGGACGCGAGCGACAAGCCTGATCCCAGGTCCGCACTGGCCGCACTTTCCGCGCCCCCGTGTCCCGCCGTCGGCATGCGCCGGTCGGGGTCGAACGCAATCGGTGGGCCGCCCGCCAGGCCACTGTTCACATGACCGAGTTCCTGACGACTGGCGGCGGTCCGGCTCGTGGCCGGACCAAAGCCGTTGCTTTCAACGGTTGCGGTATCGGGGCCGCGATGGAGCGACTCCATGCGCCGCTGAAAGTTGGAAATCTGCGCCTGCGAAAACCGCGTTACGGCCTGCGTTTGCGCCCCGACCAGCCCGATCACACTGGGATCGCTGGATGGCGTAACCACGAAATTGGAGGTCGTTCCCGTCAGCGGGACGGTACGCGTGATCGCGGTCGTCGAGACGTCCACCGTCGCGGTTTTCGCGCCTTCGGATGCAGGACTGAAGACGACGTTGATCGCGCAGGTATTGGCTAGGCTCGCTGTGACATTGCCGTCCTGCAACAGGCTCGGCGCGCCGGTCGTGCAGGTGGTGCTGGCGATGCTGAAGTCGGCTGCATTCGCACCGCCGAGCGTAATTGCATTCAGCGTTGCGAGCGTTGCCGCCGGCCCGAGAACCCCCGCAACGAGGATCGTTCGTGTTGCGCTCGTCGTACCAACGGCCTGGATGGCAAACGCGATCGGCGCAGACACGAGCGGTGATCCATGGAAAGGCGCAGCGGCCGGATTGATCGACACGCCGATACATTGCTGACTTCCGCCGCACTCGGCGTGTGCCGCGGGCGCAAGCACGAACACCGATAGCAGGGCTGCGGCCAGGTAAAGCGCCCGCCTGAGCGTTGCCATTGCCACGCCTCCCCTCCCGTTGAGCCGGCCTTTAGCAGGCCGTTCGCCCGTGCCTGCGTATTGTCCAGACATATCGTACTGGTCGCAATATGTCTGCATTCGATTCCTTCGGCGAATCAACCGAGCAAGCTGTTCATTTCCGGGTGCAGGATCACCCCCTTGGCAAACGAATAGGTGCCCGAGTCCCGCAGTTCCTTCGCCGCATTGCGCACCAACGTCGCCGCCGCGAGCGACAGCAGTCCACCGATACTAACCCGCGCAACGCCGAGCGCTTGAAGTTGCGGAACGGGCGGCGAAGGCGCGCCCGACAGGGTGTTCACCGGCGCATCGATCTCGCGGACCAAGGCAGCGATGGTTTGCGCATCGCGCACGCCCGGCACGAAGACACAGTCGGCCCCGGCCTGACGATAGGCGTTGCCGCGGCGGACCGCTTCTTTGAACGTTTCTTCTCCTTTTCCGCCGCGCAGGAACCCGTCGGTGCGCGCGTTTACGACCATGGGTACGCCAGTTGCGTCGGCCGCCTCGCGCGCCGCGCGGATGCGCTCGACCGCGCGCTCGAATTCGAACAGCGGCGTGGCGCCGCGCGTCCCATCCTCGATATTGATGCCGACCGCGCCGGCCTCGATGGTCTTGCGCACCGTCTCGGCGACGTCCTCCGCTCGCGGCCCGTAACCCGCTTCCATGTCGGCGGTCACCGGCAGGTCGACGGCGCGCGCGATGCGGTGGACCATCGACAGCATTTCCTCGCGACCGATGTTTTCACCGTCCGGATAGCCCATCATCCATGCCACACCGGCGCTCGAGGTCGCGACCGCCGTGTACCCGGCCGCCTCGACGACCCGCGCCGTGCCGACGTCGGAGGTGTTGCAGAGGATCAGGATTTCCGCTGCGGTATGGAGGGCGCGGAATCGTTCCGCCTTTGTCTTCTGTACGGCAAGGTCCATGCGCTACTCCTCGTTGCGCCGCGACCTCAGGTCTGTTCGAGGTGCACCGCACGTTCAACCGGCGGCAAACGCCGCCAGCCGTTGCAGGATTCGCGCTACAACAGCGACCCGCCAATCGGTACGTTAACAGCACGACCACCCGGCCGGCGCGTCGGTGGCCAAACGGCCGGGATCGCCGGTCAGTTGCCCGCGCAACGAAATCCGACCATCTCGAGGCCAATGTCGGGCGGGTTGCCGTGCCGGTAGCTGGCGCGCAGACAATAGGGCTCGTTGCCCCAGCCGCCCCCGCGCAACGCGACGTCGTCGCTCCCCGGCGCATAGGCGCCGGTCGTCCACTCCCACACATTGCCCGCCATGTCCTGGACCCCGAACGGCGAGGCGCCGAGCGGAAAGCTGCCGACGGGTGCGGTGCGAATGAAGCCGTCCGATTCGTCCGGCGCGCAGCAGCGTTGCGTGCCGAAATTCGCGCGACGCGCGCCACGCTGCGCGGGCGCCTCGTCGCCCCACGGATAACGCCGACCATCGTTGCCCCGCGCGGCGTATTCCCACTGCGCCTCGGTCGGCAGCGACAAGCCGCGCCACGCACAGTACGCGGTCGCATCGCGCACGCTGACCTGGACGACGGGGTGCGTTGCGAGGCCGTCAATTGCGCTGCCCGCCCCCTGCGGATGGCGCCAATCCGCGCCTTGGACCGCGCGCCACCGATCGGTCCACACATAGCCCACCCCGCTGCGCTCGGGGTCGGTGACATGGTTGGTCGCCGCGACAAATGTCGCGAATTCGCGATTGGTAACCTCGTGTCGCATCAATTTGAAAGAGCCGACCGCAATCTTGCGCGGTGTCTCGTCGGGCTCCCCCGTGGCGTCTCCCATCACGAATACGCCGCCCGGAATCGTCGCCAGCTCGGCAAGCCGGCGAGCGACGGAAGACTCTTGCGTCACCGGGCCGCAAGGGATTGCGCCAGCCGCGCGCCACGACCGCCATGCGGTCGCGTCGTAGGCGAATCGGCACCCCGTGACCGCGGTGAGCGCGCCGACCAGGTCACCGGCAAGCCAGGGCGGATCGCCCGCGCGGTCGAGTCGCTCGATAAGCACCGCGAGCGTCGCGTCGTCACGCTGTCCGAGCTCGGCAACGGCCCACGCCGCGGCGGGTGCGGGATCCGCGTACTTTTCACTGCGCCGCGCCACGCTGCGCCACGGCGCGCCGAGCAGTTCGGATGGCACGCGGCCGCGTCCGTTGCGCGCGAGTGCCCACCGGATCTGCCAGTCGGCTTGCTCGCCCGCTGTCACCCGCCTGCCGGCAAACCGCGCCTGCCCCGCCCCGCGCGGGACGACGCCGATGCGCTGCGCGAGCGCCTCGGCTGCGGCGTCCGAGTGCGACGCGGCGATCGGCGCGAGCAACGCCGTCAGTCGGCCTCCGCTCGCTACGAACCCGGCGTACTCGGCAAGCGCGCGATCCAACTCGGCAAGCAATTGCGAAAGATCGGGCTCCGGCGCAGGCGAGGCTTCCGGCATGGCGCGAGGTGCTTGCGAGCGCGCCGTGGGCGCGGGCGCTGGCGGACCAAACAGGACGCCGCGACCATCGGCGCCGAGCATGCCCACGTACACCTGCCCGGCATACACGGTGACATCCACCGGCTCATCGCGGTCGAAGCGTTGCGCGACGCGCCATTCGCGGCCATCGCTACTGCGCCACAGGACCCCGCCGCGATTCGATGCCGCAATCGCCCAGAGCGCGTCAGCCCCGGCGGCCAGCGCACGCACCCGGGCGTTGGCGAGCGCAGGCACCGGTTCCGACGCGTTGCCGTCAGTGCGCCATACGCTGACTTCCGTTGCGTCCTGATGCAGCGCGTAGACGCGCCCGTCATAGCGGGTCAGCGCGTCCGCGCTCTCGCCCGCCGGCCAGTCGGGCACCGCGCCGAGCGTGCCGTTCTCCAGACGTTGGAGTTTTACGCCGCGCTCGCTCGACGCGAACAGGCCCGCGTAGACAACGTTTCCCAGCGTCGTGAGACTGAGTATTCGGCTGAACGAGTTCGGCGCATTGCGATGCTCGGTGACCTGGCGCCAGGTGACGCCCGCGTCATCAGAGCGGTTCAACGTCGCGGTGAACCCGCCGCTGCCGGCGTACAGCGCGCCGTCGTGCGACAGGAGCGCGTGCAGATGCAGTATGCGCCGGCGGGCCGTGAATTCGCGCCACTGCCAGGCATGCCCGTCGGTGACCATGAATTCGCCACGGCCGACGGAGAAGCGCGCGTCTTCGAACGGCCAGTAGAGAAGGCCATGGTGCACGGTAGGCCGGCCGGCGTCCTGCGAAAACAGGTGGCGCTCGTACCGTACCGCCCCGCTGTGCGGATCGTAGCTGTAGATGTCCGCCGAGTTGTGGTCCACGTGCTTGACGCTGTTTACGAACCACAGGCGGTCACCGTAGCCGATGAGACCCGACACCCCCGCCCACGGGCCGACGCGCGCGAGTGGCACAAGTGGCGCGGCGTCCGCCCCGGCGCCGGCTGCGCTCCCCATGCAGACCCCGAGCCCCGCGGCGAGCACCGTCGCTCGGAGAAACGAAGTGACAGGCATTGTTTGGTACGACGCGCGGGTGGATCAAGAATCCGCCAAGCGCCTAGATGCTACCAAGGTTATCGCGGCGTTGTTTTTCGTCGAGTGCCAGCACCATAAGCGCTAATTGCGGTGCAGAGATATTCGACCAGCCCGCCGTCAGGCTGCCATTTTTCCAAAGAACGGTGAGCGCAACCGCCTCGATATCTGCCAAGTTATCTATTCCAGTCTGGAAAATTTCTGCTGCGGTGGTGCCATGAAGGCTCTCGATCTTTGCCACGGCTCATCTCCTCTTGGTTCGGCTATAGGCGAACACTGGAGTTTAGTTCGGGTTCGTGAACTCCCGTCAGAAACGGCTGCGTGTAACATGCATTGGAGATGCCGATTCACGATTGCGCTTCCGACGGCGGGTGCTCTTATTCGTAACGTTGACAAGATCGAGGATCCGCGCCGCCGACTGTTGATCGAGGCGCTGACGTTGGGTGCGCTTGCCGCGGGTTTCCCCCTGGGTACGCTCTACGCTCAAGGCATCTTCGGCGGCAGACCCGAGAAGCTGCCTCCGAACCGATCTTTCTACCGCATCACCGGCACCGCCTCGGTCAACGGCTCAGCCGCGACGATGGAAACCATTGTGCGTCCTGGCGACACGGTCGAAACGGGTCGCGATAGCGAAATAATCTTTGTCGTCGGCGGTCACTCGATGCTCTTGCGCGATGCGGGTCGCCTCGTCATCGACGGTGGCGGGGAAAAGGAACAATCCGCCTCATGGTTTATTACCGGGTTGCGCTTGCTCACCGGCAAGCTCTTGTCCGTGTCGCGGGACTCGCAAATGCAGGTGACCACGAGTACCGGAATGATGGGCATCCGTGGCACGGGTTGGTACGTCGAATCGGCCCCTGATCTGACCTATTTTTGTACCTGCTACGGCACGATCGAGATCAGCGCAATCAATGATCCGGCAAGCAAGGAGACGGTCGAGTCGAAGCATCACGACCGCCCGCTCTATATCGTCGGGAAATCCGCTTCCGGAAAAGCCATTCGGTCCGCCCCGTTCATCAACCATACTGACCAGGAGCTTGCCTTGATCGAGGCGCTCGTCGGAAGGACGCCGCCGTTCACGTTCCAGAAGGACGACTATGGCGGACCGCGGCGCAACTACTAACACCGCCGTGTGCGGTTTGCCGAGAGGAGATCGACCATGAGTGCCGTGCAAAATGCCGACCGCAAGGCTGTTGCGGTCAAATCGATCGAAGGCAGCGCAACCTACGGCGACGCGCTGCAAGTCAAGCCACTGATCGCCGGTGACGCGATGGCGCTGCTGGAAATTCGCTATACGGCCGGCAGCGGTGCGCCGCCGCATATGCACGATCACGAATCCGTGGTCTACGTCGTGAAGGGACGAATCCGGACGCTGATCGATTCTGAATCCCACGACCTCGGTCCGGGCGACGCCTGCCGCCACCCGGCCGGGGTGCCGCACGCGGTCGAAGCACTGGAGGACGCGGTGATCGTCGAGATCAAATCGCCGCGACCCGACCTCGCGGTTCTGTTCGGGACCTGAGCCGCTTTCAGTCCTTCAGCCGCTCGTCCGGCGGTGCGATCTCGGTGACCAGGTCGCGCACCAGCGACTTGTTCGGCAGCGGCTCGATTCTCGTCGTTCCCTCGTGCAGCCGCGCGGTGCAGGCGTAGACCGTCTTGCCGCCGATCCGCACCATGCACTCCTTGCAGGCGTTGGCGTTGGTGCAGGCGTAGCGGATCGCGAGCGTGGGATCGCGATGCGAACGAATCCAGCGCAGCGCGTCGAGCACCGACTGGCCGGGCTCGAACGGGACCTCCCAGGTTACGTCACGCGGCGCCGCGTCCGGCGCCCCGCGGCGGATGACGAGTGTTGCGGTAAGGGTCATGTCGGCACCGGCTGCTTGTCGATGCGCAGCGCGCCGCGCTCGAGCGTGATGACCTGATTGACGCCCCAGCGCTCGTCCAGGATCGAGAAATCCTCGCGCTGGTGCGCGCCGCGCGATTCGGTCCGCGCGAGCGCCGCCGCCGCGACGCACTCGCCGACACGCGTCATGGTGTCGAGGTCGAGCCAGTCGGCGAGCGCCGTGTCGTAGGCCGTGCCCGCTGCGGGCTTGAGCGACGGCAGCTCGGCGCGCAGCCCACGCAGCCGCTCGAGCGCGCGCTCGAGGCTCGCCTGAGTGCGGAACGGGCCGACCTCGTCCTGCATCGTCGACTGCAACTGTTCGATCATCGCCGCCGGATTGAAGTCCTCAGACGCTCGGCCGTCCCGCAGACGCTCTTCTTCCCTGGAAAACACCGCAGCCTCGGCGCGCGACGTGCCGCGGCCTGCATACGCGGCAGCGGATTCCCCGGCCACGCGGCCGAATACGAGCGCCTCGGTGATTGCGTTGCCGGAAAGCCGGTTCGCGCCGTTTGCGCCGCCCACCGCCTCGCCCGCCGCATACAGCCCCGGCACCCGTGTCGCCATCGCCGCGTCCACGCGCACGCCGCCCATGTGGTAGTGCGCGATCGGCGAAACCTCGATCGCCTGCTTGGTGAGATCGATGCCGTTTTCCGCCAATCGGTCGATCACCGGTCCGCCGGCCGCGCGCAGCTCGGCCGCTGTGCAGTGCTCGAACGACAAATACGCCCCGCCGTGCGGCGAGCCGCGCCCGGCCTCGGCTTCCTTGACGATGGCGTAGGTGGCGACGTCGCGCGTAACGACGTAGCGGCCATCGTCTTGCGAACCGTAGTTGTGGATGAACTCCTCGCGCCGGCCGTTCAAGAGGCGCCCGCCAAGCTTGTAGCGAAAGGGATCCCACATGATCGGGTCCATGCCGACCAGGCGCGGCGCGAGGTGGCCGATCGGAAAGAACTGCACGAACTCCATGTCGATCAGCTCGGCCCCTGCGCCGAGCGCCAGTGCGTAGCCATCACCCATCATGTTGGCCGATGCGCTGTTGCGCCGGTACATGCGCGTCAGGCCACCGGTGGCGACCACCGTCGCGCCGGCGGTGATCGAAACCGGCTTGCCGCTCGACAGGTGCAGCGCGGTGGCGCCGGCGCATTCACCGTCGCGTAGCGCGAGCCCGGTCACCAGCAGGTCGCCGATGCGGCGGATCTCTGAAATGCGGTTCAACTGCGTGCGCAGCGTCTTCGAAACCGCGGGGCCGGTGTTGAGGAAATCGACGTAGACGCAGCGAGGCCGGTCGTGTCCCGGTGCAAACGCGCGCTTGTAGGCGCCATTCTCGCGCGCCCAGCCCACGCCCCAGGCATCCATCTCGCGGATGCGCGCCGGACCTTCTTCGCAGAGCAGGCGCGCGATCGCCGGGTCGCACAGACCGCGGCCCGCAACGAGCGTATCGGCGTAGTGGTACTGCGGTTGGTCGAGCCCGTCCTCATCGAGCCCCACCGCGACGGTCATCTGCGCCATCACCGTGGCCCCGCCGCGCCCGATCAGGCTGCGGTCGGCGAGGATTACCGAGCGGCCCTTGCGCGACGCCTCGATCGCGGCGTACATCCCCGCGCCGCCCGAGCCGATGACCAGCACGTCGGTCGATAACGTCTGCGTCACGGCAACACGCTCAGGCCTGCGCCGACGTCATCCACCCCATCATCGCGCCGCCCGGCGCGCTCAGGATCGCGATGCGCCCGACACCGGGAACCTCGAAGGGCTCGCGTTCGATCTTCGCCCCCGACGTGCGCGCCTTGGCAAGGCAGGCGTCGACGTCGTCGACAGCGAAGTAGGTAAACCATTGCTCTGGCAGCCCCTGGTACTTGGCATCCTTCATGTCGAATAGGCCGCCCGCAGGCTCGTCTCCAGCCTTGCAAATCCAATAGGTCCCATCAGGCATTGGCATCGCGTCGAAGGTCCAGCCCAGCGTTGCGCCGTAGAAGGCCTTCGCCTTCTCGACGTCACGCGTCATCAATTCGTTCCAGTGAACTTTTCCATGCTGACTCATCGTGCCTCCTTCTGTTGAGAACAGGACTTCGCAGCCCCACGCGCCGCCTCGCCATTGCGTCGGCCTTGCCAGTTTTCATCGATTGCGTGCATTTGTCGATCGTCGGTTCGTTTGCGACGACGCGGCGGGCATTCGGGACCGACAGATCCCGAGCGAGGGAGGACCTAGGGTGCAGTCGCGCGCAGGCGGCGGCTCAGGCGAAGCCGCCGAACAACACGGCCTTCGCCAACTGATCAAGCGACTGATCGAAGGCCTTTGCCGATGTCCCGTCGCCCGCCTTGCGCCGCAGGGAGACCAACTGTTCGGTGCACATGTCGAGGCGCTGCGCCAGCACCACGGCGATGTGCCGCGTCAACACGGGGTCCCCCCGCAGGATCGGCTCGGCATCGACCACGTGGCATACGGTGGGCGCGACCGCGCGCACATCCGCAGTATGCGGGCGCTCGAGCAGCGCCGCCAGCTCGCCCAATATGGCGCCAGGCGTCTCGATCGTGCCGAGCACCACGCCCTCGCTCGACACCTCGACGCGGCCCTCAAGCAGAACCATCAGCTTGCCGCTGCGCTTGCCGGACTGGAGCAGGACCTCGCCGGTGTGGAAGGAAACCGTCGGCAGGTCTTGCAGGTGGTGAAGCACGGCGCTCAATTCGACCGGTGGCATGGGCGGGACCTCGGCGTGCCGATGGCAGGTGATGATCACCCAATTCTACGTACCTAAGCGACTATCGGCAGAAGAATCAAATTGAATCGGGGAGGCTGCGCGCAACGCCGTCCAAAGGCGCCGCCGCCCCTAGGCGGACTCTGCCCCTGGCGGCGTGCTTCCGTCTTCACCCGCTCGCGATGGCCTCGATCTCGACGCGCGCGCCGGCGACCAGACCCGCAGCCTGAAACGTCGTTCGCGCCGGCGGGTCGATCGGAAAGTATCCGCTGAAGACCTCGTTCATCTGCAGGAGCTCGCCGAGGTCGGTAACGTAGATCGTGACCTTCGCGACCTTTGCGAGCGAGGAACCGGCCGCTTCGAGCACCGCCTTGAGGTTTTCGCATACCTGGCGCGTCTCGGCCTCGATCCCGCCCTCAGCCAGGCGACCGGTCTTCGGGTCCATGCCGAGTTGGCCGGAAACGAAGACCCAGTCGCCGACTTTAATCGCCTGCGATAGCGGAACTCTCGCCGGCGGCACCTTGTCCGTATGCACGACCTGTCGGTCCATCGTTCCCTCCTTCTGGCAGTAAGCGTTTTGGATTACGCGTAGTGCAACCGCAAGGCGAGTGCCTAAACATTCCCGAGGCATTCATTGCCTGAGACGTAGCGGCTGTCTGCTTGTGGCCGTAGGCGCTCAGCCCGAACGCATCGGCGGGCTGCGAGGACGTGGACGCGACGGACTGACGGCGTCTACAGACGCCGATTGGACTCTTCGAACAAGCGCATGTTCTTGTCGACGTCGTAGGCGCCCTCCACGAGCGACTCCGGGTCCCACTCGCTGCGCGGCGTGTGGAAGAAATCACCGCCGTAGACGTGGATCGCACCGGTTAACCGATTCACCGGGTTGGTCACCGAGTGAATGACGTCGGGGCCGAGCGCCTCGACATCCTTGGCGGCGAGCGACCGTGCACCGGCCGCCTTGAGCTTGCCGTTCTTCTCCTCTGGAATACGTCGCCAGAAGATATTGTCCTCGCGACCTGTGTAGATGCCGATGACCGCCCACATTTGATGATTGTGAGGCATGAGCACCATCTGCGGCCCCCAGAGGATGTGCAGTACGGTCAAGTCGTCCGCCACGTAGAGCTTCTGCACGCCCGCTTTCTGCGGCTCACCGAGCGCCGCGAGCACAGCCGACGGTTCGGATACCGCGCGTTCGACCAACCCCTGCACCGCCTTGTGTCCGTCTCCGCTCGCGACGGCGCGCTTACAATCGTCAATCAACTGGTCGACGTTGAACATAGCCTTGCTCCATCCTCATTCGGAACTTCAGCGACTATAGGCGGAACGTGGATGACCGGCAAACCGCCGAACGTTGACGCTCACCTAGGGGCAGCGGGCAGGATCGTCGTGCCGCAGCGGCAAAACGGAAGACCACTATTGGCCGGTAGCACAACGTCGGATCCGGCCTTCAGTCCGGATCGGGCGCCACCCGGACCATGCGCTTGCCGCGGTTTGCGCCGGCGAGCAGACCGACCAGCGCCGCCGGGGCGTTCTCGAGCCCCTCGACGACATCCTCGACGACCGTCAGCTTGCCATCGGCGACCCATCGCGTCAGGTCGGCCTCGGCCTTCGCGTCCTGCTTGGCGAAGTCCATCACAATGAAACCTTCCATGCGCAGCCGCTTCACCACCAGCATCCCGGGCACGTTGCGCGGACCGGCGGGCGCCGCGGCGTCGTACTGACTCACCGCGCCGCAGCACACGACGCGGCCCTTCAGGTTCATCTGGAACAGCGCAGTTTCGAGGATGCTGCCGCCGACGTTGTCGAAGTAGACATCGATGCCGTCCGGACACGCGGCCTTCAGTTCCTTGAAAAGATTTTCGCCGCGATAGTCGACGCAGGCGTCGAAGCCGAGCACGCCGGTCACCCATGCGCACTTGTCTGCGCCACCGGCGATGCCCACGGCCCGGCAGCCGAGGGCCTTGGCAATCTGGCCCACGTACATCCCCACCGAACCCGCCGCGGCCGACACCACCACGGTGTCGCCGGCCTGCGGTCGCCCGACCCCGATCAGGCCGTGGTACGCGGTCTTACCGGCAATGCCGTAGACCGACAGCCGGCGCGACAGCGGCTGGACCTTCGGTAGCTTCTGCGCCCGCCGGGCCTTCACCGTGACGTAGTCAGCCCAGCGCGATTCCACCGCGACGATGTCGCCCGGCGCGAGAGACGCATCCTTCGACTCCACCACCTCGCCGATCGCATAGGTATGCATGACGTCGCCCGCGTTCACCGCCTCGCGATAGGTGGCCCCCTTCATCCAGGCGCGGTTGGCGGCGTCGATCGACATCAGGATCGTGCGCACGAGCGCTTCGCCCTCGCCGACCGCGGGCCGCTCGGCCTCGCGCAGCTCGAAATGTGCTTCGCTGAGCGCGCCCTTCGGCAGCTCGCGAACGATGATCTGACGGTTACCCGGCATGGACGGCTCCCACAGGCGTTTGTCGGTCGTCGGTTCCTGTTCGACGATTGGCGGAAATCCACCAACGCCCGTCGGCACAGAAGTTCGATCGAATGCGGACGAAATAATCATAACGTACTGGTCTTTGGCCCGCGCCGACGCGTGCTGCGGCGGCCGTTTGCGATATACATATCGTATATATATACTTGGGCCATGCGGTTCCGGCACGACCCGGCCAAGGCTGCTGCGAATTTGGAGAAGCACGCAGTTTCGTTCGCCGACGCAGAGGGCGTGCTCGAAGATCCGCTGGCGGTCACGGTCGAAGACCCGGATGCCAAAGGCGAGGAACGCTTCGTCACCATCGGGCTGGGGTGCACAGCTGGGTTACTCGTGGTCGTTTGGACGATGCGCAACGACGCGTGCCGAGTGATCTCGGCGCGTCGCCCGACGCGAAAGGAACGCAAACAATATGAGAGCTGAGTACGATTTCTCCAAGGGCAAGCGCGGCGCAGTCATTCCGCAGAAAGGCAAGACGCGCATTTCCATATTCATCGATAACGCGGTGCTCGAAGAATTTCGCGCGAGAGCGCAGAAGGCGGGCACCGGGTATCAAACGATGATGAACGACGCGCTGCGAAAGGTTCTCTTCGAATCCGACCAACCACTGACCGAACGAGGGTTGCGCCAGGTCCTGCGCCAGGAGATGCCAGAATATCTGCAAGGTCTGACCCCAGACCGGAAACCGAGGGCTCGCAAGCGCTCCGGCAGATAGCGCGGACTCAATTCGAACGAGGGCTATCCCCGTACACCCGCCCCTCAAAGCGTCGGCGGCGCCTCGAAATCCCCGCCGAGCGCGACCAGCCCCCAGGGCGTGGCCTGCGCGTCCCAGGAAAAACCGATGTGCCCCATCAGCGCATGCGCGTCGCGAAACAGGCGCTGGATCGGGTAATGGTCGTAGATGCCGCGCGCGCCGGCCATCGCGTGCAGGTTGTCGACCGCCTCGGTGCAAAGCTGCACGGCGTAGGCGACGTTGCGCTTGAAGCGCAGCTTGTCTTCCAGCGTCGGCGCGCGCCGTGCCTCGGCAATCGACTGCGCTTCGAGGCAATCGTTCTTCACGATGAGGCGCGCGGCGTCGACCCGCGCGCCGGCGGCGGCGACGCGCAGCTGCACGGCCTGGAACTCACGCATGCGCACCGCGGTGTAGTTGGTGTTGCGGTCGCGCACCGCGTCGAGCGTCATTTCGAGCGCGGCCTGCGCATTGCCGACCGCGGCGCCGGCGATGCAGTGCGAGCCGAGCCCGGAGAGCGGGATCGCGTAATGCGGGTGCGCATTGGTCTTCGCGCCGGGATACGCCGCCTCGCCGCGCGCGAGGTACATGCACAGCGCGCGGTACTCGGGCACGAAGAGGTCCTTTACCTTGACCGATTTCGAGCCGGTGCCGCGCATGCCGAGCACGTGCCAGTCGTCGACGATCTCGAAGTCCTTGCGCGGCACGAGGCACATGCGGTGGTCGATGACCTCGTCGCCGTCCTTGACCGTGACCGCGAGCATGTTCCAGGTCGCACCA
>JAQBBQ010000283.1:0-27438 GCA_032125995.1 Betaproteobacteria bacterium | reverse complement strand
CTCGATTGCATGCAGAATGTGCTGATGTCGATTCCGCACCGCAATGCGGCGTGGATCGACATGTTCGCGAGGTACTCGCGCGCGACCCAGGAGCGGGCCGAACAGTTGCTGGAATTTGTCGGCCTGTTCGCCAAGCGCCGGCTGCTCGCCGGGTCGCTTTCTTTCGGCCAGCAAAAGCTGCTCGAGTTCGCGATGGCCCTGATGAACGAGCCCGAGGTGCTGATGCTCGACGAACCGACTGCCGGTATCAACCCGACGCTGATCAACGGGCTGATCGAGCGCCTGCGCCGTGCCAATACAGAGTTCGGCATCACCATGTTCATCATCGAGCACAACATGCGCGTGATCATGAATATGGCAGACAGCATCTACTGCCTCGCGCACGGTGAGCTGCTTGCACATGGCTCGCCGGAGCAGATTCAGAACGACCAGACCGTGATCGACGCCTACCTGGGTGCGCACTGATGTCAGAGAAGCGCTCGGTCGGCTACCACAAAGGGGATGTCGATACGATTATCTCGGTCGAGGAAGTGAATCGTCAGGCGCAGAAACTCGGCGCAGGCGTGACCTCAGATCGGCTTGCCGGACTTGCGAATCGCAACCCCTATGTGCTGATAGAAGGGCTCTCGGCGGGCTACGGCAAGATGGAAGTTCTGCACGATTTCCATCTTGAAGTGGCGCGTGGCCAATCGCTGTGCCTGATCGGCCCGAATGGCGCGGGAAAATCGACGATCCTGCATTCGATCTTCGGATTCACCAGAATCTTCGGCGGCCAGATCCTTGTCGGTGACGGATCGGCCAAGAAGGACGTTACGCGCCTGAACTCGAGTCAGAAGCTGCGCGCGGCCGGGATTGCTTACATCCTGCAGGACAAGTCGGTATTTCCCGACATGACCGTCGAGGAAAACCTCTGGATGGGCGGTTACCTGCTCGACAAACCAGCGATCGCCAAGGAGCGCGCCGAGAAGGTATTCGGCAAGTATGACCGGCTGGCGGCGCGCCGTAAGCACCAGGCCAAGGTTCTTTCGGGCGGCGAGCGCCGGTTGCTCGAGATTTCTCGCGCCCTGGTCATGGAGCCCGAGGTGCTGCTGGTCGATGAGCCGTCGATCGGACTCGAACCGCGCTTCATCGACATGGTGTTCGAGATCCTGGACGAACTGCAGCACAAGGACGGCAAGACCATCATCATGGTTGAGCAAAACGCGAAGAAAGGGCTCGAATTCGCCGACATCGGCTATGTCCTCGTCTCGGGCCAGCTTGCGCTGGCCGGGACCGGGGACGAACTGCTTGCAAACCCCGAGGTCGGGCGGCTGTTTCTCGGCGGCTGAGCGCCGCGTCGCCCCGTTACCGCGTTACCGCGTCAATCCGAGATCATGACCTCGGTGTACGGCGCTACGAAGTCGAAAAGCTCGACCAGATCGCGGTTGCGCATGCGGATGCAACCGATCGAACCCGGCTTGCCCATCGTCGCGCTGTCAGGCGCGCCGTGGATGTAGATGTAGCGCCGCATCGTATCGACGGTCCCGAGACGATTGCGTCCTGGCTCGCAGCCCGAGAGCCACAACAGCCGTGTCAGCATCCAGTCCCGGCCCGGATTGCGTGCATGCAGTTCGGGCGACCAGCGTTCGCCGGTCGGCCGCCGGCGGACAAAAACAGTATTCTCAGGCTGGCCCGCTCCGATCTTGGCGCGAATCAGATGACGCCCGCGTGGCGTGCAGAACGATCCATTACGCTCTCCGGCACCGTGTTTCGATGTCGATACCGCATAGCGCTGCAGCACGTCGCCGGCGTCGCCGTAGAGGGTCAGACTCTGCGACGGTAGATCAATCTCGATTTTCATCTGCGCGCGGCGAAGAAGGCGCTGAGCAGCGCCCCGCTTTCCTCTGCAAGAACGCCACCCGTCACCGTCGCGTGATGATTGAGCCGCGGCTCCGAGAACAAGTCGACCACGCTCCCGGCGCTGCCGGTTTTCGGATCCCGCGCCCCGTATACGACCCGCGCAATACGGGCATGAAACATGGCGCCGATGCACATCGCGCAGGGCTCGAGCGTGACGTACAAGGTCGCGCCCGTCAGCCGATAGTTCCCCGCGTCCTGGGCAGCCTGGCGGAGCGCTCGAATTTCCGCGTGCGCGGTCGGGTCGGCTGCCGCGATCGGTCGATTCCAGCCTTCGCCGATCACCTGCCCCTCGCGCACGACCACCGCGCCCACAGGCACCTCGCCCTCCGCCTGCCCCTGTCGCGCGAGCTCGAGCGCGCGTTGCATGAAGCGCGCGTCGCTCATGCTTCCTCGATTGCGTCCATTGTCCGCAATTCCCTGTGCAGTCATCGAACCATCAGATGGCTTGAAGTTATCATGGCACACGCGATCGCGGTCTCCAACGTGGCGATCCGCCGACTCTCCGGAGCGTTCGATGCAAGACCCCGCAGCCGCGCGATGGCACTGAACGCCACCCTGCACCGCTTCAAGGTGAATCTCGCCGACGCCGACCGGCATGTGTACGAGACGCTCGAATTCAAGGCCGCCCGCCATCCCTCGGAGTCCGCCGCCTGGTTGGTGGCGCGCGTGCTCGCCTACTGTCTCGAGTACGCGGACGGCATTGCCTTCTCGCGCGGCCTCTCCGAGCCAGAAGATCCGGTCATCGCCGTGCGCGACCTGACCGGCGGACTGGTGAGCTGGATCGAGGTCGGGCTGCCCGACGCGGCGCGTCTGCACAAAGCCGCGAAGGCTGCGCCGCGCGTCGCCGTGTACACGCATCGCGACCCGTTGACGTGGCTGCGCGGGCTGGCCGGCGAACGCATCCATCGCGCCGAGGCACTGGAGCTATACGCCTTCGATCGCAGCCTGATCGTCGCGCTCGCAGAGCGTCTCGAGAGGCGCATGACGCTCGACCTGGCGGTGAGCGAGCGCCACCTGTACCTGTCGCATGGCGAAGCGCACTTCGAGGGCGCGCTCGAGTCACTCGCACTCGCCGGCTGAGG
The DNA here is from genome assembly GCA_032125995.1 of Betaproteobacteria bacterium. Lineage (GTDB taxonomy): Bacteria > Pseudomonadota > Gammaproteobacteria > Burkholderiales > SG8-39 > SG8-39. The sequence continues at coordinate 24,457 of JAQBBQ010000283.1, read as the reverse complement.
CGGCCGGTTAAGTATCATAGGACGCATCGAGGCTTTGATTGAGGAGGGTGTGCCATGCCGCTGAGCGCAGAGCAGGTCGTCCGGTACCACCGCGATGGCTACGTCTGTCCGGTGCCCGTGATGCTGCCTCAGGAGGCCGCCGGCCTGCGGCGCCGGCTCGAGGCGTTCGAGGCGACGCAGGGTGGCCGGCTTGAGGCCGCGCAGCGCAGCCGCTCACACCTGCTGTTCAAATGGCTCGACGACCTGATCCGCGATTCGCGCGTGCTCGACCCGGTCGAGCAGCTGATCGGGCCCGACATCCTGTGCTGGAGCACGATCTTCTGGATCAAGGACGCTGGCTCGAAGAGCTTCGTCTCCTGGCATCAGGACAACACCTACTGGGGCCTGTCCAGCCGCAATGTGGTGACGGCGTGGTTCGCGATCTCGCACGCCAGCCTCGAGGCCGGCTGCATGAAGGTGATGCCGGGCACGCACACCGGCGACCCGCTTGCGCACGAGGACACGGACGACGCCGACAACATGCTGACGCGCGGGCAGACGATCCACAGCCTCGACGAGGCGCGCGCAGTCAGCATGCCGCTTTACGCCGGCGAAATGTCGCTGCACAACTACTGCCTCGCGCACGGCTCGGGGCCGAACCTGTCAGGTGATCGCAGGATCGGCGTGTCGATGCACTTCATGCCGCCGCAGACGCGGCAAGTGGTCGGCACCTGGGACTGTGCGGCACTGGTGCGCGGCCACGATGACTATGAACATTTTGCGCCAGCGCCGGTGCCGGTGCGCGACTTCGACCCCGAGGCCGTGGCATTCCACGCCCGCGCCGCCGGCGCGATGCGCGAGGTGCTCTACGCGGGGGCGACGCGCAAGGCGCAGAAGCTGTAACCTCACGACCTGCGTCTCAAAACGGGCGCGCCGCTCACTCCCATTCGATTGTCGACGGCGGCTTGGACGAGATGTCGTAGGCGACGCGGTTGATGCCGCGCACCTCGTTGATGATCCGGTTTGATACCCGCGCGAGCAGCTCGTGGGGTAGCGGCGCCCAACTCGCCGTCATGAAGTCAGTGGTTTGTACGGCGCGCAGTGCGACCACGTATTCGTAGGTGCGACCGTCGCCCATCACGCCGACCGACTTCACTGGCAGGAACACGGCAAAGGCCTGCGCCGTGAGGTCGTACCAGCTCGTTCCGTCGGCGTCCTTCGCGGCGCGCAACTCCTCGATGAAAATTGCATCCGCACGTTGCAACAAGTCGACGTATTCGCGCCGGAGCTCGCCGAGGATGCGCACCCCGAGTCCCGGTCCGGGGAACGGATGGCGGAACACCATCTCGCGCGGTAAGCCGAGCGCGAGCCCCAGCTCACGCACCTCGTCCTTGAATAGCTCGCGCAGCGGCTCGAGGAGCTTCAGGTGCAGCGTGTCGGGCAGCCCGCCGACGTTGTGGTGCGACTTGATCGTGGTCGCCTTCTTCGTCTTCGCACCGGCCGATTCGATGACGTCGGGGTAGATGGTTCCCTGCGCGAGCCATTTCGCGTTGGGGATCTTCGCCGACTCGCGCTGGAAGACGTCGACGAAGTGCCTGCCGATGATTTTGCGCTTTTGCTCCGGGTCTTCGACGCCTTGCAGCGCGTCGAAGAACGCGCCGCTCGCGTCGACGTGGATCACCTTCACCTGCATGTGTTGCGCGAAGGTATCCATCACCTGCCTGCCCTCGTCGAGGCGCAACAGACCGTGGTCGACGAACACGCAGGTCAGCTGGTCGCCGATTGCCTTGTGAATCAGCGCCGCGGCGACCGACGAATCGACGCCGCCGGAAAGCCCGAGGATGACTTCGTCGGCGCCGACCTGCTCGCGGATGCGAGAGACCGCCTCCGCGACGTAGTCGGGCATGCGCCAGTCGCTGCCGCAACCGCAGACCTCGTGCACGAAGCGCTGCAGGATGCGGCTGCCCTGCTTGGTGTGCGTGACTTCGGGATGGAACTGGACGCCATAGAAGCGTCGCTTCTCGTCGGCCATCCCCGCGATCGGACAGTTGCCGGTCGACGCCATGAGCTGGAAGCCCGGCGGCATGGCGGTCACCTTGTCGCCGTGGCTCATCCAGACATCCAGCATGCCGTGGCCTTCCGCGGTGACGGCGTCCTCGATGCCCTCGAGCAGGCGCGTGTGCCCACGCGCCCTCAGCTTGGCGAAGCCGAATTCACGCTTGTCGCTGCCTTCGACCTTGCCGCCGAGCTGGACCGCCATGGTGAACATGCCGTAGCAGATGCCGAGCACCGGCACGCCCAGATCGTAGACCGCCTTGGGCGCGCGCAGTTCGTGGGCCTCGTAGGTGCTCGCGTGGCTGCCGGAAAGAATGACGCCCTTGGCGCCGAACGCGCGGATGAAATCGTCCGCGACGTCGTTCGGGTGGATTTCGCAGTAGACCTTCGCCTCGCGCACCCGACGCGCGATGAGCTGGGTGACTTGCGAACCGAAATCAAGAATCAGGATCCGGTCATGCATGGGGCAACCCGCCCGCTAGCCTGCCCGGTAGTTTGGCGCTTCCTTGACGATCTGGACGTCGTGGACGTGCGACTCGCGCATGCCGGCAGAAGTTATTTCGACGAAGCGTGCCTGCGTGCGCAGACTCTCGATCGTCTCGCAGCCCGTGTAACCCATGCTCGCGCGCACGCCCCCGGTGAGCTGCTGGATGACCCACAGCACGCTGCCCTTGTAGGGCACCCGTCCCTCGACGCCCTCGGGGACGAGTTTGTCGACGTTCATTTCCGAGTCCTGGAAATAGCGGTCCGCAGCGCCCTGTTGCATCGCGCCGAGCGAGCCCATCCCGCGGTAGGCCTTGTACGAGCGTCCCTGGTACAGCTCGAGTTCTCCCGGCGACTCGTCGGTGCCGGCAAACAGGGAACCGAGCATCACCGCATGGGCGCCGGCGCCGAGCGCCTTGGCAACATCCCCGGAGTAGCGGACCCCACCATCGGCAATCAGCGGCACGCCGATCGACTCGAGTGCCTGGGCGACGTTCTGAATCGCGGTGATCTGCGGCACACCGACACCGGCGACGATCCGGGTGGTGCAGATCGACCCCGGACCGATGCCGACCTTGACGCCATCGGCGCCGTGATCGACCAGCGCCCGTGCGCCATCCGCGGTACCGATGTTTCCACCGATGACTTCGATGGCTGGGAAGGTGCGCTTGATCCATTGCACGCGATCGAGCACGCCCTGGGCATGCCCGTGCGCAGTGTCGACGACCAGTACGTCGGCGCCTGCTTCGACGAGCGCGGCAATCCGCTCCTCGGTCCCCTCACCCACGCCGACCGCCGCACCGACCCGAAGCTTGCCGAATGGATCCTTGCAGGCGTTGGGGAATTCGGTCTCCTTCATGATGTCCTTGACCGTGACGAGTCCCAGCAGCTGGAATTCGTCGTCAACGACCAACACGCGCTCGAGACGATGCTTGTGCAGAAGCAGCATCGCCTCCTCGCGACTCGAACCCTCGCGTACCGTGACCAGCTTGCGCTGCGGCGTCATGATTGACTTCACCGTCTGATCGAGGTTGGTCTCAAAGCGCAGGTCGCGGTTGGTTACGATACCCACGACCTTGGTGCCCTTGACGACCGGGAACCCCGAGATCTTGTGCTGCTTCTGAAGCTCCATCACCTCGCGCACGCGCATCTCAGGCGTGATCGTCATCGGATCGCGCAGCACGCCGGATTCGAAGCGTTTGACCTTGGCGACTTCGAGTGCCTGCGCCTCGGGCGTCAGATTCTTGTGCACGATCCCGATCCCGCCCTCCTGGGCAATCGCAATCGCAAGTCGTGACTCGGTGACGGTGTCCATGGCCGCCGACACCAGGGGGATGTTCAGCTCGAGTTTTCGGGTGAGGCGGGTCTTGAGAGAAACTTCACGCGGGAGGACGCGCGAATGGGCGGGAAGGAGGAGGACGTCGTCGAACGTGAGCGCCCTCTGGATCACGCGCATGGCTTACCTTTCTCGCAAAAACGCATTATACGCGGGCGACTGCTGCGACGCGGCATACGCGTTGACGACGGGTGGGAAAGCCGCTACCGTCTCCGTGTCATTCGGCGCGCAGGCTGCGCGTCCTTAACCCGCGATTGCAGGAGCATGCATGAAGGCATCGTACCTGTACGTTTTTGGAATCGGCCTGGCACTGATCGCTGCGGCAGCGAATGCCCAGCAGTACAAGTGGAAGGACGCGCAGGGCCACTGGGTGTATGGTGATGTCCCGCCAGCGGGGGTGAAGGTGGAGCCGCTGAAGTCTTCCCCATCAATCCCTGCGGCACCTGCCAAGTCGGCCGCGAGCGAGACCGGTTCGAAGGCAGCCGCCAAGAGTTCCAAGCCGTTGACCGCGGCGGAGCAGGAAATGGAGTTCCGGCGCCGCATCAAGGAAGCGCAGGAAAAGGCTGCGAAGACGGCGAAGGAAGAGCAGACCGCGCGCGAGACGAAGCAAAACTGCGATCTCGCCCGCGAGCAGCAGCGTACGCTCGCCAGCGGAGAGCGCATCCAGCGCATGGACCCGAAAGGCGAGCGGTATTTCATTAACGACGCCGAGCGCGCGCGCGAACTGGACTTCGCCCGTCGCAGCGTGGGCGAATGGTGCAAATAGGCGTTTAGCGCCGCGTCTGCGGTACGCGTTTGGCACGCGCCCGGCGGGACGCGCGGGGATCGGCCTGCAACGGTCGGTAGATCTCGATCCGATCGCCGTCGGTCAGTCGATGGTTGGCCGCCACCCGGTGCCCAAAGATCCCGAAGCGTGGACGTGCCTCGGGCGCGAGGCGGCGCAGGAGACCGGAGCGTTCCACCGCGCTCGCGACCGTCGAACCCGGGGCAACGACGACGCGCACGATGGTTTGCTCATGCGCCAGTGCGTAGACGACCTCAACTTCCAGCACGGCCATCTCGTTCGTCCGCGCGGCGTACAAACGCGTCGACCATGGTGTCCGCGATGTGACCGAACAGCGGATCGAGCATTCGGGCGATGACGCGGCTCGCAAACTCGTACTCCATGACGAATTCGACGCGCGCCGCGTGTTCTCCTAGGGCGACTAGGCGCCAGCCCGCCGCGAAGCGCTTGAACGGGCCCTCGATCAAGTGCATGTCGATCGATGCGTTCGGTACATTTCGATTCTCGGTCGTGAACGACCGTCGCACTCCGCGCAGCCCGACGCTGATCGTCGCCACGGTTCGACCGTCTTCGCGCGCGTGTACTTTCGCTTCACGGCACCAGGGCAGGAACATGGGGTAGGACTCAATATCGTCGATCAACGCATACAGCACGCCAACAGAATGTTCCACGATCGCAGAGCGTGCGACGTGTTTCACGCTCTACTCGCACGCGCTGCTACAATCGATCGCGCACCGCCAGCCACACCATGTCGATCGTTCAGAACCGCAAGGCATTTCACGACTACTTCGTCGAAGAGCGCCACGAGGCAGGCCTTGCGCTGGACGGATGGGAGGTGAAGTCGATCCGCGCTGGCCGCGCGCAGATCAACGAAGCCTATGTCGTTCAGCGCAACGGCGAGCTGTGGCTGATTGGCGCGCACCTCAGTCCGCTGCCTACCGCCTCGACGCACATCGTTCCCGATCCGACGCGCAATCGAAAGCTCCTCATGCACGCGGAGGAGATCCGGCGCCTGGTCGGCAAAGTCGAGCAGCGCGGCTTCACGCTGATCCCCCTCGATCTGCACTACCGCAAGGGGCGCATCAAGCTCGAATTCGCGCTGGCACGCGGCAAGCTCAAGCACGATAAGCGTGCGAGTGAACGCGACCGCGAGTGGGACCGTGAAAAACAGCGCGTCCTGCGCGCGCGCTAGGCGCCGCGCGCAGCGGATGGATTGCGCTGCGGCGCTACTGCGCAAGCGACAACCAGGTCGAAACCACCGTGTCCGGGTTGAGCGACAGGCTCTCGATGCCCTGATCCATCAGCCAGCGTGCGAGATCCGGATGATCCGACGGCCCCTGCCCGCAGATGCCAACGTACTTGCCCTGCCGACGGCAGGCCGAGATTGCCATTGCAAGTAGCGCCTTGACCGCATCGTCGCGCTCATCGAACGCCTCGGCGACGAGCCCGGAATCGCGGTCCAGCCCGAGCGTTAGCTGTGTGAGGTCGTTCGACCCGATCGAGAAGCCGTCGAAAAGCTCGAGAAATGCGTCCGCCAGCAAGGCGTTCGACGGCAGTTCGCACATCATGACCACGCGCAGGCCGTTCTGGCCTCGCTTGAGTCCGTTGGCTTCCAGCAGCCCGACGACCGCCTGCGCCTCCTTCACGGTTCGCACAAACGGCACCATCAGCTCGACATTGGTGAAGCCGAGTTCGTCTCGCACTTTTTTCATCGCGGCGCACTCGAGTTCGAAGCAATCCCGAAAGCTCGCAGCGATGTAGCGCGAGGCGCCGCGAAAGCCGAGCATGGGATTCTCTTCTTCGGGTTCGTAGCGCGCGCCACCGATCAGCTTGCGGTACTCGTTCGATTTGAAGTCGGATAGGCGCACGATCACGGGTCTGGGCCAGAACGCAGCCGCGATCGTCGCAACGCCCTCGATCATTTTTTCACGAAAGAACGTACGCGGATCCGCATAGCCGCGTGCCGCCTGCTCGACCTTCGTTTTCAGCTCGGTCGGCAAATTCGGGTATTCGAGACAAGCGCGGGGATGCACGCCGATCTCGTTGTTGATGATGAACTCGAGGCGCGCGAGCCCTACCCCATCATTGGGGATCTGCGCAAAGTCGAACGCGAGCCGAGGATTGCCGACGTTCATCGTGATCTTTACCGGCAGCTTTGGCATCTCACCGATTTCGGTCACCGATACGTCGAACGGCAGCACGCCGTCGTAGACCGTTCCGGTGTCGCCGTCCGCGCAGGACACGGTAACCGACTGACCCTCCTTGAGCGTTTGCGTCGCATTTCCGCAGCCCACCACCGCCGGAATGCCAAGCTCGCGCGCAATGATCGCCGCATGGCAGGTTCGTCCACCGCGGTTGGTCACGATCGCCGCCGCGCGCTTCATGACCGGTTCCCAATTCGGGTCGGTCATGTCGGTCACCAGCACATCGCCGGCCTCGACAACAGACATCCGCGACGCATCCGCCACGATACGCACCTTGCCCGCACCGATCTTGTGTCCAATCGCGCGCCCCGTGATAAGCGTCTTCGAGCGACGTTTGAGGGCGTAGCGTTCCTGGGCTTCGCGCTTGCGCGACTTCACGGTCTCCGGCCGTGCCTGCAGCACATAGAGCTTGCCATCGACCCCGTCGCGTGCCCACTCAATGTCCATCGCACGGCCGTAATGACGTTCGATGGCGACTGCGGTGCGGGCCAGCTCCAGCACCTCGGCGTCCGATAGCGAGAACCGGTCGGCGTCGCCACGCTCGACATCCACCACACGCGTCGAGCGGCCGGTTTCGGCTGACGACCCGAAGACCATTTTCTGCAGCTTGGAGCCAAGCGAGCGTCGAATCACCGCCGGCCGACCTGCGGCGAGCATCGGTTTGTGCACGTAGAACTCGTCCGGATTGACGGCGCCCTGAACGATCATCTCGCCAAGGCCGTAGGCAGCGGTAATGAATACGACATCGGGAAAGCCGGACTCGGTGTCCAGCGTGAACATCACGCCGCTGGATCCGAGGTCGCTGCGCACCATCTGTTGCACCGCCGCGGACAGGGCCACCTGCTCGTGCTCGAACCCCTGATGGACCCGGTATGAAATGGCGCGATCGTTATAGAGCGACGCAAATACCTGCCGTATCGCCTGCAGGACGTTGTCGACACCCTTGATGTTGAGGAAGGACTCCTGTTGCCCGGCGAAGGAGGCATCGGGGAGGTCTTCCGCGGTCGCAGAGGAGCGGATCGCGTATGATAATTCACTTGAATTAGATCCTTCAAGCTCTTGAAAATACGTTCTTATAGTATTTACTATGTCTTCTGGAATCGACGCCTGTTCGATCCATCCACGAATCTCGGCGCCGCATTTGGCGAGCGCCTCGACGTCTTCTGCATCCAGGCGTTCGAGTCGGTCCCGAATGCGCTGATCCAACCCATCGCAGGCGAGGAACCGGCGATAGGCCTCGGCGGTCGTCGCGAAGCCCCCGGGCACCCGGATTCCGGCGTCGGCAAGGCCGCCAATCATTTCGCCAAGCGACGAATTCTTGCCGCCCACCTTGTCGAGGTCGGTCATGCGCAAGTCCTTGAGCCACGCTGCGTACATAACCCTCGTCCAGTCCGGTTGCCGAAGAACCTAGAACTGCCTATTTTATCGGTTCGACTTTTGCTGCGCTGCAGAACAACGCACAATGCAGCCCAACACAACGCATCACGCCTTACGACGCGCCCCGGACCTCCTGCCATGACCCTTCGACGCACCGTGTTCTTCGTCTCCGATGGCACCGGGATCACGGCGGAAATACTCGGCCACAGCCTGCTGACCCAGTTCGAAGGCATGCAGTTTGATCAGGTCACGCTGGCGTTCGTGGACAGCCTGGAACGCGCCGAGGAGTGCCGCAGCCGCATCGAAGCCGTGGCGAGCGAGTCGGGCGCGCAGCCAATCGTGTTCTCGACCCTCGTCAATCGCACCTGGCGCGAGGTCGTCTGGCGCGCACCGGCCTTGTGTCTCGACTTTTTCGAAAGTTTCATCGGTCCGCTCGAAGCCGGGCTCGGCATTCCATCAAATCACACGATCGGCCGCTCACACAGCGCGTTCGATATAAACGAGTACCAACGCCGAATGGAGGCGGTAAATTTCTCGATGGCACACGACGATGGTGCCTCGGACATTGATCTCGACCAGGCGGAGGTGATCCTGGTTGGCGTGTCGCGTAGCGGCAAAACTCCAACCTGCCTGTACCTGGCCCTGCAATTCGGTGTCAGCGCTGCCAACTACCCTCTGATACCCGAGGATTTCGACCGCGATCAGCTACCGCCCGCGCTGCGTCCGCATCGCAGCAAGTTATTTGGTCTCACGATCACAGCTGAACGCCTGACCGAAATCCGGCAGGCGCGCCGACCGAACAGCCGCTACGCCGCCCTCGATAATTGCCGCTACGAGGTCGAGGCGGCCGAACGTATGATGAAGCGCGAGTCGATACGCTGGTTCGACTCCACCAAGCGATCGATCGAAGAAATTGCGACGACGATATTGCGCGAACTCAGAATCGACCGCCACGTCTACTGACGTTTCACGCGCCGCTGACGGGCCGCTTCGTACAGACAGATCGAAGCTGCCACCGCGACGTTCAAGGATTCGGTTGCATCCGCCATGGGAATGCGCGCCAGCGTGGTCGCAGCGCCTGCCGTTGCCTCGCTGACGCCCTGCCCTTCTCCCCCGAACACCCAGGCGTTGCGCCCGCCCAGATCGAGCGCGTGCAACGGCGTGCCGCCATGTGGCACAGCGCACAGACGCTTGCCATTGAACTGCCGCAGCAGGGCCGCTAGATCCCGCGTCTCTTGAATGCGCATCGCGAAATGCGCGCCCATTGCGGCGCGCAGTACTTTCGGCGCCCACGGATCCACGCAGCCGCCCAGAACGGCATCGGGCACGTCAAAGGCCGCAGCACTACGCAGGATCGCGCCCAGGTTACCGGGATCCTGGACGCGCTCGAGAAAAACGCATTGCTCGACGTCATCGAGTATCGAGGTCGCAGGAGGAATCTCGATTTCTGCGGCCACCCCCTGGGGCGTTTCGGTATCTGCCAGAGCCTCGAACAACGCTGGCGTGACGACCGTGGGCGCCACGCCCGCGTCGCGCACCAATGCCGCGATCTCGGGGCTGTCGAGCGCCTGCGCACTGACGATCAACGCGACGGGACTGCCATGCGCTGCCAGATAGGCGCGCACCAGGCGGGTTCCCTCGATCCACGCACGCCCCAAACGCCGCCGCGTCCGCCGATCGGTGACCAGACGCCGCCACCGCTGTACGCGCGGATTGTCCCGCGACCGCAGGATCGTCATGACGTCTGTTGCCAACGCGCGTGGACGATCGTTCGCACCGCGCTCTACAGTAAGCCCTGCTGCAGCCGTCTGCGCACGGGTGCAACCGATCGCCGGTGAATGGCGCTCGGACCGAAGCGTTCGAGCAGCGCGAGGTGTTCGCGTGTTGCGTACCCCTTGTGTCGATCGAGACGATAGTGTGGGTAGGTTTGGTGGAGCGCGAGCATTTCGGCGTCGCGGACGGTTTTCGCGAGAATGGACGCTGCAGAGATCTCTGCATGCAACCGGTCACCGCCGACGATCGTACGAACCGGGATTTGCAGATCGGGGGAACGATTGCCATCGATCCACACCTCGTCGGGTACCGAATCGAGCGCCTCGACGGCTCGGCGCATGGCAAGCATCGTCGCCTGCAGAATATTGAGAGCATCGATTTCCTCGACACTCGCGAACGCCACCGCCCAGGCCTGTGCGTCGCGTCGTATCTGCGACGCGAGTGTACTGCGACGACGGGCACTCAGTAGCTTCGAGTCTCTGAGCCCCGTGATCGGCCGGCGCCGATCGAGAATGACTGCCGCGGCGACCACGGGCCCGGCGATCGGCCCGCGGCCTGCCTCGTCAACGCCGCAGATACGCCGGTCAGCGCGCAGCACCTTGCAGCACCCCGAGTACCGCTTCGCTCGCTTTATCCGCGTGGTCCTGTCGCAGCATGAGATGAATGTCGTGGAAACGTTCGGTCTGGCGCCGCCGAGCCTGCGCATCACGCATGAGTTCCATGAGCGCGCCGGCCAATGCCCAAGGTGTCGCTTGCCGCTGCAGAAACTCCGGCACGAACCGCTCCCCCGCCAGAATGTTCGGCAGCCCAACGTACGGCAGGTGACGCAGGCGCCGCGACAGCCACCATCTCAGCGTCGCCATCCGATCGGCGATGACCATCGGCGTCTTGAAGAAGACAGCCTCCAAAGACGCTGTTCCGCTGGCCACAAGCGCGAGATCTGCGGCTGCCAGTGCATCGTGCGAGTGACCGAACAGGACAGTCAGCGGCAGGTCGTCCTCTGCATGCAGGCGCAGCGCGGCCTCGAAGAACTCGCGATTGCCTCGCGACGAGGCCGGCACCAGGAAATGAACGTCCTTGATCTCGTTCGTGAAGCGTCGTGCCGCTTTTACAAAGGTTTCGGCCATCGTACGCAGCTCGGCCAATCGACTTCCCGGCAGAAGCGCGACGATGAGTTTGCCGTGCGGCAGCCGCAGCTGGGTGCGCGCCGCTGCCTTGTCGATGTCGAGCGGCACGCTGTCCGCGAGCGGATGGCCGACATAGGTCACTGGAATCCCCGCCTGTTGGTAGATCGGCAGCTCGAACGGAAACAAGGCGAGCACATGGTTCACAGAACGCGCAATCTGTTTCACGCGCCACCGCCGCCACGCCCAGACCGACGGTCCGACATACTGTACCGTGGGCACACCGGCAGCGTGGAGGCGGCGCTCGACCGCCAAATTAAAATCCGGCGCGTCGACGCCGATGTATAACGCCGGGCGATCGTCGAGAAACCGCTGAATCAGGCGCGTTCGGATGCCCTTCAGGGCACGGCTGCGGCCCAGCACCTCTGCATCGCCGCGCACCGAGACCTTCTGCATGGGGACGTAGGACTCAGCACCCTGCGCCTGCATTCTTGGCCCTGCGATGCCGGCGAATCGCAGTTCGGGATTCCGCCGCCGCAGCGCGGTGATCAGCTGTGCGCCCAGCAAGTCACCCGATGCTTCGCCGGCAACCATGCCGACGCGGATCGGCGCGTCCTGCACGGCGCCGGCTAGCGGATGATGCCGCGCGTGGCGTGCGCGAGAAAATTCACCATGATCCGGACCTCCGCGTGCGATTCGGCCAGCTTCTCGAGTTCACGCCCTGCGTCCTCGAGGCCGAGGCCTGAGCGGTACAGCGTGCGGTACGCACGTTTCAGCGTCTCAATCGATTCCGGCGTGAAGCCGCGTCGGCGCAAGCCCTCGCCATTGAGGCCGAATGGCCGCGGCGGCGAGCCAGAGATTTTCACGAACGGTGGGACATCAAGGCCGACGGCCGTTTGCATGCCGAGGAAGCTGTGCGCTCCGACATGGACAAACTGGTGCACCAGCACGCCGCCGCCGAGAATCGCCCAATCGTCGATCTTCACGTGGCCACCGAGTTGAACGAGATTCGCGAGGATCGTATGGCTAGCAATCTGACAGTCGTGCGCAATATGCACATACGCCATGATCCAGTTGTCGTCTCCCAATCGGGTCACACCAGCGCCTTGCACGGTTCCACAATTAATCGTAACGAATTCGCGAATCGTGTTCCCGTCACCAATTTCGAGCGCAGTGTCTTCACCGCCGTACTTCTTGTCCTGTGGCGGCCCCCCCACCGATGCGTAATGGTAGATAGTGTTCTCGCGACCAACGCGCGTGCGGCCCTCGAGCACGACATGCGCCCCGATTCTGGAGCCTTCGCCAATCTCGACCTGTGGTCCAATGATGCTGAACGGTCCGACCGTTACCCCAGGCGCGAGCTTTGCGCCCGGGTGGACGATTGCTCGGGGATCGATCATCGCCCGATGGGCGATCCGACCGGTCGCAGCGCACACAGAAGATCGGCTTCGGTCACCAAAACCCCGTCGACCGAAGCTTTGCACGAAAATTTCCCGATCCCGCGCCGGCGAGGCCCATACAGGACCTCGATCTCCAATTGATCGCCGGGCACCACCGGTCTTTTGAAGCGAGCGTTGTCGATACCGGCGAAGTAATACATTAAGTCGTTGTTGGGTTTCTTTTCGAGCGTCCGGAAACCGAGAATTGCCGCCGCCTGGGCCATGGCCTCGAGGATCAGAACCCCAGGCATAATCGGTCGATCAGGAAAATGACCGGGAAAATGGGGTTCATTCATTGTCACGTTCTTGATGGCGACGATGCGTTTTCCCGGCTCGCACTCGCGCACCCGATCGATCAGCAAGAACGGAAAACGGTGCGGCAGGTAGCTGAGTACCTCGCGGATATCCATCTCAGTCACGGTCATTCCTTTTCGAACAGCCTCTTCTCGAGCACGCGCACGCGATCTATGAGCTTGGACAGTCGACGCAAGCCTGCGGCGTTTCTGACCCACGACGCATGATCGTCGAAGGGGTAGATACCAGTATAGGTTCCGCGCTGCCGTATCGATCGCGAGACAAGGGTTCCGGGCGATACGCACGACCCATCTGCGATTCGAATGTGACCGTGAATCATCGCCGCGCCCCCGATCTCGCAGTTCTTGCCGATGACCGCGCTCCCGGCAATTCCCACACAGGCAGCGATCGCAGTATTGGCACCGATGCGCACGTTGTGCGCGATATGGATCTGGTTGTCCAGCTTTACGCCGTTCTCGATTATTGTGTCATCGATTGTGCCGCGGTCGATCGTGGTATTGGCGCCCACGTCGACGTCGTCACCGACGATTACTCGGCCAATCTGGGGGATCGCATCCCATCGTTCGCCGTTCCTGGCATAGCCAAAACCGTCTGACCCTATGACCGCGCCGGCATGCACGAGCGAGCGTGCGCCGATGACGCAATCGTCATACACCACCGCCGTCGGATGCAGGCGCGTATCCTCTCCCACCTGCGCACCCTCGCCCACGTAGCATCCCGCACCGATCCAGGCCTGTGGACCAATTCGGGCGCCGGCACCGATTGATGCACCCGCCTCGATGCGGGCGCTCGCGTCCACCGCTGCGCGCGGATCGACATGAGCGGCCTTGTCAATGCCGGGTTCACAGCGTACTCGAGGATTGAACAAGCGCGCGAGTCGGGCAAAGTACAGAATGGGATCATCGGCAACGATACGCGGAATCGCAGCCAGTTGCTCCATCGCTGGAGCGAGGATCACCGCGCCGGCACGAGTGCCAGCGAGTTTGGGAACATGGCGTCGCTCCGAGAGAAAGGAAATCTGCTCCGCGGTCGCATGTTCGAGCGAGCCGATTTGCCGCACCTGCGTTTTGGGATCTCCAACGACCCGGCCGCCGAGTTGCGCGGCGATCTCGGACAACGTGAGCGGCCCACGCATGTGTGCGCGAGCTATTTGTTGCCCAGCGCCTTGATCACCTTTTCGGTGATGTCGATGCGCGGATTCGCGTAGACCGCATCCTGGATCACCATATCAAACTCTTCCTGCTCCGCGATGCGCCGGATGACACGGTTCGCCTCCTCCACGACCTGTGCGAGCTCTTGGTTACGCCGCTGATTCAGATCTTCGCGGAATTCGCGCTGCTTACGCTGAAACTCTCGACTTAATTCGCCGAACTCACGTTCCTTGGCGCGGCGCTGGCTGTCCGACATGGTCACCGAACTCCGCTCAATGTCGTCTTGCATCGTCTTGAGTTGCGCCGCCATGCGGGCGAGTTCCTGGTCACGCTGCTTGAATTCGGCTTCGATCTTTTTCTGGGCGCGCTGCGCGGGGGCCGCATCGCGCAGGACCCGCTCCGTATTTACGAAGGCGATCTTACCCTGGGCGTAGGCAGCCCACGGCAGGAGCGCGATGAACGCGAGGGTCAGAATGCGCACAAACGAGGGAACCGCAATCACTGAATGTCTTTCGCCTTAAAAGCCGGTGCCGAAGGTGAATTGTAACCTCTGGACCTGATCGCCCGGCTGGTCGTTCAGCGGCTGGGCCGCCGATAGACGCAAGGGGCCGAAGGGCGAGCGCCAGGACAGAGAGACGCCGGCCGAGTAACGCAATTGGGACAAATCCAACTTCTCGCCGACGCCGTAGACCTGGCCAGCATCGACGAACGCGCCGAGGCGTAACGATTTGTCATTCTCCGCGCCGGGAACCGGAAATAGGACCTCGGCATTGCCGACGATCTTGCGGTCTCCGCCGATCGGGTCGCCGAAGATGTCCTGCGGACCGAGCGTGAACGGCTTGAAACCGCGCACCGAGCCGGGGCCGCCGCCGTAATAATTCTTGAAGAACGGTAGCGGCAGGCCGCCGTAGCCCCCGCCGTAGCCCAATTGACCGTTAAGAAACAGCGTGAATGTCCGCGACAGCGGATACAGCCACTGCTGGTCGTACTGCAATCTGTAGTACTTGAGATCGCCAATGCCGAACTCGCCACTGACTCGAGAGAGCGCGCCTTCCCGCGGCAGGATCAGGCTGTCACGCGTGTCCCGCACCCAGCCCGCAGTGGCCGACAGATAGCGGTACTGGGTGCCGAAGGTATTGACGAAATCCTGGTACGACGGCGAGCTGTTTCCGAACACCTCGGTTGAGGTGTCTTCGGCCACCAACCCAAAACTGACGGAAGAAATCTCGGATAGCGGATAGCCGAACTTAAAACCGGCGCCCAGGGTATCGGTCTTGTAGGGTGAGACCGACGTTTCGCCAGCATCGATTTTTCGCTTATACACGTCGAACCCTGCGCTCACGCCATCCACGGTCCAGTAGGGATTTAGATAGGACAGAGAGTAGACCTGGTTCACCGACCCCGAGCTGAAGTTGACCGACAAAAACTTGCCGCTGCCAAACACATTCGACTGCGTGATGGAACCGGACAGCACGAATCCCTCGGCGCTTGAAATGCCTGCGCCGAAGAGGATCGCGCCGGTCTGCTTTTCCTTCACCGAAAAGTTGACGTCCACCTGGTCTTGGACACCTTCGACGGGCTGCGTCTCCACGGTGACGTCGCTGAAATACTGCGTCCGGTCGACACGTCGCTTCGAGAGCTGAATCTTGGAGGCATCGTAGAACGCCCCTTCCAGCTGGCGCATCTCGCGCCGGACCACCTCGTCACGGGTCTTGGAATTTCCCCCGATGTTGATTCTGCGCACATACACCCGTCGGCCCGGATCGATGAGGATCGTGAACGCTACGGTGCGCTTTGCCTTGTCGATTTCCGGTACCGCGTTTGCGTTCGCGAACGCATAGCCGTCGTTGCCGAGACGGGCCGTAATGGCCTTGGTCGACTGATTGAGACGCTGGCGTGAAAATACATCCCCGGCTTTGACGAGAATCAGCCGCTCGAGCTCCTCCTTCGGGACCAGGAACGTTCCTGCCAGTTGGACGTCGGCTACGGTGTACTTGTCGCCCTCGCGGATGTTGACTGTGATGTAGATGTCGTGCTTGTCCGGGGTGATCGAAACCTGCGTTGACTCGATCGCAAAATCCAGAAAGCCGCGGTCCAGGTAGTACGAACGCAGCGTCTCCAAGTCGGCCGCGAGGCCCTGGCGGGAATACCGGTCATGCTTGGTGTACCAGGTTAGCCAACCCGGCGTGCGCAGCACAAACAGACTGAGCAGCGTTTTCTCTTCAAATGCCTTCGTGCCGACAATATTGATTGACCGGATCTTCGCGACATCGCCTTCCACCACCGCGAAGTTAATCGCCACGCGATTGCGCTCGAGTGGCGTCACCGTGGTCTGCACCTGCGCGCCGTATTTGCCGCGCGAGAGGTACTGCCGCTTCAGTTCCTGCTCGGACGACTCGAGCAATGCCCGATCGAATATGCGTCCCTCGGTCAAGCCGTGTTCGCGCAAGGCCCGCCTTAGCACGTCCTCTTCAAACTCCTTGACGCCCGAGAAGCTGATTTGCGCGATTGCGGGACGCTCCTCGACATAGACGATGAGTACCTCGCCCTCGACTTCTAGACGGACGTCGCGAAAAAAGCCCGTCGCAAATAGCGCGCGGACAGCCTGCTGCGCCGTCTCGACGGTCATCCGCTCGCCGACCTTGACCGGAAGATAGCTAAATACGGTGCCGGCTTCCGTCCGCTGCAAGCCCTCGACGCGGATGTCCTTGACGACGAAGGGGGTGAACGACTGTCCCGAGGCGCTCAAAGAAAGCGCAAACAGCACGCATCCGAGGAACGAAGCGACGCGCGCGTGCATTACATTGCTTAGCCGGAAAACAGGCGATTGAAATCGTTGTAGAACGCAAAGGCCATCATAATCAGCAGCAGGGTGAGACCTACGCGCTGACCCAGCTCCATCACACGATCGGAAACTGGACTCCCCTTGACAACCTCGAGCGCATAGTACATTAAATGCCCGCCATCCAGCAGCGGGATCGGCAGCAGGTTCAACACGCCAAGACTGATGCTGATCAGCGCTAAGAAAGTCAGATAGGACACCCATCCCATTTGCGCGGACTGGCCCGCGTAGTCGGCAATCGTCACCGGTCCGGACAGGTGCTTCCATGACACCTCGCCGAGCAGCATTTTGCCCAGCATGCGCAGGCTGAATACGGCGATGTCGAGCGTCTTGTCGCCCGCACGCAGGAGGGCTTCGTGCAACGGATAGCGGTTACGCACCAGTATGCGTTCAGCATGGGACGGCGGCACAAAAGGCGCAGCACCAATCCGACCGATGCGCTGACCGTTTACTGCGCGCAACGCCGGCGTCACCGTGACTCGCAGTTCTTTCGCGTCGCGCACGACAGCAAGCGCCAGCGCCTGATCCGGGTGCGCACGGATTGCGTCTACGAATGCACCCCAGCTGTTAATCGGTCGGCCGTCGATCGCCGTAATGCGGTCGCCCGCGCGCATTCCGGCGCGCTCCGCGGGGCCATCCGCCTCCAGCTGTCCGAGGACAGGATCGAGGGGCGGTCGGTAAAGCTGCAGACCAATCGCCGCAATCAGGTCGCCATCCGCCTCGAAACCCGCGAAGCGCCGTAAATCGAGCTTCACGTCGGACAGATGCCGATTCGCGCTGACCCGTTGCAAGCCCAATACCTCACCTTGCAGAGCACCCTTCACTACGCGCCAGCGCAGCTGCTGCCAGGTGGCGATTTCCTCGCGGTCGATGGAGACGATTTCATCGCCCGCGTGAAGTCCGGCGGCCTGCGCCACGCTACCCGCCGGCGGTGTCCCGACAATGGGGCGAGCCTCTGGTAGGCCGTACATGAAAAGCCCTGCATAGACGACGATCGCGAACAGGAAGTTCGCCACCGGTCCTGCCGCGACGATGGCCGTGCGGCGCCAAACATTCTGGCGATTGAACGCGCGCGAAAGGTCCTCCGCAGCCACTGGGACCTCGCGCTCATCGAGCATTTTCACGTAGCCGCCGAACGGCACGGCCGCAACGACCCACTCCGTGCCGTCACGCCCACGCCACTGAATGATCGGGCGTCCGAATCCTACGGAGAACCGCAACACCTTCACACCGCAGAGGCGCGCGGCGAGATAGTGTCCGTATTCGTGGACGACGATGAGAACCCCAAGCGCCACAATGAAGGCGACGGCCGTCACGACGAGGCTCATGCCACACGTTCCTGAGTGCGCTGGATTTCGACCGTCGCCGCACGCCGAGCCAGCGCATCCGCGCCGGTCAGATCCTCGAGGTCCCGGACTTCCTGGCTGGGCACACGATTCAACACCCCGTCAATCACCTCGGCAATCGCAGTGAAGCGCAGCTGTCCGGCAAGAAAGGCCTCGACGGCGACCTCGTTTGCCGCGTTTAGCAGTGCGGGTGCGGTACCGTCTGCTCGCAGCGCCCGGTACGCGAGCTGCAGGCAAGGGAAGCGCCCTGGGTCGGGTGGCTCGAACGACAATGTTCCCAGCGCCCCGAGGTCCAGCGGGTGAACGCCGGACTCGATGCGCTCCGGGTAGGCGAGCGCGTGGGCGATCGGCACCCGCATGTCGGGATTTGAGAGCTGTGCAAGCACGGAGCCGTCAATATATTCCACCAGCGAATGGACCACGCTTTGCGGATGAATCACCACTTCGATTTTCTCGGGCGAAACGTCGAACAGCCAACGCGCCTCGATGACCTCTAGCCCCTTGTTCATCATGGTGGCTGAATCGACCGAAATTTTGCGGCCCATGACCCAGTTCGGATGCGCGCAGGCCTCATCTGGCGTGACCTGAGACAGTCGATCCACCGAAAGCGTGCGGAATGGCCCCCCCGACGCGGTCAAAATCACGCGCCGCACGGCCCGCATTGAGGGTCGTCCCGCATCGCTTTGGGGTAGACATTGAAAGACAGCGTTGTGCTCGCTGTCGATTGGCAGCAGCACGGCGTTCGAGGAGCGCACGGCGCGCATGAACAACGGCCCGGCCATCACCAGGGCTTCCTTGTTGGCAAGGAGCACGCGTTTGCCGGCCTTTGCTGCGGCCAGTGTCGAACCCAACCCCGCCGCGCCCACGATGGCTGCCATCACGATCGCCACGTCACGATCTTGCGCAATGGTCTCGAGCGCTGCCGGCCCGAACAAGAGTTCCCCCGCAAACCCGATCTCGCTGAAGCGCCGGCGGTGCGCCGCGCTGTCGGCCAGCCCGGAAAGCACGGCGTAGCGCGGACGGTGGCGACGACATAGCGTAAGGAGTGCATCGACCGAACGATGCGCGCTCAGTGCGATCGGCACATAGCGCTCGGGGTAACGGGCGACTAAGTCAAGGGTGCTGGTGCCAATCGATCCGGTGGCGCCGAGAATCGCGATTCCGAGGGGTGTGGCGGCTGACATTTCGAGGCGCGAGACTCAGGTCGTTGGGACTGCGGCACTGATCAGCACCGCGATGGGAAGCACCGCCACGGCACTATCGATTCGATCCAGCACGCCGCCATGGCCGGGGAGGAGCGTGCCGCTGTCCTTGACCGACGCCTGGCGCTTCACAGCGGACTCGAAAAGGTCACCGATGACGCTCACAACGCAAAGCAGGACTCCGGCTCCCAGGTACAGGACCCACGCCCCGCCACCGTCGAGATGCGCCTTCAGCGCCGGGACCGTGAATCCGCAGATGATAGCGTAGACCAGTACAGCCAGCAGGCCGCCGATGGCGCCTTCCCATGTCTTGCCGGGGCTGATGCCCGGCGCAAGCTTGTGGCGTCCGAAGGCGCGCCCCACGAAGTACGCCGCAGCGTCCGCGATCCATACCAGCGCCAGTACGCCGAGGACGCGCATCGGTGGCAGGATGACCAGGGCCAACGCCGCGGGCAGCAGAACCACGAACCCCGTTAACACGATCAGGCGCCGTGCGCCGGCCCGCACGCCGGTCGCAATCCACAGGGGTACGGCGACCAGCCAAAAGAGCGTCGCCGCAGCAAATACGGCACCCTGCCAGCGCGTGTCAGTCGACCCCGCAATGGCCACCCAAAGCAGCGCAGCGAGCGTGCAGACCATGCCTAATACATAGCCCGCGGCAGCGATCGCCGACAGGCGACACAGCCGCGCCCACTCTGCGGCAGCAACGCCGATCAACAGGGCGGCGAGTGCCGCCACCCCACTGCGCGGAAACCAAAGAATTGCCGCGGCGAATCCGGCAAGCAGGACCGCCGCCGTGAGCGCGCGCTGGAGCAACGCTGCGCTCAGCGGGCGTTCTCGGACGCGGGCGCGTCGTTCTCGACCAGCGCCTGGGCGTGTTCGGCCTGCCCGAGTTGCTCGCTCGTGCGTCCGAACCGGCGCTCGCGACGTTGGTACGATTCGATCGCGCCTTCGAGCGCATTCGCATCGAAATCAGGCCACAGCAGCTCAGTGAAATAGAGCTCGCTATAGGCCAGCTGCCAGAGCAGGAAATTGCTGAGCCGCTGTTCACCACCGGTCCGAATGAACAGATCGGGTTCGGGCGCGTAACTCATCGAAAGATAGGGCGCAAGCGCCGCCTCCGAGACACCCGACGCAGCGATTTCCGGCCGTTCGCGCACCAGGCGCGACAGCGCCTGCAGGATATCCCAGCGCCCGCCGTAATCCGCCGCAATCGTGAGGGTCAGGCGCTGATTGCGTTGCGTGAGCCGTTCGCCCTCGTCGATCAGTGCGCGAATTCGCACGTCAAAGCGCGCCAAGTCCCCTACGACGCGAAGCCGGATGCCGTTGCGGTGAAGTTTCGCAACTTCATGGGTCAACGCGCCGCGAAACAGTTGCATTAACAAACTGATTTCTTCCGAGGGCCGGCGCCAGTTTTCGGAACTGAATGCGAACAGGGTCAGGTACTGCACGCCACGCTCGGCACAGGCTTTGACGCAGGCACGCACCGCCTCGACCCCGCGCTTATGCCCCGCAATCCTCGGCAAGCGGCGCTGGCGAGCCCAGCGTCCGTTGCCATCCATGATGATCGCAACATGGCAAGGAACATCGCCATGCGTCGGGATCTCTAGTGTCGAACTCCCGTGATCCACGCTATCTCCTATACCGCCATCAACTCGGATTCCTTTTGCTCGAGCAAGCGATCAATCTCCGCGACGAACCGGTTGGTCAGTTTCTGAACGTCGTCCTGTGCGCGGCGCTCGTCGTTCTCCGAGACATCTTTGTTCTTCAGTGCCTCCTTGAGTGCATGAATCGCATCGCGTCGCAGGTTGCGAACCGCCACGCGGGCGTTTTCGGCCTCGTGCCGTACGACCTTAATGAGTTCCTTGCGGCGCTCCTCCGTGAGGGGTGGCATCGGAACGCGGATGGTTTCTCCCGCTGCTGCCGGATTCAGGCCCAGATCCGAGTCGCGAATGGCCTTATCGATGACTTGGAGCATCTTTTTCTCGAACGGCGTAACCCCGATCGTTCGGGCGTCGATCAACGTCACCTTTGCGACCTGGTTAAGCGGCGTCGGCGTGCCGTAATAGTCCGCCATCACATGGTCAAGAAAGCCCGTATGCGCGCGTCCCGTGCGAACCTTGCCGAGATCCGCCTTGAATGCCTCGATCGACTTGCCCATTTTCTGTTCGGTGGTCTTCTTCAGCTCCGGAATCATCGCGTACCCCCTCAGACATGAACCAGCGTACCCTCGTCCTCGCCCAGGACGATGCGCTGCAATGCATTTTTCTTGAAAATGCTGAAAACGGCCACCGGCAGGCGCTGATCGCGGCACAGGGTTAGCGCCGTTGCATCCATGACACGCAAGTTGCGCGCAATCGCCTCGTCGAAACTGAGCGTGCGAAACCGCCTCGCCTCCGGAACTGACTTGGGATCGGCGGTATAAACGCCGTCGACCTTGGTGGCCTTGAGCACGATCTCGGCGCCGACTTCGCTGCCGCGCAGGGCGGCGGCGGTATCCGTCGTGAAGAACGGATTTCCGGTTCCAGCCGCGAAAATCACGATCTTGCCTTCCTCGAGGTAACGGATCGCCTTGCCGCGAATATAGGGCTCGACAATGCGTTCGATATTGAGCGCGGACTGCACGCGGCTCACGAGACCCGCAGTGCGCATGGAATCCTGCAATGCGAGCGCGTTCATTACGGTCGCCAGCATGCCCATGTAATCTGCCGTGGCCCGATCCATTCCCGCGGCCCCAGGTGCGACGCCGCGAAAGATGTTCCCGCCACCGATCACCACGCCGATTTCCACGCCCATGCGCGCCACGGCCGCAATTTCAGCAACGATATCCTGGATCGTCTCACGATTGATGCCAAACGCATCCTCGGCCATGAGCGCTTCGCCCGACAGCTTGAGGAGGATGCGTCGGTACTTCGGCGAAGCGGCGGTCTTGCGCTTAGCCATGTGGGATTAGCGCGCCCCTCCGGCCTGCGCCATCACTTCGGCCGCAAAGTCGTTCGCGCGCTTTTCGATGCCCTCTCCCACGACGAAGAAGCCGAATCCGTGTAGCACGGCGTTGCGGGCAGCGAGCATCTTCTCGACACTTTTTTTGTCGTCCTTGATGAAGGGCTGGCCAAGCAAGGTGCTTTCGGCGAGAAACTTGTTGATTCCGCCCTCCACCATCTTTTCCACGATCGCGGCCGGTTTAGCCGACTCCTTGGCGCGTGCGACGAGGATCTGTCGTTCGCGCTCGATGATCGCAGCGGGGACATCAGCCTTGCTGAGATGCAGTGGCTTCGCAAAGGCCACATGCATTGCGACGTCCTTGCCGACGTCCTCCGGCCCCTCGAATTCCACCAATACGCCGATGCGGTGGCCATGCAGGTATAACGCAAGTCCTGTGGTCGTCTCGACGCGGTGAAAGCGGCGTATCGCGACGTTTTCACCAATTTTCTGCACCAACGCCTGGCGCCGCGCTTCGACGTCCACGCCATCGATCGTCAGCGTGGAGAGTGCGCTGACATCGGCTGGCGCCTTGAGGGTCACCAATTCCGCCAACGCCTTCGCAAACGCGAGAAAATCCTCGTTCTTCGCAACGAAATCGGTTTCGCAGTTGAGTTCCACGAGCGCACCGCGCTTGGCATCAGGGGACAGGTATGCGCCGATCACGCCCTCGGCGGCAATGCGACTTGCCGCTTTGCTCGCCTTCGCACCGCTGCGAATGCGCAACAGTTCCTCCGCCTTCATGAGATCCCCGCTCGCCTCGGTGAGCGCTTTCTTGCATTCCATCATCCCGAGGCCAGTGAGTTCACGGAGTTCCTTCACCAAGCCGGCGCTGATTTCTGCCATCGTTCTGCTACTCCTTCCTGTGGACCCTCTGGGGTCCGCTATCGGCAACGCAAGAATTCAAAAAAGGGGGCACGCGGCCCCCTTCTGTGACGGATCGTGTGCCTGAACGACTCAAGCCCCTTCCTCGGCCTCGATTTCGACGAATTCGTCGCGCGTGGCGGAGACGACTTCTTCCAACGATTGCGAGCGCCCCTCGAGGATGGCGTCTGCCGCGCCCCGCGCATAGAGGCGAATTGCCCGCCCTGAATCATCATTGCCCGGAATCACGTAGTCGATTCCTTCCGGCGAGTGGTTCGTGTCCACAACACCGATCAACGGAATGCCGAGCTTCACGGCCTCGGCCACGGCGCCACGTTGATAGCCGACATCAATCACGAACATGGCATCCGGCAGGCTCACCATGTTTTTGATCCCGCCAAGCGAGCGGTCCAGTTTTTCGAGTTGGCGCTGAATGCCAAGCGCCTCTTTCTTGGACATGCGCTCGAGGCCACCCTCTTCCTTCGTCTGCTCGATCTCCTTCAGGCGCTTGATCGATTGCTTCACGGTCTTAAAATTGGTGAGCATTCCGCCGAGCCAACGATGATCGACGTAGGGCATCGAGCAGCGCAGCGCTTCCTCACGGATAACGTCACGCGCCTGACGCTTGGTGGCGACGAAAAGTACGGTGCCTTTGTTCGCGGCAAGTTGCCGCATGAAACGCAGCGCCTCCTGATAGAGCGCGAGCGTCTGTTCGAGATTGATGATGTGAATCTTGTTGCGCTCACCGAAAATAAAGGGAGCCATTTTGGGATTCCAGAAACGGGTTTGGTGCCCAAAATGCACGCCCGCTTCCAACATTTCACGCATGGTGACGTTAGACATGAGTTTCTCCAGATGTCTGTCGGACAGTCCTGTCATTGACTGTCCCGGGTTAAGCCTCCACATACCCGACGCCTACGACCTGTTCCCTGGTAAAGAGCAGGCACCCATAAGCACGTTATGGCATGTGTGTGTCGTTTAAAAACCGGGGATAAATCCGCGATTTCGATTAATTGTCCCTGGCTGTTGCCGAGGGCGCGCGCTGTATACCATAATCCCGTATCTTCAACAACCAGCCAGCCTGATATTTATGGGTGTTACCATCAAATCGAGCGAGGAAATCGACAAAATGCGCGTTGCCGGGCGGCTTGCCGCGGACGTGTTGCGCATGATCGAGATCCATGTCGAACCCGGAGTGACC
>JAQBBQ010000282.1:0-5870 GCA_032125995.1 Betaproteobacteria bacterium | reverse complement strand
GTGGCCGGTCGCCGGCGTTGTGGGAACATGCGCGCGTGAAACCGAGCCTGCGCATCGCGGTCCTCGTCTGGCTGCTCTTGGCGGCGGCTCGGGTCGGCGCCTTTGATCTCCAGGGCCACCGCGGAGTGCGCGGACTCGCGCCCGAGAACACGCTGCCGGCGTTCGCGCGCGCGCTGTCGATCGGCGTATCGACGCTCGAACTCGACGTCGGTGTCACCAAGGATGGCGTGGTGGTGGTCGCACACGATCCGGTGCTCAATCCGGTGCTTACGCGTGGTGCAGACGGGCACTGGCTTGAAGGCAGTGGCCCGGCGATTCACGCGCTGACCGACGCCGAACTCCAGCGCTACGACGTCGGCCGCGCCAAGCCCGGCTCGCGCCTCGCACAGCGTTTCCCGGACCAGGTGGCGGTCGACGGCACGCGCATCCCGCGCCTGGCCGAGGTGTTCGCCCTCGCCGCACGCGCGGGCAATCGCAGCGTGCGCTTCAACATCGAAACCAAGCTTCATCCCGAGCGCAAGAGCGAGACGCTGCCGCCTGAACCTCTCGCGCGTGCGCTAATCGCCGAGATCCGCAAGGCGGGCGTCGCCGAGCGCTCGACGGTGCAATCGTTCGACTGGCGCACGCTCCTTGTCGTCCAGCGCGAGGCGCCCGATATCGCGACGGTCTATCTCAGCGCGCGCCAAAGCTGGCTCGATAACATCGGCGCCGAATCGACGCTCGGCTCGCCGTGGACCGCAGGGTTCAGCTACGCGCAGCACCGCTCGGTGCCGCGCATGGTGCAGGCCGCGGGCGGGCGCATCTGGTCGCCCTACTTCGGCGACCTCGACGCGGCGCAGCTCAAGGAAGCGCATGTGCTCGGCCTCAAGGTGATCGTCTGGACCGTCAACGATCGCGCACAGATTGCGCAGATGATCAACCTGGGCGTCGACGGCATCATCAGCGACTACCCGGATCGCGTGCGCGCGGAGATGCAACAGCGCGGCATGGTGCTGCCGCCGCAAACGCCGGTTACACCTTAGACGCGAACGCCATCTGGCGCGCGCGGGACGTTCGATCGAGGGAGAGGGCATGGCGGGACAACTTGAAGGCAGGGTTGCGCTGATTACCGGCGGCGGCTCGGGGTTCGGACGTGCGGCGGCGCTGCAGTTCTGCGCCGAAGGCGCGCGGGTCGCGGTTGGCGACTTGAACCGGGACACCGCCGAGGCGACCGCGCAGGCGGTGCGCGATGCGGGCGGCGACGCCCTGGCGGTTCAGGTTGACGTCGCCGATCCGGCGTCGGTTACGAAATTCTTCGATCGCGTGGTAAACCAATTCGGGCGCATTGACTGCGCATTCAACAACGCCGGCATCCTCGGGCCGCTCGGTGACCTGCACGCCTGCGCGCTCGAGGATTACGAACGCGTGATGGCGGTCAACGTGCGCGGCGTGTGGCTGTGCATGCAGGCCGAGCTTGCGCGCATGCTCGAGCAGGACGCGCCGCCCGATGGACATTCGATCGTCAACACCGCGTCGGTCGCGGGATTGGTCGGCAGTCCGCTGCTCCCCGCCTACGCGGCCTCCAAGCACGCAGTGGTCGGACTGACGCGCAGCGCGGCGCGCAGCTACGGCCGACGCGGCATCCGCGTGAACTGCGTCTGCCCGGGGCCGATCGAAACCCCGCTCGCCGAACCGCTCTTCGGGCACGGCAACATGCGCGAAACGATGCTCGCGCGCCAGGCAATCGACCGCTACGGTACGCCGGAGGAAGTCGCGTCGGTCGTGGTCTGGCTGTCCTCGCCCGCGGCCTCGCTCGTCACCGGGACGCCGATGCGGGTCGATGGCGGCGCGCTAAGCTAGCGTCTGCGCCAAACGCGGGAGCGAAACGATGCTGGTGGGCGTACCCAAAGAGATCAAGGCAAGCGAATTCCGCGTGGGCCTGGTCCCCGCCAACGTGCACGAACTCGTCGTTCACGGGCATCAGGTCATCGTCGAACACGACGCGGGTGCGGGCATCGGTTGCACCGACGACCAATACCGCGAGGAGGGTGCCGAGGTCGTCGCCAGCGCAGGCGAGGTGTTCGCGCGCGCCGAATTGATCGTCAAAGTGAAGGAGCCCCAGTCCGAGGAGCGCCGCCGGTTGAAGACGGGGCAGGTGCTGTTCACCTATCTGCACCTTGCGCCCGATCCCGACCAGGCGAAGGACTTGATCGCCTCGGGCGCGACCTGCATTGCCTACGAGACGGTGACTTCGCCGACGGGCGGGCTGCCGCTGCTCGCGCCGATGTCCGAGGTTGCCGGGCGCATGGCGGTGCAGGCGGGTGCCTATTTCCTCGAGAAGGCGCACGGGGGTCTGGGCGTGCTCCTCGGCGGCGTGCCAGGCGTCGATCCCGCCAAGGTGCTGGTGCTCGGCGGCGGTGTGGTCGGCACCCACGCGATCCACATCGCGCTCGGCATGGGCGCCGACGTGTGGGTGGTGGATCGCAACCTCGAGCAGTTGCGGCGCCTGTGGCGCCAGTTCGGCCGGCCGCTTAATACGGTGTTCTCAACGCGCCGTGCGATCGAGAAGCACCTGCTCGAAGCCGACCTCGTCATTGGCGGCGTGTTGATTCCGGGCGCTGCGGCCCCCCGGCTGGTCAGTGCCGACATGGTGCGCCGCATGAAGACCGGTGCGGTGGTCGTCGATGTTGCGATCGACCAGGGCGGCTGTTTCGAAACCTCCCATCCGACGACGCACGATGCACCCACCTATGTCGTCGACGGCGTCATCCACTACTGCGTGGCCAACATGCCGGGCGGCGTGCCGCGCACCTCGACCTTCGCGCTAAACAATGCGACGCTGCCCTTTGTCCTCGCGCTCGCCGACAAGGGCGCGAAGCGCGCGCTGCTCGACGACCCACACCTGTTGAATGGTCTCAATCTGCATGCCGGGCAGGTGACGCATGCCGCGGTCGCCGAGGCGCTCGGCCTTCCCTACGTGGAGCCGCGCCGCGCACTCGGTTAGGCGCGCTTCGCGCGCGCTCAGATCACGCCGTCGGCGCGCAGCTTCTCGACTGCCTGCGCCGCATAGCCCAGCTCACCGAGGATTGCCGCGGAATCCGCACCGAGCACCGGTGGCGGTCGGCGCGCCACCGGATCGGTGCGCGAAAGTTCGACCGGGACTCTGCCCACGGGCGCCGGCTTTGGCAGCCCCGGGTAGTCGAGCGCCTGCAGCAGGCCGAGCGCCGCCACCTGCGGGTGATCGAGCGTCTCCTGCGGCGCGAGCACCGGGCCGCAGGGAATCATCGCCTCGCCAAGTATCGTGATCACTTCTTCGCTGCCGCGCTCGGCGCACCAGCGCGCCATGCGCGCGCTGATGGCGGTGCCGTTGTCACCGCGCGCGCGATCGTCGTGAAAGCGCGGGTCGCTCAACCACTCGGGCTCGCCCATCAGGCGCGCCCAGCGCGCATAGAGTGGCTGGCCGATGACTTGGCACACGACCCAGCCGTCGCGCGTGCGAAACAGGTCGTTTGGTGCCGAGGTCTGTCCGCGATTGCCGGTCGCGATGCGATTCACGCCGAGCACCGCCTGCTCGATCAGCAGCGCGTTACCGTAGGTGAGCGCGGTGCCGAGCAGCGTGCCGCGCACGATCTGCCCTTTACCGCTCGACTCGCGTTCCTTGAGTGCGACCATGGTGCAGAACGCGCAGTGCAACGCAGTGCCGAAGTCGACCCAGGGCACCATGGCGCGATAGGGCTGCTCGGGTGTGCCAGTCAAATAGACCGCGCCCGACATGACCTGGCCGACGCCGTCGAAACCGACGTTGCGGCTCATCGGGCCGCTCGGACCGTAGGCCGACACCGTGGTCAGGATGATGCGCGGGTTGAGCGTACTGAGGCGCTCGTAGTCGAGCCCCATGCGGGCAAGCGTCTGTGTCGGCAGGTTCGCCACTACGACATCGGCCGTCGCCACCAGTCGATCGATCACCTCGCGCCCGCCGGGCGTCATCGGGTCGAGCGTAAGCGAGCGCTTGTTGCGGTTCATCTGCAGGAACAGCGCGCCCTCGCCGCCCTCCGCAACCGGGGTGTTCCAACGGTCTTCGCTACCGTCGCGCTTCTCGATGCGGATGACGTCGGCGCCGTACTCGGCGAGCAGTGCCGCGCAGTACGGGCCCGCGATGTAACGGCCGAAATCGAGGACGCGGATTCCCTTCAGAGGCGGATTCGTCATCGGGCGGTCGCAATTATCAAGGGTCGATCTCCAGGCCGGCCATCGGATAGTGGAACACCGCCCCGCGGAAGGGTGGGAATTTCGCGTAGTCGGTGCGCATTTCGTGGCGAACCGGCGAAGCGAGCGCCGCGCCGAGCGCTGCCGCGTCGTCGAACACCACTCGGTTGCGCAGGATGCAGGTTTCGCGCGGCCAGTACAGGCTGCCGGTCGCGTCGCTCGGCGTGCAGACCTCGATTTCGCGGATGCCGGGCAAGCGCGCCATGATCGCCGTGTGATGCGCGAGGTAATGCGCGCACCAGGCCTCCGGATCGTCGGCGGGACCTTCGTAGCCGACCAGATAGCTGCACGTCGGCACGCCGGGCGCGCCGTGCGGCCGCGCGTCGGGAACTGGAAAATCCCTCGCGCGCATCGCCTGTTGGTGGATTGCCGTCCCTGCAAGGCTCGGCAACAGGTCGGGCGCGGCGAGGCGCTGCAGGTAGCCATTGGCCGCCGTGGCGGCCTCGAACAGTGCGATGTCGGCGAAGTAGAGCTCAACCGCGAGCTGCGGCGGCACGCTCGCCTGGAGGTAAGGGTCGTGCGTGCGTTCCGGCGTGAACACGACGCCACGCTCGAGGCCTGGCGTGCCGCGCAGAATGTCGCGGAACCGCGCAAGATCCTCGACGCTCGCCCGCAGGGTCGCGTCGTTGGGATTGTGCAAGGTGAGAAACCAAGCGATGCGCATGGGCGTCGCCTAACGCAGGAACGGCAAGCCGGTGAGGATCAAGCCCTCGATCATGGCGAAGCCTTGTGTTGCTTCGTCTCCGCGTCGCGCGCGAGGCGCCGCTCGAGGTGGTTCAACAACCCACCGTCTCGGATGATGCGCATGAGGTGCGGCGGAATCGGTTCGCAATCAAACCGCTTGCCGCTCGATTCGTCGTGCAGGCGTCCGCCCTCGGCATCGACCCGGACGCGTGCGCCGGCGGCGATGCGCTTGGCCTGCGCACAGACGAGCACGGGCAGGCCGAGATTGATCGCATTGCGGTAGAACAGGCCCGCGAACGATTCGGCGATCACCGCTGCGATGCCGAGATGTTTGAGCGCCTGCGGCGCCTGCTCACGCGAGGACCCTGCGCCAAAGTTGCGCCCGGCAACCAGAATGTCTCCGGGCTTTACGGTTCGGGCGAAGTCCGGTTCGTGGACCTCGAGGCAATGCGCGGCGAGCGCCTCGATGCCACCCTTCATCCAGGCGCCCGGCGCGATCGCATCCGTGTCGACGTCGTCGCCGAAGACCCAGGCACGCCCGCTCATTGCAGCAACTCCCGCGGATCGGCGATGCGTCCGGCGACTGCGCTTGCCGCCACCGTATACGGCGAGCCTAGGAAAACCTCAGTACTCGGCGCCCCCATGCGCCCCTTGAAATTGCGTGGCGTGCTCGAGATGACGGTGCGGTCGGCGTCGAAGCGACGGCCGTAGCCTGCGCAGACGCCGCAGGCGTTGGCGAGGAAATGTGCGCCCGCGCCCTCGAGTACGCCGAGCACGCCTTCGGCGCGCGCCTGTTCCTGGTCCTGGCGCGAAGCGGGTGCGACCAGCAATTCGACGCCGGGGGCGGCTTTGCGCCCATCGAGCACGCGCGCGGCCATGCGCAAGTCTTCGAGCTTGGCGCCGGTGCAGGCGCCGATGTATGCGATGTCGATCGCGACGTC
>JAQBBQ010000281.1:0-7629 GCA_032125995.1 Betaproteobacteria bacterium | reverse complement strand
CCCTACGGGCCGGCCAAGCAGGCCTGCAAGTACGCGGGGCTGCCGAAGCCGACCGGCTGTGTATAGGAACGGGGAAACCCAGGTTTCCCCGTGTCCCCTTCCTAGAACCCGCTTCGCCGGAACCTGGAGCGACCGATGTCTGCGCTGACCATCGGCTACGCGCTGCTCTTTTACCTCGCCGCCGGGACGCTGGTCGTTGGCGTGGCGTACAAGTGCTGGGTGTATGCACGCACGCCGCAGCCGCTGAAGATCCCGACCCCGCCGGCGCCCACCACACGCCGGGGCGTCGCGCTTCGCATGTTGCTCGAGGTCACGCTGTTCCGGACACTGTTCCGCTCCAACAAGTGGATCTGGCTCTTCGGCTGGATCTTCCACGTCGCGCTGCTGGCGGTGCTCCTGCGACACCTGCGCTACTTCACCGAGCCGGTCTGGGCCTGGGTCGCGCTCATCCAGCCCTTCGGACTGTATGCCGGTTTCGCCATGCTCGCCGCACTCCTCGCGCTCTGGGCGCGGCGCTTTCTGGTTGATCGCGTGCGCTATATCAGCAGCCCCTCCGATCACCTGATGCTCGCGCTCCTGGCGGCGATTGCCGCAAGCGGCCTCGCCATGAAGTACCTCGCGCACACCGACATCGTCGCGCTAAAGGCGTTTTGCCTTGGCCTGCTGGCCTTCGATTGGCAGGCGCTTCCTGCCGACCCGGCGCTGCTCATTCACCTCGCGCTGGTGGCGACGCTGATGATCGTTTTCCCGCTGAGCAAGCTGCTGCACGCGCCGGGCGTGTTCTTCAGCCCAAGCCTGAATCAGGTGGACGACGCGCGCGCGCAGCGCCACGCGGCAGGCTGGTCGGCGCGCATCACCCACAGGGCACGCGGAGGCTGAATGGCCGAATTCGAGACGCCGGCGCTGCGCGAGTATCCGGTGATCCCGCTGCTGCGCGAAGGTGCCATGGCGCACAGCAAGCCGTTTGTGGCGAAGCCCGAGCATCAGGCGGGACTCGGCTTTCCCGGTGCGCTGGTGCCGGATTGGGAAAAGGTCGCGGTCACCAAGCTCGGTGAACTGGTGTCGCAGTCGCGCGCGCTGCAGGTGTTCCTCGACAGCTGCGTGAAATGCGGCGCCTGCACCGACAAGTGCCACTACTACCTGGGCACCGCCGACCCGAAGAACATGCCGGTCGCGCGCCAGGACCTGCTGCGCTCGGTGTACCGGCGCTATTACACCTTCGCCGGCAAGCATTTCCCGAAGCTCGTCGGCGCGCGCGACATGACCAAGGACGTGCTCGACGACTGGTACAGCTACTTCCACCAATGCTCGCAATGCCGGCGCTGCGCGGTGTTCTGCCCCTACGGCATCGACACCGCCGAGATCTCGATGGCAGCGCGCGACATCATGGACAGCGTCGGCGTGGGCCAGAAGTACTCCAACGAAATCATCGCCAAGGTGCACAAGATCGGCAACAACCTTGGCCTGCCCGAGCCGGCGCTGCGCAATACGCTCGATGGTCTGGAGGAGGACGTCAAGGAAGCGACCGGCGTCGACGTCAGGTTCCCGCTCGACGAAAAGGGCGCCGAGGTCCTGCTCATTACGCCGAGCGCCGACTTCTTCGCCGAGCCGCACGTCGACGGGCTGATCGGCTACGCCAAGGTATTCCACGCCGCCGGCATTTCCTGGACGCTGTCTTCGCACGCCTCCGAGGCGGCGAACTTCTCATTATTCATCGGCAATCACGACAATCTGCAGAAAGTCGCCGAGCGCATCCGTGAAGCGGCGATCGACCTTGGCGTGAAGCGCATCGTCGTTGGCGAGTGCGGCCATGCCTGGCGCGTGGCCTACAGC
Source organism: Betaproteobacteria bacterium (assembly GCA_032125995.1). Classification (GTDB taxonomy): domain Bacteria; phylum Pseudomonadota; class Gammaproteobacteria; order Burkholderiales; family SG8-39; genus SG8-39. Next base: position 5,796 of record JAQBBQ010000281.1, on the reverse strand, counting down.
TTCTGGAACACGCTCATCGGCCCGTTCGAATTCCTCGATTCGCGCTATCCCGTACCACAGCACATCTGTGAGGTGACCTATGACCTCATCCAGCGCGGCGTGCTCAGCTTCGACAAGAGCGCGAACGACGACAAAGTCGTGACCTTCCACGATTCCTGCAACGTGTCACGCGGCTCGCGCATGGGCGACGTGCCGGGCGGGCAGTTCCTCATCCCGCGCGAGATCATCCGCGCCTGCGTCAACCGCTTCGTCGACATGGCGCCCGAGACCATCGGCGAGACCACGTTCTGCTGCGGCGGCGGCGGCGGCCTGCTTACCGACGACCTGGTCGAACTGCGCGTCAAGGGCGCGCTACCGCGCATGCAGGCCCTGCAGCAGGTGGTAGACGATCACGGTGTCAACTACATGGCCGCGATCTGCGCCATCTGCAAGAGCCAGTTCAGCAAGGTACTGCCCTACTACAAACACCCGATGGACATGATCGGCAGCGTGCACGGTCTGGTGAGCAACGCGATCCAGCTCGGGCCGAAGCAATGACGCGTTTCACGCGGAGATAGAAATGTCAGCACCGGCGAAAAAGCCCGAGGCGAAAATCGGCCACACCTTCCGCAGGTACCAGGACGGCGACCACCTATGGGGTTCGGCGCAGGAGCAGATCTTCTCCGGCGACGAAACCGACAAGTGCCCGACCTATGTGCACAAGACCCCACCTTGCCAGGCAAGCTGCCCGTCGGGGGAGGACATTCGCGGCTGGCTCAACATCGTGCGCGGGGTGGAAAAGCCGCCCAAGGACACGAGCATGCAGGAGTACGCGTTTCGCCGCTCGAGCGACGCCAATCCCTTTCCCTCGATGATGGGGCGGGTGTGCCCGGCGCCCTGCCAGACCGGTTGCAACCGCAACAAGGTGGAAGACACGGTCGGCATCAACGCGATCGAGCAGTACATCGGCGACTACGCGCTGGCGCAGGGCTTCGCCTTCGAGGCCGGCGTGGAGTCCGGCAAGCGCGTCGCCATCGTCGGCGGCGGCCCGGCAGGTCTGTCGGCGGCCTACCAACTGCGCCGCAAGGGACATGGCGTCACCCTGTTCGACGATCACGCCGAGTTGGGCGGCATGGCGAAGTACGGCGTGCCGGGCTACCGTCTGCCGCGCACGCACCTGGACGGCGAGATCAACCGCATCATCGCCATGGGCGTCGAGCTTCGGCTCAACACGCGCATCGGTGTCGACGTTGCGCTAAAAGACCTCGAAGCGGGCTTCGACGCGGTGCTGATCGCGATGGGCTGCAAGGCCGGACTCCCGCTACCGGTCCCCGGGGCGGACGCGCCCAACTGCATCAGCGGGGTAGCGTTTCTCGAGGCGTTCAACCAGGGCCGGCTGAAATCGGTCGCCGGCCGCGTCGTAGTCATCGGCGGTGGCGACACCTCGGTCGACGTCGTCTCGGTCGCGCGCCGACTCGGCTATATCGAGGACGCCCCGGAAACCGAGCGCCCGGAGATGGTGATCCTGGGTCACGCGGCACACGACGTCTCGACGCTGGCGGCGCGCAGCGGCGCCGACGTAATGCTGATTTCGATGCAGCCGATCGAAGAGATGAACGCGGCCCAGCACGAAATCGACGATGCGCAGCGCGAGGGCGTGAAGATCCAGGGCAAGCTGCTGGCGAAGAAGGTGCTGATCGATGAGGGCAGCGGGCGCGCCAAGGCGCTGCGGGTGATCGAGGTCGATTGGGTGAAGGGGAAGCCCGTCGAGAAGCCCGGCACCGAGATGGATCTCGAGGCCGATCTCATCGTCACCGCGATCGGCCAGGCCGGCGATCTGCGCGGCATGGAAGAGCTGGACAACGGCAAGGGCCTGATCGCCGCCGACAAGTTCTACCAGCTGCCAAACCGCAAAGGCCTGTTCGCCTGCGGCGACATCCTCCGCCCGCACCTGCTCACCACGGTCATCGGCCAGGGGTCGATCGCGGCCGAGAGCATCGACCGCTACCTGAACAACAAGGAGATGGTCAGGCGGCCGAAGGTCGATGTGCACCATTTCAACCTGCTCGACAAGCTGCGCGAGGTGAACCTCGAGCCCAAAGCCTTCAAGCCGCTCGAGGAGCAGACGCTGCGTGAGATCGACCGCGGCCTGCGCGGCACCGCGCTCGTTGGCAAGGGCGTGGGCGGCTTCGCCATCCACAACTACGAGGACCGCGGTGCCGCAGAAGTCTCGAAGTCGGACGAGCTGTTTCTCGGCCATTTTCCCTATCAGGAACGGATCCAGCGCACCGAAATCGGTCCCTCGGCCGAGGAGGTGCTTGGCCATTTCGCCGAGCGCATGGTCGGCCTCACCGACCAGCAGGCGGTCGACGAGGCCAAGCGTTGCATGAGCTGCGGCATGTGCTTCGAGTGCGACAACTGCGTCATCTACTGCCCGCAGGTCGCGGTAAAACGCACGCCGAAAGCGGAGGCGACGATGGGCCGTTACGTCTACACCGACTACGATCTGTGCATCGGCTGCCACATCTGCGCCGACGTCTGTCCGACCGGCTACATCAAGATGGGCATGGGCGATCACTGAGCGCCGGAGATCGGACGATGATGCGCATCGCGGCCGCCGTGCTGGCCACCGTCCTGAGCGTCGCGGGTTACGCCGACGGGCAGGAGAATCGCGTGCGTCGCGTCGCCATGCCCACGGTCAAGATCGAGAACGGCGACGCCTGCGTGGCGCCGACCGGGGAGATGCGCCGCGATCACATGACGTTTCTGCTGCACCAGCGCGATCGAACCGTGCACGAGGGATTTCGCGCGCCGCGCTTCAGCCTGAAGAACTGCGTCGACTGCCACGCCGACCGCGCGACCGGCAGCGTGCTTGGCAAGGACGGCTTCTGTGCGAGCTGCCACAGCTACGCGTCGGTGAAAATCGACTGCTTCGAATGCCACACGCCGCTGCGCCAGACCGCAACCGCGCGCAGTACCGGTCCGGTGGGTAAAGCGCGATGAGCCTCGACCGACGCCAGTTTCTGGCCTGGGGCACGGCTGCTGCCGGTGCGGCCCTCGCGCCGGGCTTGCGGTTGGTCGAGCTCGCGCAGGCGCGCTCGCCGCAGGAAGCCGCCTCGACGCTACAGCGCTGGGGCCTGCTGATCGACATCACGAAGTGCACCGACTGCGATGTATGCGTGAGCGCCTGCCACGAAGAGAACGGCGTGTCGGGCCACGGTCGGCCCGAGACCGATGCCCAATGGATCCGCAAGGTAAACCTACGCGACAAGCGCACCGGCTACGCGCAGTCGCTACCGCTCATGTGCCAGCACTGCGCGCACCCGCCCTGCGTGGACGTCTGCCCGACCGGCGCCTCGTTCAAGCGCGACGACGGCATCGTCCTGGTCGACAAGCACACGTGCATCGGCTGCCGCTACTGCGTCATGGCCTGCCCCTACGGCGCGCGCTCTTTCGTCCACGAGGCGGTGAGCGGCCAGAAAGCGGACGTGCCGCGCGGCAAGGGCACGGTCGAGTCCTGCACGCTGTGCGTGCACCGCGTGGATCGCGGCGAGACCCCGGCCTGCGTCGAAGCGTGCAACCGCGACGGCGGCCAGGCAATGGTGTTTGGCGATCTGAACGATGGCTCGGCGCAGATCCATCGCCGCCTGCGTAGCGAGCCCTCGCAGCAGCTGCGCGCCGACCTCGCCCTCAACACCGGCGTGCGCTACCAGGGTCTGTAGGCGTGGCGCGCATCGAGTATCGCGAGATCGACGGCCGCAGCGGCGGCTTCATCGCGCTGCTCGCGGTGCTTGGCGCATTGATCCTCGCCGGCCTCGGCGCGTCCTGGACCATGGAGCACCACGGCCACCACATTACCGGGATGAGCAATCGCATCGTGTGGGGAACGCCGCATGTATTCGCGGTGTTCCTGATCGTTGCCGCCTCGGGTGCGCTCAATGTCGCGTCGATCGCCTCGGTTTTCGGCCGCGCGCTCTACGCGCCCCTCGCCCGACTCTCGGGTCTGCTCGCGCTGACGCTGCTCGCCGGCGGCCTCGCGGTCCTGGTGCTCGATCTCGGGCGGCCCGATCGACTGATCGTGGCGATGACCTATTACAACTTCAAGTCGATCTTCGCCTGGAACATCTTTCTCTACATCGGATTCTTCGCCGTCGTGGCGCTTTATCTGTGGACGATGTTCGAGCGGCGCATGAACGGCTACACCAAGCGCGCGGGCCTGCTCGCATTTCTCTGGCGTCTGATTCTTACGACCGGCACGGGCTCGATCTTCGGCTTTCTGGTAGCGCGAGAGGCCTACAACAGCGCGCTGCTCGCGCCGCTGTTCATCGTGATGTCGTTTGCCTTCGGTCTGGCGATCTTCGTCATCGTGCTGATGGCCGCCTGCCGCTGGAGCCGCCGCGCGCTGGGCGAGGTCGTACGCAATCGCCTCGGCAAGCTGCTCGGCGTGTTCGTCGCGGCGGTCCTGTATTTCGTCGCGGTCTATCACCTCACCAACCTCTATATCGCTCGCCAGCACGATGTCGAGCGCTTCATCCTCCTCGAGGGCGGGGTGTACACCGCGCTGTTCTGGATCGGGCAGGTATTCATCGGCGGCATCGTTCCGCTCGTGCTGCTGTTCGCCCCCGGCACGCCCCGTGCGCCCGGCGCACTCGCGGCCGCAGCTGCCTGCGTGATTGCGGGCGGCCTCGCCCAGCTCTACGTGCTCATCATCGGCGGCCAGGCCTACCCGCAGCTGATGTTCCCCGGCAAGGACGTCAGTAGCAGCTTCTTCGACGGCGTCGTGGCCACCTACACGCCCAGCCTGCCGGAAGTGGCGCTCGGCGCGGGCGGCGTGGCGCTTGCGCTTGCGCTCACCGCCGTGGCGCTCAAGCTGCTGCCCTTCCTGCCGCGCAGCCTGGCCGACGGCGACGTCGATTCATCCGCGGCGTGAATCGCCTGTTCGTCTCTGCTGCGCACAAGTCCTCGGGCAAGACAACCGTCTGCATCGGCCTGTGCGCCGCCCTGCGCGCGCGCGGCGAGGCGGTGCAGCCGTTCAAGAAGGGGCCCGACTACATCGACCCCTTGTGGCTCGGGCTCGCTGCCGGGCGGCCGTGCTACAACCTCGATCCCTACCTGAGCGGCGCAGACGAGATTCGCGCCGAGTTCGCGCAGCGCATGCACGGCGCCTCGCTCGGTCTGTTGGAAGGCAACAAGGGCCTGTACGACGGGCTCGACCTGGACGGCAGCAACAGCAACGCCGCGCTCGCCGCGCTGATTGGCGCGCCGGTGGTGCTGGTGATCGACGCGCGCGGCATGACGCGCGGCATCGCGCCGCTCATTCTCGGCTTCCAGGCCTTCGACAAGAACATCCACATCGCCGGGGTGATCCTGAATCAGCTCGGCGGGGCGCGCCATGAGGCGAAGCTGCGCGCGGTGATCGCCCACTACACCGGCGTTCCAGTGCTCGGCGCCGTGCAGCACGACGAGCGTTTGACGATCGTCGAGCGCCATCTCGGCCTCGTCCCGAGCAACGAGGCCGAGGCGGCGCACCTGCACGTCGACGAAATCGCTGCGCGCATCGCCGCCCAAGTGGACCTCGATCGGCTGCTCGCCGTCGCGCAAGCGGCGGCGCCCTATCCCGCCGCCGCGCCGATCGGCAGTGCCCCCTGCGACGCCAGGCGGCCCGCCGGTGCGCGTCGGCATCGCGCGCGACGCTGCGTTCGGCTTCTACTATCCGGGCGATCTCGAGGCTCTGCGCGCCGCCGGAGCGGAACTCGTGCCCTTCGACGCCCTGCGCGACAGGCGCCTGCCGCAGATCGATGCGCTGTTTATCGGTGG
>JAQBBQ010000280.1:0-15622 GCA_032125995.1 Betaproteobacteria bacterium | reverse complement strand
GGCCATGCGCTTGCCCCAGCGCTTCAGGTTGTCCATGCCGCCCGCCGCGTCGAGCATCGGCTGGCGCAGCGCGGAGTTGGGGTACAGCATCAGGTCGGCAAACGAGATTTCGTCGGCCAAAAAGTCGCGGCCGGCGAGGTGGCGATCGACGTGGCGAAAGTACGCAACCAGCCGATTGAGAAAGAAGTCGATGATCGGTGGCGACTTCTCCGGCGCGGCAACCTCGAGCTGCAATACCGTGCCGCTGGTCGGCCCGGTATCACTTGCCGCGTGCAGGAACCATTGCGCGGCCATTGCGCGGCGCATGGGGTCCGTGGGGATGAACTTCGCGGCCCGCTCGCAGCAATACACGATGATCGCGCCGGACTGCGCGAGCGTCAGCGGCTCGCCGCCCGGGCCGTCGCGATCGACCATTACCGGAATCTGGCCGGCTGGATTGAGCTTCAGGAATTCGGGCGTCTTTTGCTCGCCCTTGGTCAGGTCCACCTTGGTGATGCGATGTGCGAGCCCGGTTTCGGCGAGCGCGACCGACGCGCGCAAGCCGTTGCCGGTGGCCCACATGTACAGATCGATCATCGAACGCTCCTCACGCTGCAAGACGTGATTTGATTATAGGGCTGCGGGATCGCGTCGGCGTAGAATCGCCCGCAGTTACCATGGAACCCGCGCGTTCGATCGGCAAGCTCGGCTTCCGGCGCTGGTACGAACGCCAGTTGACCGAAAGCTTCGCCTGGCTCGTCACCTGCCTGCTGTGCGCGGTGTTGATTGCCGCGGCGATCGAGTCGATCTGGCCGCGCCTGATGACCTGGCGTGCGCTTGCGATGCTCGCGTTGGCCTACGTCGTCGGCCTGATCTGCTGGTACGCGCTGCGCCGATTCCTCGTGCTGCTGACGCGTGCCGAGCACTACGCCAGCCACTCGACGTGCGCGCAGTGCGACACGAACGGACGCTACGACGTCCTCAGCGAAACGGCCCGCATGCGCGTGCGCTGCCGCAAATGCGCGCACGAATGGACGATCTCCTAGGCGGCGCGGGGTCAGCCGATCTTCGCGCGTGCCGCAGGCAGCACGCGCGACGCGATCAGTCGATCATCGCGTAGGCGGGCAGCGTCAGGAATTCGATGTAGTCGCCGGTCGTGATTTCGTCGAACAGCTTCGCTGCCGCCTCGTAGCGGCCCGCCTGCCAACCCTTTTCGCCGACAGTCTGACGCACCGTCGGCAACTCGGCCTTGAGCAGCTCGCGGAACAGCTCGACCGTGACCTTGCGGCCATCGTCGAGTACGCCCTTGGGCGAGCGGATCCATTGCCAGATCTGCGAGCGTGAAATCTCCGCGGTAGCCGCATCCTCCATCAGATTGAACACCGGCACGCAGCCATTGCCGGCAAGCCACGCGCCGAGATACAGAATGCCGACGCTGATGTTGTTGCGCATTCCCGCCTCGGTGATCGGCGTCTCGGGCGCAAAATTCAGCAGGTCCTTGGCGCTCACGTTCACATCCGGACGCTGGCGGTCGTACTGGTTCGGCTTCGGCATGTGCTCGTCGAAGACCGTTTTCGCGACCGCCACCAGACCCGGGTGCGCAACCCAGGTACCGTCGCAGCCGTCGGTCACTTCGCGCAGCTTGTCCAGGCGCACCTTCTCGAGCGCCGCAGTATTCGCCGCGGCGTCGTTCTTGATTGGAATTTGCGCCGCCATCCCGCCCATCGCCGGCGCGTTGCGCCGGTGACAGGTCTTTACCAGCAATAGCGCGTAGGCGCGCAGGAAAGGCGCGGTCATCGTCACCTGCCCTCGGTCGGCCAGGCAGAACGCCTTGTTGACGCGGAACTTCTTGATGCAGGAAAAGATGTAGTCCCAGCGCCCGATGTTGAGGCCGGCGGAATGGTCCTTGAGCTCCCACAGGATCTCGTCCATCTCGAAGGCCGCGAGCACCGTCTCGATGAGGACGGTGGCCTTGATCGAGCCCTGCTTCACGCCAAGCGCGTCCTGCGCCGCCTTGAAAATGTCGTTCCACAGCCGCGCCTCGAGATGGCTCTCGATCTTTGGCAGATAGAAATACGGCCCCGAGCCGGCCGCGAGCAGCGCCTTGGCATTGTGGAAAAAGTACAGCGCGAAATCGAAGATTCCGCCTGCAACCGACTTGCCATCGACCTGCAGATGCCGCTCGTCGAGATGCCAGCCGCGCGGACGTGGAATGAGGACCGCAGGCTTGTCGTTCAGCTGGTAGCTTCTGCCGCCCTGCCGGAACGTGATCGTGCGGCGTACCGCGTCGCGCAGGTTGATCTGCCCGTCGATCATGTTGAACCAGGTCGGGCAATTCGCGTCTTCGAAATCCGCCATGAAGGTCGAGGCGCCCGAGTTGAGCGCGTTGATCACCATCTTGCGATCGGTCGGCCCGGTGATCTCGACGCGCCGATCAAGCATGTCCTGCGGCTGGGGCGCGATAGTCCAATCGGACGCGCGCACCGATTTCGTCTCCGGCAGGAAGTCTGGCATCTCACCCGCATCGAATGCCGTCTGGCGCGCAGCGCGCGCAGCGAGCAAGGCCTGGCGCCGCGGTTCGAATGCACGGTGCAGCGTGACGACGAGATCAAGCGCGTCGGGCGTCAGGATCTGGTCGAATCCCGGGTGGTCGCGGCCAAGGATTTGAACGTCCTTGGGCAGTGTGTTGGGTGCTTTCATCGCGCGGGTCCGTATCAAGGGGAGGCAGAAACTTTTCGATTCTATGAGGCTGAATGTGGCACCGCAACATAATTATCCCGAGCCTTCGCAGGAGATTTTTGACCGCTGTCATGTTGCGGCGCCGAGCACGGGATGTTTGCAGCCCCGCCCAGCCAGGAGTACGCTTTTTAATGAGCGGTGTCGTGTTTCATATCGTGGAACGCTCACATTGAGGCCTTCCGTAACCCTTCGTTACTCGCCGGAGCTTTCTCATGCCCACGCCGCGCAAGACGTACAAGATTCTCATCCTGGGCGCGTCCTACGGTTCGCTGCTCGCGACCAAGCTGCTGCTCGCCGGTCACACGGTGAAGCTGATCTGCCTTCCCGCCGAAGCCGAACTGATCAACCAGGAAGGCACCCGCGTGCGCATGCCGATCAAGGGACGCGACGCACTGGTCGAGGTGGATTCGCGCAGGCTGCCGGGCACGCTTTCCGCCGACGGGCCCGGCGCGGTTGATCCCGCCGACTACGATCTTGTCGCGCTGGCGATGCAGGAACCCCAGTACCGGTCAGCCGGCGTGCGCGAACTGCTCGCCGCAGTGGCAAAGGCGCGGGTGCCCTGCATGTCGATCATGAACATGCCGCCGCTGCCCTATCTCGCGCGACTTCCGGGGGTCTCCGCGGCCGCCTGCCGTGCCTGCTATGCGGACCCGACCGTCTGGGACGGCTTCGACCCGGCGCTGATGACGCTCTGCAGCCCCGACCCGCAAGCCGGGCGTCCGCCCGACGAAAAAATCAACGTGCTGCAGGTCAGGCTGCCGACCAATTTCAAGTCGGCACGCTTCGACTCGGATGCGCACACCGCCATCCTGCGTCAACTCGCGGCGGATATCGAAGCCGCCCGCTTTGACACCGGCAGCGAACGCATCGAGTTGCCGGTCAAACTGAAGGTGCACGACTCGGTCTTCGTGCCGCTCGCGAAATGGGCAATGCTGATGGCCGGCAACTACCGCTGCATCACGCAGGACGGCATGCGCCCCATCAAGGAGGCCGTGCATTCCGACCTCGAGACATCGCGCGCCGTGTACGCCTGGGTCGTTGCGCTTTGCAAATCGCTCGGCGCAGACGTCAACGACCTCGTGCCGTTCGAGAAGTACGCTGCGGCAGCGCAGGGCCTCACGGGCCCGTCGTCCGCCGCACGTGCCCTGTTCGGTGGCGCGCCGTACATCGAACGCGTGGACCGCCTGGTGCAGACCATCGCCGCGCAAAAGGGCATGCGATCGGATGCCCTTGACGAGATCGTTGCCTTGGTCGACGCGCAGCTCGAGGTGAACCGCAAGACCGCCAAGAACTGACCGCGGGCGCGGCGTACGCTATGTACGCTACGTACGTTACCCCTCGGCGTCCTCGTCGATACCGAGATCCTGGATCTTGCGCGTGATCGTGTTCCGCCCCACGCCAAGCAGGTTCGCCGCCTCGATGCGCCGCCCGCCGGTTCGTTCGAGCGCCTTGCTGATGAGCGCACGCTCGAACTGACGCCCAAGCGCGTCCATCAAGCCGGTCTCGCCACGTGCGAAGCGCCGTTCGACCTCGAGCGCAAGCGCGGCAACCCAATCGGCTGCCAACGGCGGCGCGGATGCGCGGAACTCTGCCGGCAGATCCCCCAACTCGACCATCTGGCCCGACGCCATGACGGTCAACCAGTGGCACAGGCTTTCGAGCTGGCGTACGTTGCCCGGAAAGTCGAGCCGCGCAAGGTGCGCGAGCGTATCGATGGTCAGCCGCTTCGGCTCGACACCGAGCTGCGTTGCGCTGCGCGCAAGAAAATGCCGTACGAGCAATGGGATGTCGTCGCGTCGCTCGCTCAACGCAGGCAGGCGGACGCGAATCACGTTCAAGCGGTGGAAGAGGTCCTCGCGAAACGCCCCCGCCTTGACTCGCGTTTCGAGGTTTTGGTTCGTCGCGGCGATCACGCGCACGTTGGCGCGCATCGGTTGGTGTCCACCAACGCGGTAGAACGTTCCGTCCGACAGCACCCGCAGCAGCCGCGTCTGCAGCTCCGGCGGCATGTCGCCGATTTCGTCGAGGAACAGCGTGCCGCCTTCCGCCTGCTCGAAGCGCCCGCGGCGTTGCGCCTGCGCGCCGGTAAAGGCGCCCCGCTCGTGGCCGAACAATTCGGATTCAAGCAGGTCCTTGGGCATTGCCGCCGTATTGATCGCAACGAAGGGTTTGGACGCGCGCGCACTATGGCGATGCAAGGCCCTGGCGACCAGTTCCTTGCCGGTTCCCGACTCGCCGGTAATGAGGACCGTTGCGCTCGACTGGGATAGGCGCCCGATGGCTCGAAAGACCTCCTGCATCGCCGGTGCTTGCCCCAGGATCTCGGGCGTCTCTCCGAGCGGCTCGATCGCGCTCTGCTCGCGCCGGCTTTCCGCTAGTGCGCGGCGAATCAGATCGACCGCCTGGTCGACGTCGAACGGCTTCGGAAGGTACTCGTAGGCACCCCCCTGAAACGCGGCCACCGCCGACTCGAGATCCGAGTAGGCGGTCATCACGATGACCAAAACGGATGGATGCTGTTGCTTGATCGTCTGCAGCAGCTCGAGGCCGGACGGACCCGGCATCCGGATGTCTGAAACCAGCACCTCCGGCGCGTCCTCGTGCAGCGCGTCGAGCGCCTCCTGGGCCGAGGCGAATGCGCTGCACGCGATACCCTCCCGCTCGAGTGCCTTCTCAAACACCCACCGGATCGAGCGGTCGTCGTCGACTATCCAGACTGGTTTCATTCCTGTCCCGCGTTCTCGCCGGGCGCATCCCCGGGTGCTACCGGATCCTCGGCGCGCGCTTCAGGCCAGCGGCAAGAGAATCCGAAACTCCGTTTTTCCTGGCCGGCTTTCGTACTCGATGACGCCGCCGTGCAGCTGGACATAGGTCTGCGCGAGCGATAACCCGATCCCGCTGCCCCCCTCGCGCCCGGAAACGAGGGGATGAAAGATCCGCTCGCGCAGCGCTTCCGGCACGCCGGGCCCGGTGTCGATAATCCCCAATTCTAGTGCCAGGCGGTAGCGCTGCCGCGCAATCGTGATCTGGCGCAGGACGCGGGTGTGGAACTCGATGGTACCGGCGCCCTCCGGGCTGCCCGTAATCGCCTGCGCCGCGTTGCGCGCCACGTTCAGCACGGCCTGGATGAGCTGTTCCATGTCGCCGTGCAACTCGGGCAGGCTCGGGTCGTAGTCGCGGACGATCTCGATCCGCTCGCCGAACTCCGCCTGGACGACGCTTTTGACCCGTTCGAGCACCTCGTAGATGTTGAGTGGCGCGATCTTCGGTCTGCGGTGCGGCGTGAGGAGTCGGTCGAGTAGAACCTGCAACCGGTCGGCCTCCTTGATGATGACCTGGGTGTACTCCCGCAAACCAGGGTCGGACAGCTCCCGCTCGAGCAGCTGCGCCGAACCGCGCAGTCCGCCGAGGGGATTGCGGATCTCGTGCGCGAGGTTGCGGATCAGCTCGCGATTCGCCTGCTGCTCGGAAAGCAGGCGTTCTTCGCGCGCGACGCGCAGCTGCTGCTCGATCGGGCGCAGCTCGGCGATCAGTGGTGCATCCGGCGTCTCGGTCCGGGTGACGACGCAGGCGAGCGGCAGCGAATCACGTCCCGGCCGCAGGAAGCCTACATTCTGCGCGGCGTAGTTCCAGTGAGTGGCCAGCGCCTCGCGCACAGTCTGCTCGAGCACGGCGCGCTCGGCGAACAGCGTCAGGAAGGACTGCCCGACGAGCGCGCGGGCGGACGTGTCGAGCAGGTTCTCAACCGCCGGGTTCGCGTAACGGATACGGAAGCGGTCGTCCAGCACGACCACGGCGGTCGGCAGCAGGTCGAGGCCGCCAAGTGACGTGGGCGGCCGTTGCGGCGTGCCCGCGGCGGCATCGCGCACCATCGATGGGTCCCGGCCGGAGACCTACTTGTCGAGAACCGTCAGTTCCCGTTCGAGGGCTTCGACGTTTTTCTGATGCACCTCGACCGTGTCCTGATACGGCTTGAGCCGCGCGAGCACTCGCGCGTAGTTCTTTTCGTCGCCGTAGCGCACGGCTTCCTGTTCGCTAAGTGCCTTTTTGGAATTTTCGAGCAAGGTCCGCTCCTGCTCGAGCTCGCTCTCTAGAATCTGGCGCTGCTTATCCTTCGCCGAAGCGCGCTTGGCCGGCGTTTCCTTCGGGTATTTCGCCGGCGTCTTGTTACGGGTCGCCTCCCTGGCATTGCTGCTCGCCGGGACCACCGTCACGCGCTGTTCCACGACGCGGCAATCCTTGCCCGAGGTGTCGCCCTTGATGTTGGTGACGTGGGTCTTTCCGTCCTTGTCCCGGCAGGTCCAGATATCGCCGCTCCCCTGGGCGAACGCAGGCGCCGTCGCCACGGCAACGCTGGACCCGAGGATGGCCATGGCCAGAATCCGTTTCATGATGAGACACACACTTAGGGTTAGACGCTAAGTCTATGCCGAAAAACACCTTTTTCAAACATCTAATAAAAAGGGACGGGTCATCCCGTCCCTTTTTGACAACAGCCTAAGCTGGGGTTCCCGGCCCTCGATGCGCCTCAGGAACTGTAGTACATGTCGAATTCGACCGGATGGGTGGTCATCCGAAAGCGCGTGACCTCCTCCTGCTTGAGCTCGAGATAGGCGTCGATCAGATCGTCGTCAAATACGGCTCCCTTCGTCAGAAAGGCGCGGTCTGCATCCAGGTGCTCAAGCGCCTCCTCCAACGATGCGCAGACTTTCGGCACCCGCTGCGCCTCCTCGGCAGGCAGGTCGTACATGTTCTTGTCGATCGGGTCGCCCGGGTGAATCTTGTTCTGCACCCCGTCGAGGCCCGCCATCAGCATTGCGGAGAACGCGAGATAGGCGTTCGCCAGCGGGTCCGGGAAGCGCACCTCGACGCGCCGCCCGTTCGGGCTCGCGACATGCGGGATGCGACAGGACGCCGACCGGTTGCGCGCCGAGTACGCCAGGTTGATCGGCGCCTCGAAGCCCGGCACCAGACGCTTGTAGGAATTCGTGCCCGGATTGGTGATGGCGTTCAGCGCCCGCGCGTGCTTGATGATCCCGCCGATGTAGTAGAGCGCGAATTCGGACAGCCCGGCGTAGCCGTTGCCGGCGAACAGGTTCTTGTCGCCTTTCCACACCGACTGATGCACGTGCATGCCCGAGCCGTTGTCGCCCACGACCGGCTTCGGCATGAAGGTCGCCGTCTTGCCGTAGGAATGCGCAACGTTCCACACCGAGTACTTCAGGATTTGCATCCAGTCGGCACGCTGCACCAGCGGCGCGAAGCGGGTGCCGATCTCGTTCTGCCCGGCTGCCGCAACTTCGTGGTGGTGCACCTCGACGTCGACGCCCTGCTGCTCGAGCGCAAGGCAGATCGCGTTGCGAATGTCTTGCAGCGAATCGACCGGCGGCACCGGGAAATAGCCGCCTTTTGCCGGGGCACGGTGCCCCATGTTGCCCGACTCATAGTCGATACCTGACGACCAAGGCGCCTCCTCGGACCTGATCTTCACAAACGAGCCCGACATGTCCACGCTCCATGTCACGCCGTCGAAGATGAAGAACTCGGGTTCGGGCCCGAAATAGGCGACATCGCCGAGCCCGGTCGATTTGAGATAGGCCTCGGCGCGCTTGGCGACACCGCGCGGGCAGCGGCTGTACGGTTTGCCGTCCGTGGGCTCGATCACGTCGCAGCTGATGTTGAGCACCGGCTCGTCCGTGAATGGATCCATGCGTGCGCTCACCGCATCGGGCATCAGCAGCATGTCGGACGCCTGAATGCCTTTCCAGCCCGAGATCGACGAACCGTCGAAGGCATGGCCCTGCTCGAACTTTTCCTTGGTGAAATGCTTCACCGGCACAGTCACGTGCTGTTCCTTGCCGCGCGTGTCGGTGAAACGGAGGTCGACAAATTTGACCTCCTTGTCCTTGAGCATCTTCAAGACATCATCGGGCGTCGTCGCCATCGCTAAATCTCCTGAGTGGGTAAGCTGTCAGTGGGCCGGGTTTTGCGCCGTCTAACCGGCCGAGTGTGTCGTCGCGCGGCTTATCGCGAGCAGTTTTCGTGCCAAAACGCCGCCGCAGGGCCCTCCCTCTGAACGCCGGCGGCGAAGCGCGATTCTACCCAAATGTCGCCGCACCCTTTCAGGGCTTGGCGGCGGGCAACGCACCGCTCAGGTGCGTCGCCGCACCGAGCCCGATCACCCTCGATGCGCGGCGGGATAATTGGATAATAGAATGCGCCTTAAGACCATGAAGATGAATCCCGAAACCGTCGCAATCCGGCGTGCGGCCCTTGAGCGGGGCCAAAAGCTCAAGCTGCCCTATGCGGGCGCCCTGCCGCCGTCCGACGCGTACACGCTGATGCAGGCCGGGGCGCGTCTGGTGGATATTCGGACGCAGGCCGAGCTCTATTGGGTGGGACGCATCCCCGGCACAGTGCCGGTCGAGTGGAACAGCTACCCAGGCGGCGTCCTGAACCTCGACTTCGCCAAACAGCTCGCGGACTCCATCGATCGCGAGGAACCGGTGATGTTCATCTGCCGCTCGGGTGGACGGTCGCACCACGCGGCGATGGCGGCCACGCAAGCCGGTTTCTCCGAGTGTTACAACGTGCTCGAAGGTTTCGAAGGCGACAAGGACGACGGACAGCACCGCAACACGATCGGCGGCTGGCGCGCCGCGGGCCTGCCCTGGGTTCAGGGCTGAACGCGAGCCTGCGCCCCCGATCGGTTCGTCCCCCGCGTTGGCGGCGCTTGGGCTCGAACTAGCCCAGGCCCCAGTCGACCCAACCGCCGTAGGCGGTCGCCAGCACGATCACACCGAACGCGATTCGGTACCACGCGAATGGCCTGAAGTCGTGGTTCGCCACGTAACGGATCAGCCAGCGCACGACGGCGAACGCGGACACGAAGGCCGCGAAACTTCCGACCGCAAACAACCCAAGGTCGTCGGCCACAAACAGCGCACGGTGCTGGTAAAAATCGTAGGCACCCGCAGCAACCAGCGTCGGCACGGCCAGGAAGAACGAAAACTCGGTCGCCGCGCGCCGCGAAAGCCCGAAGATCATCCCGCCGATGATCGTGGCGCCCGAGCGCGAGGTGCCCGGGATCAGCGCAAACGACTGCGCGATGCCCACTAGAAGCGCGTCGCGCCAGGTCATCGCGTCGACGTCGTTCACCCGCGGCGGCTGGGCCCGGTGTGCGCGGCGCTCGATCCACAGGATCACGAACCCGCCGACGATGAACGCGATGGCAACCGGCACCGGTTTGAATAGCGTGGCCTTGATCGCAGCGCCGAAGCTGAGCCCGAGCACCGCAGCCGGAACGAAGGCCACCGCCAGGTGCAACCAGAACCGTTGCGCGGCGCGCTCGCGCAACGCGCCGGTCAGTGCACGCGCGAAGCGCTGCCGGTATTCCCAGATGATCGCGAACATCGCACCGGTTTGGATCACGACGTGGAACACCTTGCCGCGCTCGTCGTTGAAGCCGAGCAGATCCCCGACCAGGATCAGGTGACCGGTGCTGGAGATCGGCAGGAACTCAGTGAGACCCTCGACGATGCCGAGGATGAGTGCGTGTAGGAGCATGGGGTCAGACCCCTGTGGATAACTCAAGAAAACGTTTTGTCGCGAGCATCGGTTGCTTTTGAGTTATCCACAGGGGTCTGACCCCATTCTGGCGATTCTCGCAGGAATCGACGCACTGCCTCCCACATCTCAGGCCCGTCGCCGTCGTTATGCGTGGCCCCGCGCAGCATCAGTTTTCGTTTCGGCCCGCCCCAGGCTTCGAACAGCCGGTCGCCGTGCGCAGGCGGAATGACCTCGTCGCGCTCGGCGATGAGGCACAGCAGTGGAATGCGTAACTGCGGCGCGTGGACGATCGACTCGAAGCGGTGCTTCATCATCCAGTCAACCGGCAGGTAGGGGTAATAGCGCTTGGCCACGGCGACGGCGCTGTCGAAGGGCGTGACCAGTACGACGCCGGCCAGCGGGCGGCTCGCGGCGAGCGCGACCGCGACGCCGCTGCCGAGGCTGCGACCGAAGGCGAAGATGCGTCGCTCGCCGCCGCCCGGCAGCGCACGCGCATGGTCGAACAGCATGCGCGCATCGCCGACCAGCGCCGTCTCGGAGGGCGCGCCTTCACTGCCACCATAACCGCGATAGTCGAGCAGCATCCATGACAGGCCCGGTGTGGCGCCCGCACGCGGATCGCCGATTGCGTCGAGCATCGACGACACCTCCTCCGCATTGCCGCCGAAGTACAGCACGAGCGGCGAGCCGGAACCCGCCTCGACGGTCCAGGCATGCACGCCGGTGCCGTCGGCGGCGCGCAGCATAAGCGCCTCAACCGCCGGATACTGCCGGACCACGATCGCGCGGCGCGCATCGGACAGCGGCTGCGGATGGAACATCAGCCGGTCCTGCAGAAAGTAAACTACGAGCGGTAGGCCGATCGCGACGCCGAGCGCGATCTTGACGATGGCAGCGAGCAATTCAGACTCCACGCGTCGTGGCAGCCAGCCCGCTATGCTTCAGACCTCGACAGGGCAGGCCCAATCGCACCCTCGACCACCTCCATGACGCGCTGGCGCGCCTCGTTCTTCATCAGCCAGGCGACGATGCCGTGCTTCTCCGGCTCTTCGACGGTCGTTTGCTCGCTACGCAGGCTCATCAGCATGACGATCTTGGCATCCCCGAGCCGGTGGTGCATCTCGGCGATCAAGCCAACCGTGTCGTCGACGTCGCGCAGGTTGCGATCGACCATCCACAGGGCGTATTGCCAGCGGCCGAGCAGCGCGCGCGAGGTGCTCGCATCCGGCGCCGTGTCGACCGCGTAGCCGGCTTTCTCGAGCACCATCGCCATGTACTCGGACGCCACGGTATCGTGCTCGGTGAGCAGAATGCGCTGCGCGCCCCCGGTTTCCTCGTCCTCGGGCTTCATCAACGGCAGCTCGAACCAGAAATCGGTGCCACCGCCCTCGCGGTCGCCGAAGCCGACGCGCCCCTGCATCATCTCGATCAGGCGCTTGCAGATTGCGAGGCCAAGCCCGGTGCCGCCCTTGATGCGCGAGTCGGACGAGTCCGCCTGCGCGAAACGCCCGAAGATCTTGCTACGGAAGGCCTCGGGGATCCCCGGCCCGCGGTCGGCGACGACGACGCGCACGCGCCCACGCTCCAGCGACGAGCTCACATCGACCGTCTCGTTCGGCGGCGAGAACTTGGCCGCGTTCGAGAGCAGGTTGGTCATGATCTGCATCAAGCGCTTGCGGTCGCCGCGCACCTTCACTTTCGGCGCATCGCCAACCAGGTTCAGCCGCACGTTGAAGCGGTCGGCGAAGCCCTGGTTGAGGCGCACCGATTCCGGAACCAGATCGTCGATCTCGACCGTCTCGGGCACCATCACAACGCGCCCGGACTCGATCTTCTCGATGTCGAGGACCTCGTTTACGAGGTCGAGCAGGCGTTGGCCGTTGCGCTCGGCAATCTCGGTAATGTCGTCCTGGTCCTTGTCGAGCTCGCCGAGCACGCCGCTGCGCAGGAGCTGCAGCGAACCGAGAATCGAGGTCAGCGGCGTGCGCAGCTCGTGGCTCAGCGTCGAGGTGAACTCGGTGCGCAGGCGCTCGGATTCGCGCTGGTGGGTGATGTCGCGCACCTGCAAGACGACCGAGGTGACCGTCTCGTCGTCGTCGACGAGCGGGGTGAGGGTCCATTCGCAGGTCAGCTCGAGCTCATCCCGGCGCAGGCAGCGCTCGGCGACCATCGACTCCGGCTTGCCTGCAGCGATGAATTCTTTCCACCACTTTACGGTCGGCTCGCGGTCCTCGGTCGGAAACAACATCGTGATCCCGTTGCGGCCGACCAACTCGTGCGAAGCGTAGCCGAACAGGTTCTCGGCCGCGGGGTTCATGTCGTGGATGGTCGCTTGGGTGTCGACCTCGAACACCGCGATCGGGGCACGCTCGGAGAACAGTGACAGCTTGCGGTCATAGGCCTGCACCGCGTGGTGCGCCTCGAGCAGGTCGTCAAGCTGGCTGGCGAGCTGCGCGTTGATCTCCGCGTTGTCGTCCCATAGCTTGCGATAGGCGCCACGCAGGCCGTAGGCCGCGGCGAACACGCGCCCGAGCTGGTACGACGTGAGCACGTTGGCAATATAGAGCGTCGGCACCGCAGCGCCGAGCAGTCGAAAATAGTCGGTGCCGTAGGCAAACAGCACGATGTTGAACGGCAGCATCACGCCGGCGGCATAGAGCGCGTAGACCCACCAGACGGTGGAAAACATCGGCAAGCCCCCGGTCGCGACCAGCGCCACCATGAAGGCGATGAAGATCTGCTCCTGCTCGCCACCCGGGAAGAACACCGCCGCGGCGTAGCCCCAGCCTGCGCCGAGCGCCAAGGCGCCAATCGCAGCGCGCCGCACCCAGGTCACCGGGTCGACCGCGCCCTTGGCTTTCTCGCGCCAATAGGCCGACGACAGCAGCCACAGGCCGAGCGCGAGCAAGATCACCATCACCTGCCAGAAAATGATCAGCGGCACGGGTCGCGAGCGCCACAGGAAGACGCTGAGCAGCAGGCTGAGCGCGATGGTCGCGCCGACCGCCGGGGTGATCCGTCGATACAAAAACTCACAACGCTCGGACAGAACCTCCGGGCTCGCCCCTTTGGAGGCCTTGTCAACGCTCGCCTGTTCGGTCACGTCCGCCGGCGCGTCATCCACCATGCCCATCGCTTCGGGCTGCGCGTCGTGCGCCATCGGTCTTCAGGCGGTCAGTGTGAGATTCACCCTCCCGATCTTATGCCAGTTCTGAGAGAATCGCTCGATCCGTATAATTCCTTGCAGTTGCTTTAGAGGCCCGATGCAGTGAGGAAAAAGGCCGTTCCAGTCAATCTGTTGAAGTTCGGAATGTATGTCCACGAACTCGATCGTCCGTGGACCGATACGCCATTCATGTTCCAGGGCTTTGTGCTGCGCAACATGGAGCAACTGGACGGGATAAAGAAATATTGCAAATTCGTCTATGTCGATTACGACCGCAGCGAGCTCGACAAGGACGCCGAGCGCAGCGCGCTCGCCGAGCCCGCGAAATCGAGCAACAAGCTGCCGCCCGAACCGAAGGTCTCGGTCGAGCACGAACTACCCGCGGCCGAAAAGGCATACGCATACTCGACGCTGGCATTGCAGGACGCCTTCGCCGCGGTGCGCGCGGGCAAGCTGCTCGAGGCGGAGCGGGTCAAGGAGTCGGTGACCGGTATTACCGAAAGCGTGCTGCGCAATCCCGACGCGCTACAGCTTTTTTCGCGGCTGGAGGAAAAGGGCGAGTACACGCTGGGCCATGCGCTCGACGTTGCCGTGTATATGACGACGTTCGGGCGCTTCCTCGAGATGGAGCATGACCAAGTCATCATGCTCGGCTACCTCGGGCTGCTGCAGGACATCGGCAAGCTGCGCGTGCCCAACGGCCTCATCGAAAAAGAGGATCGGCTGAGCGCCGAGGAGTTCGAGCAAGCCAAGATGCACGTGCAGTACTCCGTCGAACTCCTCGAGAAGACCCCGAACCTGCCGCCGAACCTTCCGCAGCTCGCGATGCTGCACCACGAGCGCTGCGACGGCAGCGGCTACCCGAACCAGCTCAAAGGCGAACAGATCGGCACGATCGGTTCGATTGCGGCAATCGTCGATACCTTCGACGCGCTGACGATGAAGCGCCCCTACGCCGAGCCGGTGGCGCCCTCGGCCGCGCTCAGCATGCTCTACAAGTGGCGCGGGGCGTTTTTCGACAGCACGCTGGTCGAACAGTTCATCCGCTGCATCGGTGTGTTTCCGGTCGGCAGCGTGGTCGAATTGAACAGCGGCGAAGTCGGCATCGTGTTCGCGCAGAACTATCAAAAGCGCCTGCAGCCGCGGGTGATGGTGATCCGCGATGCCAAGGGCAACAGCCTGCGCCCGCAGAAGGTGCTCGACCTGTCGCGCGGTCCGATGGCGTCCAAGGACGAGCCCTACCGCATCCGCCGCACGCTGGAATTCGGCCGCATGGGCGTGTCGACCAAAGACATCTTCATGCAGTAAGTGGATGGCGGACCGGCGGGCCTGGGCCGAACCGCCTACACCGCCTACGTCACCCGCACCGCCCGGGCGACGCGCACCGCCTACGCGTTACTCGCGGCGGTAGATCTCGCTGCCCTGCTTGACGAATTCGACCGACTTCTGCTTCAGCCCCTGCGCGACGTAGTCGCGCACGTCCTGGGTGATTTTCATCGAGCAAAAGTGCGGGCCGCACATCGAGCAGAAATGTGCGAGCTTTGCGCCCTCCTGCGGCAGGGTCTCGTCGTGAAACTCCTTGGCCGTGTCCGGATCGAGGCCGAGGTTGAACTGGTCGGCCCAGCGGAATTCGAAGCGCGCCTTGGATAGCGCGTTATCGCGCGCCTGCGCCCCGGGGTGGCCCTTGGCAAGATCGGCCGCATGCGCGGCAATCTTGTAGGCGATGATCCCGTCCTTGACGTCCTTCTTGTTCGGCAGCCCGAGGTGCTCCTTGGGCGTCACGTAGCACAGCATCGCCGTGCCGTACCAGCCGATCATCGCCGCACCGATCGCGCTGGTGATGTGGTCATAGCCTGGCGCGATGTCGGTGGTGAGGGGTCCGAGGGTGTAGAACGGCGCCTCGCCGCAGACCTTCAGCTGCAGCTCCATGTTCTCCTTGATGAGTTGCATCGGCACGTGGCCCGGGCCTTCGATCATCACCTGGCAGTCGCGCCGCCACGCGATCTGGGTGAGCTCGCCCAGCGTCTTCAGCTCGGCAAACTGCGCCTCGTCGTTCGCGTCGTAGATCGAACCGGGCCGCAGCCCGTCGCCGAGCGAGAACGAGACGTCGTAGGCCGCCATGATCTCGCAGATCTCCTCGAAGCGCGTGTAGAGGAAGCTTTCCTCGTG
>JAQBBQ010000279.1:0-5771 GCA_032125995.1 Betaproteobacteria bacterium | reverse complement strand
GCTCGATATCCCCGCAGTGGCGGCGATCGCACACGCGGCGGGCGTTCCGCTGCTCGTCGATTCGACGTTCACCACACCCTGGTTGATGAAGCCCTTCGAGCACGGCGCGGATCTGCTCTACCACTCGGCGACGAAGTTTCTCGGTGGACACGGCATTGCGATCGGCGGCGTGTTGGTCGATTCCGGGCGCTTCGATTGGGAGAAAAGCGGCAAGTTTCCGCAGCTTACGCAGCCCTATGCGGGCTTTCATGGCATGGATTTCGAGGAGGAGTCGGGCACGCGCGCCTTCCTCCTGCGCGCACGGCGCGAGGGCCTGCGCGATTTCGGCGCCTGCATGGCGCCGATGACGGCGTTCCAGATCCTGCAGGGCATCGAGACCCTGCACCTGCGGATGCCGCGCCATGTCGAGAATACGCGCAAGGTGGTGGCGTTCCTGGCGACGCACGAGATGGTCGAATCCGTGGGCTATCCGGAGCTCCCGCAGCACCCGGACCATGCGCTGGCGAGGCGCCTGCTGCCGCGCGGTGCAGGCGCGGTGTTCTCGTTCGACATGAAGGGCGGGCGCGAGGCGGGCCGGCGTTTCATCGAAAGCCTGCGCGTCTTTTCCCATCTCGCGAACGTGGGCGACGCGAAGTCGCTGGTCATCCATCCGGCGACGACCACCCACTACCGGATGTCGGACGAGGACCTGAAGAAGGCCGGCATCGGGCCCGGCACGGTGCGGCTGTCGATCGGTCTGGAGGACGCGGATGACCTGATCGAGGACCTTGGGCGCGCCTTCGACGCCGCGAAGCGCAGCCTGCAAACCGCCTGATGGATTTCACCGTCGACGGCCGGAACGCATTCGCCTATACGGCGGCGCACGACATCGATCCGGCAAAGCCGACGGTGGCGCTCGTGCACGGCGCGGGGCTCGACCACTCCTGGTGGGGTCTGCAAAGCCGCTATTTGGGTTATCACGGCTTCAACGTGCTCGCGGCGGATCTGCCGGCGCACGGCCGTTCCGAGGGACCGCCGCTCACGAGCATACAGGCGATGGCCGATTGGGTGGTACGGCTGCTTGACGCCGCGGGCCTTGAGCGGGCCGCGATTGCCGGTCATTCGATGGGGACGCTGGTTGCGGTCGAGTGCGCGGCACGCCATCCCACGCGCGTGACGCGTATCGCGCTCCTCGGTACGGCCTACCCGATGAAGGTCTCCACTGCCTTTCTCGAGGCGGCGTGCAACAACGAACAGACCGCGTTCGACATGTCGACGATCTGGGGCCATGCGCCGCAGGTGCCGCTCGGCGGCAATCCAAATCCGGGGATGTGGATGTACGGCGACAGCCTTGCGCGCCTGGCGCGGCTCGCGCCGGGCGTGCTGTATGCCGGTCTCAAGGCCAGCAACGATTACGCCGAAGGCACCCAGAGTGCGGCGAAGATCGGCTGTCCGGTGCTCTTCATCCTCGGCAGTCGCGACCAGATGACCCCGTCGCGCGTCGGCGCCGAGTTCACCAAAGCGTTCAAGTCGGCGCAGACGGTGCTGCTGCCACCCTCGGGCCATTCACTGATGGCCGAGGCGCCGGATGCAACGCTCGACGCCCTGATCGCGTTTCTGCGGGCCTAGCACGCAGCGAAACGGCGGCGTTTCCCCGACCGCCGGTCGCTACACTTCAATCTGGCGCGAACCCGAAGCGGAGATCCGTATGGCGAACGAAGGCGAAATCCTCCTCACCGTTTTTCTCAAGCACCAGCAGGACAAGAACCTTGGCGAGATCAATGCCAAACTGGACGCGACCGGATTCTGGAAGAAATTTCCGCCCGAGGGCATCGAGGTCGTGAGCTGGTACGTGATGATGGGCATCGGTCAGGTCGTGACCCTGCGCGTGCCGGGACAGCGCTTGCGCGAAATCAATCTCGCGCTCGAACAATCCGCCTGGGGTGCGTTTACGACCGAGTTCTACCCGACCTACGATTTCCGCCCGGTGTTCGAGAAGCTGCGCAAGGAAAAGTCCTGAGTAGGCGCGGACGATGAAACTGACCGGACGCGATGCGTTCCTGAAGCTCCTCGTCGACGAGGGAGTGACGCACCTCTTTGGCAACCCGGGGACCACCGAGCTCGCGATCATGGAGGCGGTGCCGGGCACGCCGGAGCTGACCTACGTGCTCGGCACGCAGGAGGCGGTGGTCGTCGGCATGGCCGATGGCTATGCGCGCGCCTCGGGCAAGCTCGCGGCGGTGAGCCTGCACGTTGCGCCGGGGCTCGGCAACGCAATGGGGGCACTCTTTAACGCGAAGTTTTCCGGCTCGCCGTTGATCGTCACCTGTGGCCAGCAGGAACAGGGCCATGGGTTGCTCGAGCCGCTGCTCTACGCGCCGCTGGTGCCGATCGCCCAGCCGATGGTGAAATGGGCGATCGAGGCCACGCGGGTGGAGGATCTGCCGCGCATCTTGCGGCGTGCGGCCAAGGTGGCGCTCTCGCCGCCCACGGGGCCGGTCTTCGTCAGCCTGCCGGGCGACGTGCTCGATGCCGAAGCCGACCTCGACATGGGGCATCCGACGCGGATCGACACCGCGACGCGGCCTTCCGACGACGCGCTCGATCGGCTCGCAGCGCGGCTGCTCGCCGCCAAGCGCCCGGTGATCGTGGCGGGCCACGAACTGGCCACGCGCGATGCGTTTGCGGAGGCAACCGCGCTCGCGGAGTTGATCGGTGCCGCGGTGTACCAGCAGCCGGTGCCGTACGCAGCCTCGTTTCCGAGCGAGCATCCGCTCTATCTGGGTGCTTTTACGCGCAGCCAGAAGCAGGTGCGCGCCGCGCTCGAAGATTTCGACCTGCTGATCTGCCTCGGCGCCGACCTGCTGCGCATGTCGGTACATAGCCCGCTCTCGCCACTGCCGCAGACGCTGCCGGTCGTCCACATCAGCGAGCGCGACTGGGAGCTCGGCAAGAATTATCCAACCGAGATCGCGATTCGCGCCGACGTCAAGCAAACACTCGCCGCGCTCCTGCCGCGCCTGACGACGGCACGGTCGCCGCAGCTCGCGCGCGAGGCCGAGGCGCGCCGCGCCGCGCTGGTGCCAAGGAACTGGAGCGCGCAGCGCGACCAGCTGCGCGTCGAGGCCTTGCTTGCCGCCGAGACCACGCCGATCGATCCACGCTATTTGATGCTGCGCATCGCCGAGACGCTGCCGCCGGACGCGGTTGTCGTCGAGGAAGCGCTCACCTCGGCCAACACGCTGCCGGGCGTGCTCGCGGTGCGCGATCGCCAGGGCTACTATGGCTTGGCAAGTGGCGGGCTCGGCTTCGGCATGCCGGGCGCGGCGGGCGTGAGCCTCGCGCTACCCGGGCGGCCCGTGGTCGCGGTGATCGGCGACGGCAGTGCGCTCTACGGGATTCAGGCGCTGTGGACGGTTGCGCACCACAAACTGCCGGTGACCTACGTCATCGCCAACAACCGCAGCTACCGCATCCTCAAGGAGCGGTTGGTCTCGTTCCGTGGGTCGGATCGCTTCGTCGGCATGGACCTGCGCGATCCGTCAATCGACTACACCGGGCTCGCGCGCGCGATGGGGCTCACTGCGCGGCGCGTGACCGATCCCGCCGACATCGCACCCGCGCTGCGCGAGGCAGTGGCGAGCGGCGCGCCGCAACTGATTGAAGTCATGGTGGCGGACGGTTTCGGCGGATGAAGGATTAAACCCGGGCGGCGGGTGTTTGCGCTGTGAGTCGAGGAGGAGCGATGCGGTTCCCGTTTGCACTGTTAGCCATTGCGCTGGCGACCTTGACGGCTTCGGTGGCGGCCGCGGAGCTGCCGATCTTCGACGCGCATGTCCACTTCAGCCACGATGCGGCGGACCAGATCCCGGTCAAGGACGCGGTCGCCATTTTGCGTAAGGCGGGGCTCAAGCGCGCACTGGTCTCGAGCTCGGACGACGCGGGCACGCAGAAACTTTACGAGGCGGCCCCCGATCTGATCGTTCCCGAGCTTCGACCCTATCGCTCGCGCGGTGAGATCAGTACCTGGGTGGGCGATCCGACGGTGATCGAATACTTGGAGGCGCGCCTCAAGCGCTACAAATACGTCGGCGTTGGCGAATTCCATCTTTATGGGGCGGACGCCGAACTTGCGGTTCCGCGCCGCATGGTCGAGCTCGCGAAGCAGTACGACCTCATGCTGCACGCGCATTCGGATGCCGATGCGATCGAGCGGCTGTTCGCGCAGTGGCCGCAGGCGCGGATCCTCTGGGCGCATTCCGGGTTCGATCAGCCGGAAAAAGTGCGCGCCATGCTGCGCAAGCACAAGAATCTCTGGGCCGACCTTGCGTTTCGTACCGATCATGCGAGCGGTGGCAAGGTCGATGCCGAGTGGCGCAAGGCGTTCGAGGAGTTTCCGGACCGCTTCATGGTGGGGACCGATACTTTCACGCCCGAGCGCTGGTATTTCATCGGCGAGCATGCCGCTTGGTCCCGCGGCTGGCTGAAGGACCTGCCGCCCGCGCTTGCCGAGCGCATCGCCTGGAAGAACGCCGAGGCGGTCATCGGCGCGGCCTTCGACCGCAAGCGTTAGTCGACGCGGTGCGAAGGCTGGTCGCCCTCAGTGTCCTGGTCTGCGCGCCGACGTTTGCCTGCGATGCGCCGGGCCCCGGCTTCGAGCGCCTCGAATCAGAGCGCTTCGTCCTCTGGATGGCGACGCAGCCGGCGCCGGTTGAGGTCGGCGCGGAATTCTCTGTCGACGCGGTGCTGTGCCCGAAAACGACTGCGAAGGCAGCCAAATTTGACGCGATCCGCTTCGACGCCTGGATGCCCGCGCATCGCCACGGCATGAACGCGCGCCCGAGCCTGAAGCCGCTCGGCGCGGATCACTGGCGCGCGGAAGGTTTTCGCTTTCACATGCCGGGACGCTGGCAGTTCACCGTCGATGTCGACACCGCGGGCGGACGCGAGCGCCTCACGCACGATCTCGTTCTCGAATAGGCATGCGGCTGATCGTCCTGCTCGCCGGCGCGTTGTTCGTGCAGGGCGCGATCGCGGATCGGCTCGAGTTCACACCGGCCGAGGTTCGCGCGATCGAACGCCACGGACCGTGGCCGCTGCCGGCCCCGCGTGATCCGTCGAATCGCGTGTCCGGAAATGCCGACGCCATTGCCCTCGGCGAAGCGCTGTTCTTCGATCCACGCCTCTCGCCGAGCGGCGCAGTGTCCTGCGCACGTTGCCACCAGCCCGGCAAGGCTTGGACCGACGGTCGCCGCACGCCCGGGGGCGTGGCGCCGGCGGGCGACCGCGACGGGCTGACGCGCAATACGCCGACACTATGGAATGCCGGGCTCAGGCGCTGGTTCGGCTGGGGTGGGGGATCGGACACGATCTGGTCGTTCAGTCTGCGCCCGATCCGGCACCCGCTCGAGATGGCGTCGAGCGCGGCGCATGTCGCGCGTACGGTGCGCGGCGACCCTGCGCTCGCCTGCCGCTATCACGGCGTATTCGGTGCGCTGAACCAGGCGGACGCCGCGGTGCTGCTAAACGTCACGAAGGCGATCGCCGCATTCGTCGAGACGCTCATTTCCGCACGCACGCCGTTCGATGCATTCCGCGACGCGCTCGCGCGTGGTGACAAGCCCGCCGCGACACCCTATCCACTTGCCGCACAGCGCGGGCTGCGCATCTTCGTCGGCAAGGGCAACTGCAGCATCTGCCATTTCGGGCCGACGTTTACGAACGGCGAATTCGGCGACGTCGGTGTGCCGTTTTTCGTCCCCGGTGGCGGCGTCGATGGCGGGCGTTACGCA
>JAQBBQ010000278.1:0-8850 GCA_032125995.1 Betaproteobacteria bacterium | reverse complement strand
TCCTCCTCGTTGCGAACGCCGCCGTCGATGATTGGCGCAGGCGCGCGTTCAGCCCTGTGCTGAATATGGATTGATCCTTAGGCACGAAAAGGTTCCTGACACCTTTTTCCCGCTCAACGAGCAGGCGCGTCGAAACGCGAGGCGTTTCCCAGAGGACTTCATGCTCCGACTCACGGTAGATGAATGGAAATCTTTAAGGTCGCAATTTGCGACCTTAAAGCCGGGTCGCGGTCGACAGCGCAAGTATCCGCCGCTCGCGTTTACGGAGCACGGCGCGATCATGGCCGCCACGATCCTCAACAGCCCGCGCGCGATTGAAGTTTCGGTTTACGTCGTGCGTGCGTTCGTTCGCCTGCGAGAATTTCTCGTTACTCACGCTGACCTCGCCCGCCGGCTCGAGGCGCATGAGAAAAAGCTCGCGTCGCACGACCAGGCGATCGCCGGTCTTGTCAGCACGCTCCGAAGCCTTATGGCGTCGCCGCAGCCGAAGCGTTGTCCGATCGGCTTCGTCACCCCTGACGAGAAGAAGCACCGCTAAGGGCGCTAACCGCCCGCATAGAGCAAGCGATCGTCCGCGCCACGTTCAACCCTGGATCGAGTAACCCCCGTCGACCGCGATCGCCGTGCCAGTCAGAAAATCCGACGCGGCGCTGGAAAGAAATACCGCAATGCCGCGGAAGTCGTCGGGCACGCCCCAGCGCCCTGCCGGGGTGCGCTTGAGGACGTTTTCGTGCAGGCCCTTGACCTGCTCGCGCGCACGGATCGTCAGTTCGGTGTCGATCCAGCCCGGCAGCACCGCGTTGACCTGGATGTGATCCTTCGCCCAGGCACAGGCGCAGGATTTGGTGAATTGCACGATGCCGCCCTTAGACGCGGCGTAGGCCGGCGTGAAGCTCGCACCGAAGATCGACATCATCGAGCCGATGTTGATGATCTTGCCGCCGCCGGCCTGCTTCATCGCCGGATAGGCCGCATGCGAGCAGAGGAAGGCGCTGGTCAAGTTGGTCGCGATGACCTCCTGCCACTCGGCGAGCGTGAGCTGATCGGGCGGCTTGCGGATGTTGATGCCGGCGTTGTTGACCAGGATGTCGAGCCGCCCGCAGGCCTCGACCGTCTTTGCGACGAGCGCATTCACCGACACCTCATCAGTCACGTCGACGGCGAACGGGCGCGCTTCGCCGGTCTTGAGTGCGGCGATCTGCTCGACTGCGGTGTTCGACTTCTCCTGATTGCGTCCGGCAATGATGACCGTCGCGCCCGCGACGGCGAGACCCTTGGCCATGCCGAGGCCGATCCCGCCATTACCACCAGTGACGATTGCGACTTTCCCTTTCAGATCGAACATGCTGTCTTTCCCCTTTTAGATCGCAGAGCGAATTCGCTGGACAGACTAAACGCCTGCCGCAATTCGCTCAAGTTCATTCGCAGCGGTCCTGCGTAAAATAGGCGCTGTGATGCTGCAACTTCTGCGTGACCTGCTGAAAACCTCGTGTGAACCGATGCCAATCTTGCGCGTCGACAACCCGCACGACCTTCCGGCGCCGACGGTGGATAGGCGAGGCGCGCGCTGATGGCGCAGTACGCCTACACGATGCGGCGGGTGAGCAAGGTCGTGCCGCCCAAACGCACGATCCTGAAGAACATCTCGCTCAACTTCTATCACGGCGCGAAGATCGGCGTACTCGGCCTCAACGGCTCGGGCAAGTCGAGCCTGCTGCGCATCATGGCGGGCGTCGACAAAGACTTCGACGGCGAGTTCGTCTCCGACCCGAAGCTGAAGATCGGTTTCCTGTCGCAGGAACCCGAGCTCGACGAGACCAAGGACGTGCGCGGCAACGTCGAAGGCGGCCTTGGCGAACTGCTGGGGGCGAAAGCGCGGCTCGAGGCGATCTACGCGGCCTATGCCGAGCCGGATGCCGATTTCGACAAGCTCGCCGAGGAACAGGGGCAGCTCGAGGCGCTGCTCGGCACCAGCGACATCGAACACCGGCTCGAGATCGCCGCCGACGCGTTGCGGCTGCCGCCCTGGGACATGGACGTGACCAAGCTCTCGGGGGGCGAGCGCCGGCGCGTTGCGCTGTGCCAGCTGCTGTTGTCGGAACCCGATCTGCTGCTGCTCGACGAACCGACCAACCATCTCGATGCGCTCTCGGTACAGTGGCTCGAGCAGTTTCTCGAGCGCTTCGAGGGCACGGTGATCGCGGTGACCCATGACCGCTACTTTCTCGACAACGTCGCGGGCTGGATTCTCGAACTCGATCGCGGCCAGGGCATTCCCTGGGAAGGCAATTATTCGTCCTGGCTCGAACAGAAGGAGCAGCGCCTCCGGATCGAGGCCAAGCAGGAGGTCGCGCGCGTCAAATCGATGAAATCCGAGTTGGAATGGGTACGGTCCAACCCGAAGGCGCGCCAGGCAAAGTCGAAGTCGCGCCTCGCGCGTTTCAAGGAACTCGAGTCGCAGGAATTCCAGGCGCGCAACGAGACCAACGAGATCTACATCCCGCCCGGTCCACACCTTGGCAACCTCGTCATCGAGACCGAGGGTTTGAAGAAAGCCTTCGGCGAGCGCTTGCTGTTCGACGAGCTGACCTTCCAGCTGCCGCGCGGCGGCATCGTCGGCATCATCGGCCCGAACGGCGCCGGCAAGACGACGCTGTTTCGCATGCTGGTCGGGCAGGAAAAGGCCGACGCCGGAACCCTGCGTCTCGGCGAGACGGTGAAGCTCGGCTATGTCGACCAGAGCCGCCAGGCGCTCGATGCGGAGAAGACCGTGTGGGAGGAGATCTCGGACGGGCAGGACGTGATTCAGATCGGCGAGTATTCGACGCCGAGCCGGACCTATGTCGCGCGCTTCAACTTTCGCGGCGGGGATCAGCAAAAACAGGTCGGCCAGCTCTCGGGCGGCGAGCGTAACCGCGTGCACCTTGCCAAGGTGCTGCGTGCCGGCGGTAACGTACTATTGCTGGACGAGCCGACCAACGATCTCGATGTCGAGACGCTGCGTGCGCTCGAGGAGGCGTTGCTCGACTTTCCCGGTTGCGCAGTGGTCATCTCGCACGATCGCTGGTTTCTCGACCGCGTCGCGACGCATATCCTCGCCTTCGAAAGCGATTCGCGCGTCGTCTGGTACGAAGGCAACTTCGCCGACTACGTGGCGGATTTCCGCCGGCGCATGGGCGAGGACGCCGACAAGCCGCACCGCATCCGCTACCGCCCGCTCGCCGGCTAACCGGCTAACCGGCTAACGCAACGTCACCAGCACAATGCCGGCGGCGAGCAGCGCTACCCCGCCGAGCTCGAGCCGGGTGAGCTTCTCGCGAAAAAAGCGCCGCGCCACCACCATGCTGAAGACCAACTCGATCAGGCCGAGCGTGCGCACCTGCGCCGCGGTTTCGAGCGTGAAGGCAGTGAACCAGCCGGCCGAGGCCGCGGCGCCCATGAAGCCGGCAAATAGCGACGGGCGCCAGGCCGCGAACACGCGCATCACCACATCGCGGTTGCGCCAGACGAGCCAGCCGCCGAGCAGGACGGTCTGGATCGCCTGTGCAACGACGAGCGTGCTGGCCGCGGCCATCGCAAACGGCGCATCCCCGAGCGCGAGCGCGGCGCCACGATAGCCGACTGCCGACAGCGCGAAGCCCGTGCCCGAGGCGAGGCCGAAGACGGCGGCGCGCGAGGTCCAGCCCGCGGCGAGCGAGGCGAGGGGCCGCGCCTTGTCGGCAGGCGAGAGCAGCAGCACGCCGAGTGTTCCCAGGAGGATCGCGATCGCCGCGGCCGCCGTCACCGGGTCGCCGATGAAGACGAAGCCGAACACTGCGACCTGGATGATCTCGGTCTTCGAGTAGGCGACGCCGAGCGCGAAATTGCGCTGCTGCATCGTCGCCAGCAGAAAGGCGGTCGCCGCGATCTGGCTGACGGCGCCGAGCGTCACCCAGAACGCGAAGCGCCCGCTCGCGCTCGGCACGGCATAGTCGCCGACCTGGGCGACAAGCCAGAGCCACAGCACGGCGAACGGCAGACCGTAAAGGAAACGCACCAGCGTCGCGCCGAGCGTGCCGAGGTCCGCGGTGAGGTGACGCTGCGCAGCATTGCGCAGCGTCTGCGCGAACGCCGCCCACAGCGTGATCGGAATCCACAGCCAGTCCGGCGCCGTCATAGGCGTCGCTGCTCGTGGCGCTCAGCGCCGGCGCGCGAAAGGAAACTGTCCGCGGCGATACTGGATCATCAGAAAGCCGCCGAGCATGCCGCCGAGATGCGCGAAGTGCGCGACTCCCGACAGCGTCCCGGTAACGCCGAACCACAACTCGAGCGCCGCAAACAGCGTGACGAACACGCGTGCCGGCATCGGAATCGGCGGGAACAGCAGCATCACCGTGCGGCGCGGGAAGTAGATGCCGTAGGCGAGCAGCAAGCCGTAGATGCCGCCCGAGGCGCCGACTGTCGGTATCGGCGGGCCGCCTGCCCAGCTGCTCACGACCAGGTGGGTTAGCGCCGCGGTTACGACGCTCGCGAAGTAGTACTGGATATAGAAGCGCGGGCCGAACAGGCGCTCGACCTCGGAGCCGAACATGTAGAGCGCCAGCATGTTGAAGAACAGGTGTCCGAGGCTGCCGTGCAGGAAGGCGTAGCTGACGAGCTGCCAGATCTGGAACGACGGCGCGATGACCGGACCCGACGGTAGCGGCGGCCAGAGCGCGAACCAGATGATCAAGCTCGCGCCAACCGCCGATTGCAGCAGGAACACGGCAACATTGGCGATCAGCAGCGCCTGCGTGATCGGCGGCAGCCTCACCGGTCGAGCGCCGGGTAGTGGCGGAAGATCCCGTACGCGTTGAACGCAATGCGCCGCGGCGACGCGAGGTAGGCGGCGATGCCACGGCGCGCGGCGACCCGGTCGTGCAGCGCGACCACGCGCGGCGCCTTTTTCTCGCGCTTTACCATCGTGCGCGGGAAGGCGTAGCGCAGCCCGGCGATCACCTGGAACAGGCACAGGTCGGCGGTACTCGCACGCCGGCCGCAGAGCCAGTTCGGGCCCGCCGGATTGCGCGCCAGCAGATGTTCGAAGTAGCGGAGGAACTTCGGTATCCGCTGCGCGGTGAATTCGTCCGCGCGACGTCTGGCTGCGGCCTTCTGCTCCTCGTAATACAGACCCGCGCCGAGCGGATGGTGCACGTCGTGCGCTTCGTCCGTCCAGTCCGAGAGCGTGAGCACGAGCTGGTGCACCCACAGGCGGTCGGCTTCGTTCTTCGGCGTGAGACCGAGACGCGAGCCGAGATAGAGCAGGATGTTCGCGGTCTGGCCGATGACCAGCGTGCCGGCCTTGAGGTAGGGTGGGGCAAACGTCGCGCGGACGTAAGTCCCCATGAAGCGCTCGAGCTTTGCCATCCCGTTCGGTCCGCGCGCGACGTCGGTGTACGCCGCGCCGGCGTCTTCGAGCGCGAGGCGGACGAACTCGCCGCGTCCCTGAACCATGGGCCAGTAGTAAAGCGCATACTTCATAGGGCCTCCTGATCGGGTACGCGCGCGCTGCGCGCGCGGCACGTAAGTCATCGATGACGGCGATTCTACGACATGCGAAATGAATGTTGACCGGGGTGCCGTGCGGGAGAAAATGGTTATACGGCGGTGAGCGGCCGCCGAATCCGATGCTGTGGCGCTCCAAAACAGACATGGTCGACAAGGTCGCGCAGATCCGATGAGCGCAGACCTCCTCGTATCAGTGGAGGATGGCGTCCTGCGGGTGGTGATCAATCGTCCCGCGAAACGCAACCCGCTTTCGCGCACCGTGCTGGCGCAACTGCGCGAAACGTTTGATGCGCATCGCGACGACGCCACCCTCGTGCTCGCCGTACTGCGCGGAGCGGGCGAGAAGAGCTTCGCCGCGGGGGGCGACCTGCGCGATTTCGAGCTGCTGCGCTCGCACGACGAGGCGCGCGCTCTATTTGATCTTGGCAACGCGGCGTTCAACGCGATCCGGCAGTTTCCGGTCCCGGTGGTGGCCGCGCTGAACGGCCTTGCGCTCGGTGGCGGGGCCGAGCTTGCTGCCGCCTGCGACTATCGAATCGCCGCGCCGCAGGCGAAGATTGGCTTCGTGCAGGGTACGCTCGACATCCCGACTGCCTGGGGCGGGGCGAGCGACCTCGCGGCAATCGTCGGACCGTCGACGGCACTCGGTCTGTTGGCGGATGCACGCGTGCTCGATGCGCAAGCCGCGTTGCGGATGGGACTCGTCGATGCCGTGGTGGCGGATGCCGCCGA
This sequence comes from Betaproteobacteria bacterium, assembly GCA_032125995.1. Classification (GTDB taxonomy): domain Bacteria; phylum Pseudomonadota; class Gammaproteobacteria; order Burkholderiales; family SG8-39; genus SG8-39. Next base: position 2,592 of record JAQBBQ010000278.1, on the reverse strand, counting down.
GTTCGATGCCGCGGTCGAGCACCTGCTTGCGCCCTGGCGCAGGCAGAAACCGCAGGTGATGCGCGCATTCAAGTCGGCGGTCGCGGCAAGCAAGCTCGGTGTGCCGCGCGAGGCGGCCGATCTGCGCGACCGGGAACTGTTCGCCGCTGCGTGGTGCCACGCCGATCACTGGGCGGCCGCGCAGGGGATCCTCGATAAGGAGGCAGGCAAATGACCGCACCCCCGAAACCCGAGGTGCTGCGCGATCGCGCAAGCACGCAGGTCAGCACGCCCTCCGGCATCGAGGTGCCGATCGTGGCGACGCCCGAGACGGCCGCGCACGGCGATGCGGAGGCGCCGGGCGTCTATCCCTTCACGCGCGGGATCTTTGCCGATGGTTACCGCGGTCGGCCGTGGACGATCCGCCAGTACTCGGGATTCGGCTCGGCGGAGGCGTCCAACCAGCGCTATCGCTTCCTGCTGAAGGAGGGTCAAACTGGCCTGTCGGTCGCGCTCGACCTGCCGACCCAATGCGGCTACGACCCGGACGATGCAATGGCGCGCCACGAGATCGGCAAGGTTGGCGTGTCGCTGTTCGCGCTCTCGGAAATGGAGACGCTGTTCGATGGCATCGACATCGGCGGGGTGTCGACTTCGTTCACGATCAACGGCACTGCGGCGATCCTGTATGCGATGTATCTCGCGACCGCCGACAAGCAGGGCGTGGCGCGCGAGCGGCTGACGGGGACGATCCAGAACGACATCCTCAAGGAGTACGTCGCGCGCGGCACCTGGATCTTTCCGGTACGCCCGTCGATGCGCTTGATCGCCGACTCGGTGCTGTTCTCCAACCAGGTCACGCCGCGCTTCAACGCGATTTCGATCGCCGGCGCGCATGTGCGCGACGCGGGCTGCACCGCGGTGGAGGAGATGGCCTACACGCTCGCCAACGGCTTGGCCTATGTCGATGAGCTGATCCGGCGCGGCGGGGACGTCGAGCAGTTCGCCAAGCGCTTGTCGTTTTTCTTCTACGTCCACATGGACCTGTTCGAGGAAGCGTGCAAGTTTCGCGCCGGCCGCAGGATCTGGGCACGGCTGCTGCGCGAGCGCTACGGCGTGCAGGATGAGAAGGCACTGCACTTTCGCTTCGGCGTGGTCTGCGGCGGCTCCTCGCTCACCGCCGCGCAACCCTACAACAATATCGTCCGTGTCGCGATCGAGAATCTCGCCGCGGTGCTCGGCGGCGCGCAGTCGATCTTCACCTGCGCCTACGACGAGGCGTTCCAGATCCCCACCGAGTTCTCGGCCGAGATCGCGCTGCGCACGCAGCAGATCGTTCAGCACGAGAGCGGGATCGCGGCGACCGTGGATCCGCTCGGCGGCAGCCACTACGTCGAGTGGCTCACCGAGCGCATGGACGCAGAGATCGTCAAGGTCATGCAGGCGATCGATGACTACGGCGGTGTGGTCAAGGCGATCGAGGACGGCTGGCTGCAGCGGCGCATCGCCATCCGTGCGCTCGAGCGCAAACGCGCGACCGACGCCGGCGCGCGGGTCGTCGTCGGACAGAACCGCTACCGGCGCGCAGACCAGACCGAAAACTATGGCGAGGTGTTCCGCCTCGACCCCGCGCTGTCGACCCGCGTTCTCGAAAAGCTCGAGCGCCTGCGCCAGACGCGCGAGACCACGCGCGTCGAACGCGCGCTCGCGCAACTCGGCGATGCGGCGGCGCGTGACGACGCGAATCTGATGCCCATCCTCGTCGAGTGCTGCCACGCCTACGCGACGGTGGGCGAGATGGTCGCGCGCCTGAAAGCGCACTGGGGTGAGTTCCAGGAGCCGGTGCGGCTATGACTGCGGCACCCGCCCGCGGTCCGCTCGCGGGCAAGCGCATCCTGGTAGCGAAGCCAGGTCTCGACGGGCACGACGCCGGCGCGAAGGTCGCCGTGCTCGCGCTGCGTGATGCCGGCGCGGAAGTGATTTACACCGGCTTGCGCCGTTCGGTCGAGTACATCGTGCGCGCCGCGGTGGACGAAGACGTCAACGCAATCGGCCTGTCGATCCTGTCGGGCAGCCACAAGGAACTGACGCGCGAGGTGATCGAAGCGCTGCGCCGCGCCGGCGCGGACGACATCGGGGTGTTCGTCGGCGGCACGATTCCGCCCGAGGACCGCGCGGCGCTGGTCGATGCCGGTGCGCTGGCAGTGTTCACCGCCGACATGCCGCTCGATGCCGTGATCGACGCGCTCGCGGGCAAGCTTGCATGAGCGCGCCGCACGCGCAGCGTCCGCAGGATGACGCAGTGCCGGGGATTCGCCACCGGATGCCAGGCTAAATGTAGTTCCTTGTTAAGATTAGCCTTTTAGGGCTATCCAGATTCAGATGCCGCCGCGTATGCTGCGCCTGACTGTTCGGTGCGAATTTTCGATCCCGGGAGGGGGGACATGAACGTTACTTGGCTACTCAGCACGTTCGGCCTCTATATAACGACGGTTGGCGCGCTGTTGCTGTTCCTGTACTTGTGGCGGTCGCCGCGCGTTGCGGATGGTTGGACCTCCACCCAAGGCAAGATCGAGTACGCAAGGCATCGACGCCGACTCCTCATCGGCGTGG
>JAQBBQ010000277.1:0-6132 GCA_032125995.1 Betaproteobacteria bacterium | reverse complement strand
ACCGACGAGGAACTCGGTGGTGCGGTCATGCATACCCAGGTCTCGGGTCTCGGCGAATACATCGCCGAGGACGATGCCGACGGCGTGCGCATTGCGCGCGAAGTCCTGGCGCGTCTCGACTGGGGTGCGGCCGCGGCGCCGTCCGGTAAACCGCCCCGCTACCCCGCCGAGGAACTGCTTGGCGTGATGCCGGCCGACTATCGCAAGCCGGTCGACATGCGTGAAGCCATTGCGCGCTTCGTCGACGATTCCGACTTTCTCGATTTCAAGGCCGACTACGGCCCGGCGACGATCTGCGGTCACGCCGCGATCCAGGGCATGCGCGTTGGCATCATTACCAACAATGGCCCGCTCGATCCGAACGGTGCAACCAAGGCGATCCATTTCATCCAGGCCTGCTGCCAGATCGGCATTCCGATCGTCTACCTGCAGAACACCACCGGTTACATCGTCGGCAAGGCATCCGAGGAAGCCGGGATGATCAAACACGGCGCAAAGATGATCCAGGCCGTGGCCAACGCGACGGTGCCGCAGATCACGCTCATGTGCGGTGCCTCATTCGGCGCCGGCAACTACGGCATGTGCGGACGCGCCTACGATCCGCGGTTCCTGTTCTCCTGGCCGAACGCGCAGACTTCGGTGATGGGCGCCGAGCAGGCTGCGCTCACCATGGCAATCGTCAGCGAGGCGGGCATGAAGCGCAAAGGCCTACCGGTCGATACGGCAAAGATCGACGCCATGAAGGCGCAGATCATGGAGAACTTCGAGCGCCAATCGAGCGCGCTGATGACCAGCCGCCTGATGCTGGACGACGGCATCATCGATCCGCGCGACACGCGCAATGTCCTCGGCTTTGCGCTCTCGATCTGCAAGGAAGCCGATGCGCGGGTGCTGCGGCCGATGCAGTTTGGGGTGGCGAGGCCTTAAATGGGGTCAGACCCCGGAAAGGCAAAAGGGGTCAGACCCCTTTGTGATGATCGAAGGCCTACGGTTACCTAAAAGGGGGTCTGACCCCGAGGGGGTCTGACCCCTTGGAGCTTGAGATGGAATTCACCCACGAACATGAAGAACTGAAGCGCAATCTCAAACGCTTCATCGACAACGAGATCAACCCGCATGTCGATGCGTGGGAGGAGGCGGAAATCTTTCCGGCCAAGACGCTGTTCAAGCAGATGGGCAAGCTCGGCTTCCTCGGCTTGACCAAGCCGGAGGCATCCGGCGGCAGCGGACTCGACTGGAGTTACGCCATGGTCATGGCCGAGACGCTCGGCAACATTCGCTGCGGCGGCGTGCCGATGGCGATCGGCGTGCAGACCGACATGGCGACGCCCGCGCTCGCGCGCTTCGGCTCGGACGAGGTGAAAGCGCAATTCCTCGCACCGTCGATCTCGGGCGACTATGTCGCCTGCCTTGGCGTCTCGGAGCCCGGCGCCGGGTCGGACGTGGCGTCGATCAAGACCACGGCGCGAAAAGACGGCGACGATTACGTGATCAACGGCGGCAAGTTGTGGACCACGAGCGGCACCCAGGCCGACTGGATGTGCCTGCTCGCCAATACCTCGGCGGGCGCACCGCACAAGAATAAGACGCTCATCTGCCTGCCGATGAAGACCAAGGGCGTGAGCGTCGCCAAAAAGCTGAAGAAGATCGGCATGATGTCCTCCGACACGGCGCAGATCCACTTCGACGACGTGCGGGTGCCGCAGCGCTACCGCATCGGCGAAGAAGGCATGGGCTTCACCTATCAGATGACGCAGTTCCAGGAGGAGCGCCTGTGGGCCGCGTCTTCCAAGCTGCAGGGCCTGCAGCGCTGCATTGAGGAAACCGCCGCCTATACGCGCGAGCGCAAGCTGTTCGGCAGCACGGTGCTCGCCCAGCAGTGGGTGCACTACACGCTCGCCGAACTGCAGACCGAGATCGAGGCGCTGCGCGCCCTCGTCTACCGCGCGGTCGAGCTCTACGTGAAGGGCGAGGACGTCACCACCCTTGCCTCGATGGCTAAGCTGAAAGCGGGCCGTCTCGGGCGCACGGTGCCGGACGCCTGCCTGCAGTTCTGGGGTGGCATGGGCTATACCTGGGACAACCCGGTCTCGCGCATGTACCGCGACGGACGCCTGACCTCGATCGGCGGTGGCGCCGACGAGGTCATGCTGTCGATCATCGCCAAACGCATGGGCATCTTTTCCGGGAAATAGGCAAGCGCGCGTGGCCCAATTCGCATCGCTGCTCATCGCCAACCGGGGCGAGATCTCGATCCGTATCCAGCGCACGGCGCGGCGCATGGGCCTGCGCACGATCGCGGTGTACTCGGAGGGCGACCGTGACGCACGCCATGCACGCGAAGCGGACGCCGCGGTCTGCATCGGCCCCGCGTCGCCACGCGCGTCCTATCTGAACAGTGCGGCGATCCTGGACGCCGCCCGGCGCACGCGCGCGCAGGCGGTTCATCCCGGCTACGGGTTCCTTGCCGAAAGCGCGGACTTTGCCCAGGCCGTGCTCGACGCAGGCCTGGTCTGGGTCGGGCCACCGCCGCAGGCGATACGTGCGATGGGCGACAAGGCCGAAGCGAAGCGGCTCGCGCGCAAGGCGCAGGTGCCCGTTCTGCCCGGCACCGACGCTGCGGACCAGTCCGATGCCGCGCTCGCGCGCGCTGCAGCAAAACTCGGCTATCCGCTCATGGTCAAGGCGGCCGCGGGCGGCGGCGGCCGCGGCATGCGCCTGGTGCGCAACGCGAAGGCCCTCAGCGCGGCCCTCGCCGCTGCGCGCTCGGAGGCCGAGCACGCGTTTGGCGACGGCAGGCTGCTGCTCGAACGCGCGCTCGAATCGGCGCGCCACATCGAGGTGCAGATCTTTGCCGACGCGCAGGGGCGTTGCCTGCATCTTGGCGAGCGCGACTGTTCGGTCCAGCGCCGGCACCAGAAGCTCATTGAGGAATCGCCGTCTCCCGTGGTCGATGACGCACTGCGCGAGCGCATGGGCGCCGCGGCGGTCGCCGCCGCGCAGGCGGTCGATTACGTCGGCGCCGGCACGATTGAATTTCTGCTCGATGCCGAGCGTAATTTCTGGTTCATGGAAATGAACACGCGGTTGCAGGTCGAGCATCCGGTTACGGAACTGCGCACCGGGCTCGACCTCGTCGAATGGCAGCTGCGCGTCGCCGCGGGCGAGCCCCTGCCGCTGGCTCAGGCGGACGTCCGCTTCTCGGGTCATGCGATCGAGGTACGCCTCTGCGCCGAGGACCCGGCACGCGACTTTCTGCCGCAGGCGGGCAGCGTCGTGCTCTGGCGGCCGGATGACGGCGTGCGCGTCGATCACGCCCTCGAGGACGGCGCCGAGGTGTCGCCGCATTACGACTCGATGATCGCCAAGCTGATTGCGCATGGACCGACGCGCGACGCCGCGCGCGAACGGCTCGCCGCCGCGCTCGATCGGTGCGTCGTGCTTGGCCTCGAAACCAACAAGGCTTTCCTCGCCGGGGTGCTGCGCGACCCGAGCTTCGCCGCCAACGGGGCGACCACCGACTTTCTCCAGCAGCGCCCCGCTGTCAGCCCGCAGACGCCGGATGCTACCGCCTGCGCGATAGCGACCGTCCTGGCTGCCGCGCAGCGCGCGCAGATCAACGGCTACGGCGAGTGGGCATCATGGTCGAACACGCCGGCACGTGTCATGCGCGCGCGCCTCGCCTGCGCCCATACCGAAGCGCCGCGCGATGTGGTGTTCTCGTTCGAGGACGGCATCTACCGGATCGCTGTTGATGGCAACGCAGTCCAACTGCGCCTGCTCGAACTTAGCGCTCCGCAGGCGCGTCTGGAGTTGAACGGCGAACACGAAACCGCAGTCGCCTTTGCAGTGCACGGCCACACGATTCATCTGGCCTGTGAAGGGGCAAGCTTTCGTTTCGACGATGTCCTGCACGCACCGCCCGCGCGTCAGGCGAGTGGCGCGCTCGATGGCCACGGCCGCCTGACCGCCCCGATGAACGGCCGCGTGGTTGCGATACACGCCAAGGCGGGCGTCGCGGTCGAGGCCGGCGACACGCTGGTCGTGCTCGAAGCGATGAAGATGGAGCACGCCCTGACCCTCGGCGCCGCGGCGCGCATCACCGCCGTCCATGTGGCGCCCGGCGCACAGGTCGCGCCGGGGCAATTGCTGTTGGAATTCGAAGCCGCATGAGCCGCGCCCACGCCGCGCTGACCCCGGAGCACGAACAGTTCCGCGACACGGTACGCCGCTTCGTCGACAAAGAACTCGCACCGCAGGTCGCCGAGTGGGACGAGGCCGGCGAGTTCCCGCGTGGGCTGTATCGAAAGGCCGCCGCCGCCGGACTGCTCGCGGTGGGCTTTCCAGAGGAATACGGCGGCATCGAAGCCGACCTCTTCTATCACGTGATCCTGGCCGAGGAAATTGCCCACGCCGGCGCCGGTGGCGTGTCGGCGAGCCTGTTCTCGCACGGCATTGGCGCGCCGCCCATCGCGCGCGTCGGTAGCGACGAACTCAAGGCACGCGTGCTGCCGCAGATTCTCGCCGGCGAAAAGATCAGCGCCCTTGCGATCACCGAACCGAGCGGCGGCTCCGATGTCGCACAGTTACGCACGCGCGCGCAACGCGATGGCGGCGATTTCGTCATCAACGGCGAGAAGACGTTCATCACCTCGGGCATGCGCGCCGACTTCACCACCGTGGCGGTGCGTACCGGCGGCCCGGGCGCCGCGGGTGTATCGCTGGTCCTCGTCGAGCGCGATCGGCCCGGGTTCACCCGCACGCCGCTCAAGAAGATGGGCTGGTGGTGCTCGGACACCGCGTTGCTCAGCTTCGTCGACTGCCGCGTACCCGTCGCCAACCTGATCGGCGAGGAGAACGCAGGATTTCGCGCCATCATGCTCAACTTCAACGCCGAACGCTTGGGTATGGCGGCAATGGCGGTGGGCTTCGCGCAGGTCTGCCTCGACGAAGCGATCAGCTGGGCGCGCGAGCGCAAGACCTTCGGCCAGACCCTGCTCGGCCATCAAGTCATGCGCCACAAACTCGTCGACATGCAGACCCGCCTGCACGCCGCACGCGCGATGCTCTACGACGTGTGCTGGCGGTTGGTCGAGACGCCGCGCGATCCGGTGGCGATCGCCGCGCTGTGCATGACAAAGAACTTCGCCACCCGCACGATGCAGTTCTGCGCCGACGCGGCGGTACAGACGCTCGGCGGCGCGGGCTTCATGCGCGGGGCGAAATCTGAGCGAATCTACCGCGAAGTGAAAGTAATGACCATCGGCGGCGGCACCGAGGAAATCATGAAGGACCTCGCCGCACGGCAACTGGGCTGGCAGCCATGACGACGAAAAAGGCGCGTGATCAGCGCGCGCAGCTTGCGCATCAGCTGCAGAAGATCTTCGAGGAGCACGTCCCCTTCAACCGCCTGCTCGGCGTGAAGCTTGCGTCGCTCGATTCGAAGAATCCGAAGATCCGCGTCGACATGCGGCCCGAGCTGATCGGCAATCCCGAGCGCCAGATCCTGCATGGCGGCGTCATCTCGTCGGTGCTCGACCTCATGGCGGGTGTAGTCATTCACGTCGCGCTGTTCGAGAAAGACAGCGAGCATCTGAGGTCCCGGGACGGGCGGCCGGTGTTTCCGAACATCGGTACCATCGACTTGCGCGTCGACTATCTGCGCCCCGGGCGCGGTGCCTACTTCATCGCGAGCGGCGAGCTCGTGCGCATGGGCAACCGCATCGCGGTCGCGCACATGCAACTCGAAAATGATACGGGCGAGCTGATCGCTACCGGCAGCGCGGCGTACGTGGTCGGATAGAAGAAAGAGAAGAAAGGGGTCAGACCCCTTTTTGATGATCGAAGGCCTACGGTTATCTAAAAGGGGGTCTGACCCCTTTTTGCCCTTTCTAGCCTTTTCCTTCCGGTAATCATCGCGCGCACGAGATTCTCGCGATGGATCAGGCTTGAGACCAGCGCACCGACGATGTGCAGAAACACGAGCAGCAGGCTGAGGTGCGCGAGCAATTCGTGCACGTCCTCCCATAGGCTTTCGCCTTCGTTCCTGCCGTGGTCGTCCCGGTCGTTCGCCAGCGCCGGCGTCACCAGTGTCAGGGTCTGCGTCGCGAGCGGCCCCTTACCCTCGACTGC
>JAQBBQ010000276.1:0-6415 GCA_032125995.1 Betaproteobacteria bacterium | reverse complement strand
CTCGGGCAGTACGCGGCGCTGCGAGCAACGCGCCGCCGGCGATCAAGAATTGCCTACGTCCGACGTGGCTCACGGCGCTCTCCATTCAGGACGAGCCTGAGGAGAACTCTACGCCTTCGGCGTAGCGACGGAAAGAAATTCGGCGGTGCCGGCATGCGATGTGTTCACGTAGTCCCACCGTCTGCTAAGGGTCGAACGGCGACCTAGGACCGTCCGCTTTGGGGTAGTCACCCTAGAGGGCCTCGGGATTCATCGGCCCAAAATGGGCCCCGGGGTAGCGCTCAACCCTACGGCCTGCGAAGTGACGGACCCGTTCGACGCCGTTCGTCAAAAACCAAAGCAGTCGTACATCACGATCCCTGCAACGCCTTCCACACGCGCTGCGGCGTCAGTGGCAGATCGAGGTGACGTACGCCGCGCACGGCGAGCGCATCGAGCACGGCGCTCACCGCCGCCGGCAGCGAACCGGCGACGCCCGATTCGCCCGCGCCCTTCACGCCGAGGGGATTGTTGGTGCAGGGCACGACGTGGTGGCCGAGCGCGAATGCCGGCAGGTCGTCCGCGCGCGGCATCATGTAGTCCATGAAGCTCGCGGTCAGCAGCTGACCGTCCTCGCCGTACACCACCTGTTCGCCAAGCACCTGCCCGAGTCCCTGCGCAATCCCGCCGTGCACCTGCCCTTCGACGATGGTCTCGTGCATGACTTCGCCCACGTCGTCTACGGCGGCATAGCCGACGACGCGTACGACGCCGGTTTCCGGGTCGATCTCGACTTCGCAGACGTGACAGCCGTTCGGAAAACTGAACTGTGGGGTGACGAACTTCGCCACCGTATCGAGCCCGCCGGCGAGTTCGGGCGGCAGATCCGTCATTGCGCGCGCGCGCCGCGCGAGATCGAGGATCGAAACCTCGCGATCGGTGCCGGTGACCCGGAACCGTCCGTCGGCGAATTCGATGTCGACCGCCGCCGCCTCGAGAAGGTGGGACGCAATGCGGCGCCCCTTGTCGATCGCCGCGTCGCAGGCGAGCACGGCGCCGTTGCCGGCCATCATCATCGAGCGCGATGCGACGCTTGGCGTGCCGGCAGGCACTTCATCGCTATCGCCCTCGATCAGACGGACCTGCGAAACGTCGATGCCGAGTTTGCGGGCGATGATCGGCGGAAACGTCGACAGGTGCCCCTGTCCCATCGCCTGCGCGCCGGTGCGCAGCGACACCGCACCGTCCGCCTCGAACCGCAGGTCGACCACTTCGTCGAGGATTCCGCCGGCGACTTCGAGAAAGCAGGCGAGGCCGATGCCGCGCAGCGCACCGGCCCGTTCGGACGCGGTGCGTCGTGCGGGAAAACCGTGCCAGTCGGCGAGCGCCAGCGCCTTGTCGAGCACCGCATGGAATTCTCCGCTGTCGTAAATTGGACCATTGGGCGTGCGATACGGGATCGCGCTGGCGGGAATCAGATTGCGCCGCCTGAGCTCGACGCGGTCGATGCCGGTCACGCGTGCCGCCTCGTCGATCAACCGCTCAACCACGTACAGCGCCTCGGGACGGCCCGCACCGCGGTACGGTCCGAGGGGCGCCGCGTTGGTAAACACCATTTGCGCGCGCGCGTGGATTGCCGGGATTACGTACACGCTCGACAGGCAGTTCTTGGAATTGTTGGTCGCGATGATTGCGACGTAGGTCGAGGTGTAGGCACCGATGCCCACCGCGGCGCGAAACCGCAGACCGAGGAACTTGCCGCCTGCGTCGAGCGCGAGTTCGCCTTCGAGTTGCCCGTCGCGGCCGTGGGTATCGGCAAGAAAGCTCTCCACGCGGCTCGCGCACCACTTCACCGGACGGCCCAGCTTGCGTGCGGCATAGAGCAGCGCTGCGTACTCCGCGTAGGGCTGCACCTTCATGCCAAATCCACCCCCCACGTCGTGGGTGAGCACGCGCAGTTGCGCAACCGGAACCCTGAGCGCCCCTTCGGCGAGAAGTTTGCGCACCACCGCAACGCCCTGCGTCGGGGCAATCAGGGTGTAGCGCTGCGTTTGCGCGTCCCATGCGCCGAGCGCAGCGCGCGGCTCGATCGCGCTCGGTGCGAGGCGCGTATCGAGCAGCCGAACGCGTGCAACGTGCGCCGCCCGCGCGAACGCGGCATCCACCGCCGCCGCGTCGCCGTCCTCCCAGTCGAGCGAGACATTGTCGGGCGCCGCGTCCCACAGCGTCGGGGCGTGCGGCGCGAGCGCATGCTCGACAGTGACCGCAGCGCGCAACGCGTCGTATTCGACTTGCACGGCGTCGGCCGCGTCCTGCGCTTGTGCCGCGCTCTCCGCCACCACGCAGGCGATCGGTTCACCGACGTAACGTACGCGCGGGTGCGCGAGTACGGGTATCGCGGCCGATGCCATGGGTTTTCCATCGCGACCGTTGAAGACCGAAACCGGCGCAATCTCTCCGATGCCGTCGGCGGCCAGGTCCTGCGCCGTGAATACCGCGACTACCCCGGGCATGCGCGTCGCCTGGTTCGCATCGAGCGTGCGGATCGTGCCGTGGCCGATCGCGGCGCGGACGAACGCGGCACAGGCTTGGCCGGGAAGCACGAGGTCGTCGGTGAATGTCGCGCGCCCGATCAGCAGCGGATCGTCCTCGCTGCGCAGGCGATTGCCGCCGCTGCCGAAACGTAGGCTTGAGGATTGCGTCATCCTGTCTCCAAGGAAAACGGGTTTCAGACCTCAATGTCGACGTCGAAATACACGCGCGCAGTCTGCAGCCTCGGGCGTTCGGCATCGACCGGATCGACGTAGCGGACGGTCCGCTGGTCGCGCCATTCGCGCGGCAGGAGCATGACGCGGGCGAAGGCGCTCGGTGCGTCGGACGAGGCGACCGCGCGCACCGGCGCGGGGCCGCTCTCGAACCATGCGCCGAGCGGTCCGTAGCGGCTCGAGGCGCCCTCGGTTTCGATGCTGATCTCGCCGAACAGCAGGCAGCGGATGCCCGGACCCGGGTGGGTATGGCGGTAGGCAACGGCACCGGGCGGAAAGTCGACGCGGTCGCAGCGCAGGAGCCAGGACTGGCTGCGATCGAGCGCGAGCTCGACCGAGAGCAGCGCGCCGTCGCCAGCGCTGTCTTCGAGCGCCCAGCGCAGCGCGGGACCATCGATGCGGAGCGAGCCGTAATGGACGACATCGTGCGTGAGGTCGTAGACGACCTGGATGGCGCCGTCGGTGTGCACACCGTTCGCGTGGTGATAGATGGAGAGCCGCATGGCGCGCCATTATAGGTAGCGTAATCGGATGGTCGCCGGTTGACAGGGCGTGCAAGCCTCGCTAGCGTCGCCGCGGCCGAGGGGCAAACTTGGAGGGGGCTCGTGCAATGGACGTACTGAGGTTCGAAGACTTGCCCGAGCGTATCGACGACGTCGACGCCCTCGAGGAACTGATGTCGCGCCCGAGCCAGGCGCTGATCGACGACATGGCACGGCTCGAGGGCGACATCGCGGTCCTCGGCGTCGGCGGCAAGATCGGGCCGACGCTCGCGCGGCTCGCCAAGCGCGCGGCGCCGAACAAGCGCGTCATCGGTGTCGCGCGCTTCAGCGACGCCGAGGTCAAGCGCCGGCTCGAGGCCGCGGGCATCGAGACGGTCAGCTGCGACCTGCTCGAGCGCGAGCAGGTCGCCGCGCTGCCGGCGGCGGCGAACATCGTCTACATGGCGGGCAAGAAATTCGGCACCGACGCCGATCGCGGCTTCGCCTGGGCAATGAACACCAAGGTGCCGGCGCTGGTAGCCGAGCGTTACCGCGCTTCGCGCATCGTCGTGTTCTCGACCTTGTGCGTTTACCCGTTCGGCCCGGTGGTGAGCGGCGGCTGGGACGAAAGCGTCGAGCCGAAACCGCTCGGCGACTACGCCAACTCCTGCGTCGGGCGCGAGCGCATGTTCCACTACCACAGCGCGCTCTACGGTACGCCGGTGCGGCTGATGCGACTCAACTACGCGATCGACATGCGTTACGGCGTGCTGCACGACGTCGCGCGCTGGGTGATGAACCGCGCGCCGGTGCCGTTGGCCACCGGTCACGCGAACGTCGTCTGGCAGGGCGACTCGAGTTCGCAGATCCTGCGTTCGCTTCTGCACTGCACGACGCCGGCGAGCCCGCTCAATATCGGCGGACCGGAGCTCGCGAGCGTGCGCCTGCTGGCGCAGGCGTTCGGCAAGTGCTTCGGCGTCGAGCCGGTCTTCGACGGCGTCGAAGCGCCCAACGCGTGGGTGAATCAATGTCTGCAGGCGCAGTGCCTGTTCGGCTACCCGATCGTGCCCCTGGGCAAGATGATCGAGTGGACCGCCGACTGGGTGCAGAACGACAAACCGATCCACGGCAAGCCGACGCACTTCGAAGTGCGCGACGGCGGCTTCTGAAGGAACGACCATGAGCGACGGCACCGGCCTGATGGCCTTCTGGGCGCGCATTGACGCGGCCTACCTCGATCGCTTTCGCCAATGGCACAACAGCGAGCACATGCCCGAGCGCGTGTCGATTCCGGGTTTTCTCGCCGGCCAGCGCTACCTTGGCCACGGCACGCGCGATTTTTTCCTCATGATGTACGAAACGCGCGAGCCCGCGGTCCTCGGCGGCCCCGACTACCTTGCGCGGCTGAACGCGCCAACCGCGTGGACGCGCGAATCGCTGCCGAACTTTCGCGAACCGGCGCGCAACATCTACAAGCGCCTTACCGAGCGCGGCGCGAGCGACCTGTTCGGCGCGCCCTGCCTCGTGTCGGTGCGCTTCAATGCCGAGGCGCTCGATGCGGGGATCGTCGAGCGCGTTGTGGCGCTGCCGGGCGTTGCGCGTACGCGGCTGTTCGAGATCGACCGCGCGATCTCGGGCATCCAGACCTCCGAGCGCAAGATCTACGGTGGCGGTCCGGGCGAGCAGCGCTACCTGCTGCTGGTCGAATGTGCGATCGGCGCGGGCGAGGAGGGTGCGCCGCTGCGTACGCTGCTCGCCGAGGCCGGCAAGGCGTGGCGCGACGTCTTCGTCGACCTGTTCACGGTCGACTACATATTGGCGAAGCCCGGTGGCTGAGCCGGGCGCGCGGCTGCGTCAGACGGCCGCGCCCTCCGGGCCAGGGGTCACCACGGCGCGCATCGCGCCGCCCGCGTCGATGGTCGCTTCGAACGCGCGCAGGCGCTTGTAGATCGAGATCAGCTCAATGATCGTTCCCCAGGAGTTGACGAGGAACTGAAACGAGTTTTCCACCCGATCGAAGGCGCGCAGGATCTGCTGCAGGGTGCCGAGCGTGATGATGCCGGCGACGATGGTCGGCCCCATCATGATGTACGGCACGATGACCGAGAACTGCAGGTAGGACCACTTCGCGACGTCGAAGTACAGGTAGTGCTTGTAGAGCCGGAAGTAATTCCGGCGTACGCCGGCGAACAGCTGTCCGACGGTCTCTGGCTGCGCCCGGTCGTCATGATCCTCGCCGTAGACGAGCTCCTTGCGGTAGGCGGCCTCGACCATCTGGTTGTTGAATTCGAGCCCCGGCAGCTTGATCCCCGCGAGCGCCAGCAGCACGGTACCCGCCGCGGCTGAGACGATCGCGAGCCAGACGAGCGAATGGTCGATCGCGCCGATCCACGGCAGTTCGGTCACGCTCTTCGACAGACCCCAAAGCAGCGGGAGAAACGCGATCAGCGTCATCACCGAGCGCATGAACGCGACCCCGAGCCCCTCGACGATGCGCGCGAATCGCATCGTGTCCTCCTGTACGCGCTGCGCGGCGCCCTCGATGGGGCGCAGCTGCGGCCAGTACGACATGTAGTAGTCGTTCATCGCGGTGCGCCAGCGGAACACGTAATGGCGGATGAAGAATTCAAGAATCACCGCGACCGTGATGTAGGTCCCCGCGATCCCGGCGAAGGTCAGGCACTTGGCGAGGAAGTCGTTGAACTCGACCGCCCCGGGCGTGGCGAGCGCCTTCTGCAGCGTGTCGTAGAAATCCCCGAACCACTCGTTGATCCGCACGTCGAGCCGCACCTTGAACCAGGTGACGGCGAGGATCGCGACGCTGCCGGCGAGCGACCAGGCAAACCAGCGCCGGTTGGCGAAGAACGATTTGAACATTCAGTTTCTCCTTCGGGCGCCGCGCACTTCGGGGAAGCGGCGGCGACGTAGAACGGGGTCAGCATGGGGTCAGACCCCTGTGGATAACTTTGGGGTCAGACCCCATTTGAATCACTGGCGGCCTTCGATGATCAAAAAAAGGGGTCTGACCCCGGGCAACTTATCCACAGGGGTCTGACCCCTTTCGGACCCCTTTCGGATACAAACCTATTTGGCGCGGCGCTTCACGACTTTGCGCTTCACAGCTTTTCGCTTTACGACCTTGCGCTTCACCGCTTTCCGCTTCACCGCTTTTGCGGCCTTCCGCGGCGC
>JAQBBQ010000275.1:0-4560 GCA_032125995.1 Betaproteobacteria bacterium | reverse complement strand
TACTCGTCGCTCCCTACTTGACGACCGAACTCGCAAATTACTGCCGCGAAATCGATCTCCAGTTCATCGATGCCACCGGGAACGCCTACCTGAAGGGCCCCGGCATGTTCGTCCATGTGCGTGGGGAACGCCCCCCAGCCTACGACGGAGCGACCACCGCGCCCAAGGGGGCCGGTACCCCAACCGCGCTTCGCGTCATTTTCGCGCTGCTGTGCAAGCCGGAACTACTGAACGCACCCTACCGCGACATCGCTGCTGCCGCCGATGTCGCGCTCGGTACCGTTGGCTGGGTGTTCTTCGACCTGGAAAAACGCGGCCATGTCATCGGCGGAAAACAACGAGGGGACCGCAGGTTCGTCGATGCGACAAAACTCGCGAAGGAGTGGGTTACCAACTACGCGATCAGGCTTCGTCCGAAGCTTGCAGCCCGCAAATTTCAACCGACGAATCCCGCTTGGTGGCGAACCGCCCAACTGAAGAAGTACGACGCGGTCTGGGGCGGCGAGGTTGCAGCAGATCGGCTCACCGGGAATCGGGAACCGGGAACGTTTACGGTTTACCTGCCCGGCGATCCCGGGAAGTTCGTATTGGAGAACCGACTGCGCGCCGATCCCTACGGCGACATCGAGCTCCTGCACAAATTCTGGCACTTCGAGCCCCAAGCGGCATACGACGACGGTCTGGCGCCGCCCCTGCTCGTGTATGCGGACCTCATGGCGACGCTGGATACCAGGAACCACGACACTGCGAAACAAATCGAAGATCGGCTATTAGCCAATGCTCTACCCCAGACCTGACAAACCGGTCGATCAAATACTCGCGGCGCTTCTTTCCCACGTCGACCGCGTGCGAACCCTCAACATCGCCGGCCCGTGCGAATCGAAGGATCCTGGCAGCTACGAATACGTCACCGCAGTCCTCGAGCGCGCGTTCGCCCGCTGACCTCCCCTTTCACGCCGCCTTCATCGCCTCGACGTCGCGCTCGAGCGTGCCAGCGAGCGCGTCGCGCGCGACCTCGAGGTCGTAGTGCGACTGCAGGTTCATCCAGAACTGTGCCTCCATGCCAAAGAACTTACCGAGACGCAGCGCGGTGTCCGCGGTGATCCCGCGCTTGCCCTGGACGATCTCGTTGATGCGGCGCGCCGGCACGCCGATCGACTTCGCGAGGCGATACTGGCTGATCCCCATGTCGTTGAGGAAATCCTCGCCCAGCACAACACCGGGATGCACCGGTTTGCGTTTACGCTTGGCCATAACGATCTCCTTCGTCTCGTGCCACTTGACAAGTGCCGCCATTGTAGCTACATTGCAGCGACGTTGACGCGAAGCCCAAACAAACCCGACATGCTGACTTCCGAAATCCGCTCCCGCATCGAACCCGAGCTCAAGGACGAGGCCCAGGCCGTGCTCGGCCGGGTCGGCCTCAACATCAGCGACGCGATCCGCCTGTTCCTGCGCCAGGTGGTCGCCACACGCGGGCTGCCGTTCGAGGTGCGCGAAGTCCCCAATGCCACGACGCAGGCCGCCATGTTCGAGGCGCGGGAAACACGCGCGCGCTACGACCGTGCTCAGGACCTGAGCGATGGCCTCCGGCGCAAGCGCCCCAAGACGAAGCGGGCACACAAAGCAGTTCGCTAAGGACTGGCGCAGGCTCGAGCGGAGCGGTCGCTACCCGATGCGAGAGCTGGAGCAGGTCATGCAACTGCTGATCGATGCGCGTGGCCCGCTCGCACCCGAGTACCTCGACCATCCCCTCAAAGGCGCGTGGAGCGATTTTCGGGACTGCCACGTGCGCGGCGACTGGGTACTGATTTATCGAATCAAGCGTACGCCGCAAGGTGAGGAAGTCGTATTCGTCCGCACCGGCACCCACGCAGAACTGTTCGAATAGCGGAGACCACCCATGCCCGACTCGCTCGCAAATCGAACCGCCCTCGTCACCGGCGCCTCGCGCGGCATCGGCAAGGCGATCGCCATCGCCCTGGCGGAAGCCGGCGCCAACGTCGCGGTCAACTACCGTGAAAAAATGAAAGAAGCCGAAGAAACCGTCGCCGCCATCAAAGCCCTCGGCAAAAAATCAGCCGCCTTCCAGGCCGACGTCTCTCAATCGAAACAAGTCGCAACCCTCGTCGCCGCAGTCGAAAAACAACTCGGCCCGATCGACATCCTGGTCAACAACGCAGGCCACGCCCTCACCCGCAGCATCGACGAGCTGACCGAAGAAGACTTCGACCGCACGATCGCGACCAACCTCAAATCCGCCTTCCTCTGCACCAACGCCGTCTTCAAAGCGATGCGCACGCGCGGCTGGGGACGCATCATCAACATCTCCTCGGGCGCGGCGCGCGGTGCGGGCGTGGTCGGCGCGCACTACAACGCCTCGAAAGCCGGCATGGAAGGCCTTACGCGCGGCTACGCCTCACGCCTGGCCAAAGACAACGTCCTGGTGAACGCGGTCGCCCCGTCACTCATCGCCACCGAAATGATCGCCCCGCACCGCTCGGCAAACGTCGACAAGATTCCCGTCGGCCGCCTCGGCACGAGCGAGGAAATCGCCCAAGTCGTCGTCATGGTGGCGGCGAACGCCTATATGACCGGGCAGACGGTCGCGGTGAACGGCGGCATGCACTTCAACTGACCGCCCGCCGGGGTGGACGCGCCCGAACGCCAGGTCTATAATGTGCAACATATTTAACATTTAGTGATCTCCCGAGCACTCATGCGGCTGCAGGAAATCGGTGCGGCGATTCGCAAGGCGCGCCAGGCGAACGGCCTGACGCAGGCCGATCTGGCTGCGGCGGCGGGCCTGTCTCGCACGACGCTGAACCGCCTCGAAAACGGCCTGTTTCCGGATCTGGGCGTCAAGAAAGCCGACGCGATACTCGAGCAGCTCGGCATGCAGCTCGCGGTGCGTCCGGCGACGAGGACGACGCAGCCCGACTTCATCGCGATGGCCTGCGCGAGCGTGAGCGTCAGTTTTCGAAACACACTCACGCCCGACGAACTCGTTCACGCGCTGCTTTCGGGCAGGCCCGCCCCGGGCAAGGAAGCGCACTTCGTCGCCCTGCTCGAGGAGGCGCCGCCCGCCCTGCTGCGCGGCCTGATCGCACAAGTAGGTAAATGGGGAAAGCCGGGCAAGGTCGAGACGAACGTGCGCAAGATCGCGCGGGCGTTGGACGTCAGCCTAAAGAGCGAACGATGGCGGAAGATCGTCTGAAAACGTGGGAGACGCTTTTCCAGCGGGCGCTTGAGGTCATCGATTCGGTCGGCCAGGTGGCGCCTGCCCTCGATGACTGGAGTTTCGGCGGTGGCACGGCACTCATGCGCCGCCATCGTCACCGCCTCAGCAAGGACATCGACATCTTCATCGCGGACCCGCAATACCTGTCCTACCTGAGCCCACGCCTGAGCCCGACGGCGGAGTCGATGACATCGCGCTACCTGGAGCAGGCAGGGTTCGTGAAGTTGTACTTCCCCGAGGGCGAGATCGATTTCGTGGTCGCCGCACCGCTTACGTCAAACCCGACGGTCGCGGAAACGGTTCTCGGACGCACCGTTCAGGTCGAGACGTCGGCGGAGATCATCGCCAAGAAAATCCATCACCGCGGCCAAGAATTCACCGCGCGAGACCTCTTCGACTTTGCACTCATTTCCCAGCGCGAGCCGGACGCGCTCGTCTCAATCAGCGCGATTCTGCACGCGCGACGCGACGCACTCCTCGAGCGGATCACGCGAAACGAAGCACCGCTGCGCACGACCTTCGCCGCGCTCGAGACGCTGGATTTCAATCCAAGCTTCGAAGACTGCGTTGCAGCGCTCAGGAAAGTCCTGGGTTAGCCGCCCCACCTGGACCGGGACCGCGCGCGAGCGCCTACCCCAGCACCTTCCCCAGCCACGCCCCGACCGCGGCGATTTCCTCGGGGCAGATCGCATGGCCCATCGGATAGGTATGCCACTCGACGCCATAACCGATCGCCTTCAGCGCGGTGCTCGAGCGCTCGGCCCATGCGGTGGGGATCATCAAGTCGTCGGTGCCGTGCGCCATGAAGATCGGCAACTCGAAATTCGCGCGGTCACGCTCGTCGGCCAGGGTCGATGCGAGGGGCAGGTAGGTCGACAGCGCAAGGATCCCGGCCAGGCGCTTGGAACACCGCAGCCCCGTTTGCAGCGCGACCGCCCCGCCCTGCGAAAACCCGGCGAGGACGATGCGCGACGCCTCAATCCCGCGCGCTTCCTCGCGCGCAATCAACCCTTCGAGAAGAAGCTGCGACGACCGGATGCCGTCTTCGTCCTCGGCGCCGCCACCAAGCTGGAGGATGTCGTACCAGGCGCGCATCACCATGCCGGCGTTCAGCGTCACCGGACGCATCGGTGCGTGCGGAAAAACGAAGCGCAGGGAAAGACCCGGCGGCAGGACCAGCATCGGCACCACGGGCTCGAAATCGTGGCCGTCGGCGCCCAGGCCGTGCAGCCAGATCACCGCGGCGTCGGGAGCGTCGGGTGCAGCGCCGACGACGTGTTCAACCGTTTCGGGAAGCGCGCTCATCGCGCGATTGTAGG
>JAQBBQ010000274.1:0-15640 GCA_032125995.1 Betaproteobacteria bacterium | reverse complement strand
GTCGAGGACGGGCTTGGCCTTATCGAAGACCGCCGCCTCGCCGCCGCACATGATGCCGAGTTGGCCGTTTTCCGCCCCCGCCTGGCCGCCCGAGACCGGCGCGTCGACGAAGCCGACGCCTTTTTCCTTCGCGCTTGCATGCACTTCGCGTGCGACGATCGCCGACGCCGTCGTATGGTCGACGAGGATCGCGCCTTTCTTCATGCCCGCGAGCGCACCTTTGTCTCCAAAGACGACCGCGCGCACGTCAGCGTCGTTACCGACGCACAGCATGACGAATGCGCAGTCTTTCGCGGCTTCCGCCGGGGTCGGGGCACTTTTGCCACCGTAGTCCTTCACCCACTTTTCGGCCTTGGCGCTGGAGCGGTTGTACACGGTGACGTCGTGCCCGCCCTTTTTCGCCAGGTGCCCGGCCATCGGATAGCCCATCACGCCCAGCCCAAGAAATGCGACCTTTGCCATCGCTCGACTCCCAAAGGATTGTTTGAATTAAGAAAGCCGGAATTTACCATTGCTGCCGTTGACAGGCCTCGGTCAACCGCTACAATGCATGGACGTTTATACAGTATCCGGTGTCGGCCCAGCCGTCGTTCGTATTTCGGCTTGCCGTAGATGTCGACGCAGATCATAAGAGGTACACGATGGACGACAACAAGGCCAAGGCGCTGTCGGCGGCGCTTTCCCAAATCGAAAAGCAGTTCGGCAAGGGCTCCATCATGCGCATGGACTCCGCGGCGATTAAGGACATAGACGTCGTCTCGACCGGCTCGCTCGGGCTCGACATCGCGCTCGGTGTCGGCGGCCTGCCACGCGGCCGGGTGGTCGAGATCTACGGGCCGGAGTCCTCGGGCAAGACCACGCTCACGCTTCAGGTGGTCGCCGAAATGCAGAAGATGGGCGGCACCGCGGCCTTCATCGACGCCGAAAACGCGCTCGACCCGCAGTACGCGGGGAAGCTGGGGGTCAACATCGACGAACTGTTGATTTCGCAGCCCGACACCGGCGAACAGGCGCTGGAGATCGCCGACATGCTGGTGCGCTCGGGTGCTGTCGACGTGATCGTGATCGACTCGGTGGCGGCGCTCACGCCAAAGGCCGAGATCGAGGGCGAGATGGGCGAACCGCAGATGGGCCTGCAGGCGCGCCTCATGAGCCAAGCGCTGCGCAAGCTCGCCGCGAACATCAAGCGCACCAACACGCTGGTGATCTTCATCAACCAGATCCGCATGAAGATCGGCGTCATGTTCGGCAGTCCGGAGACGACGACGGGCGGCAACGCGCTCAAGTTCTACGCCTCGGTGCGCATGGACATCCGGCGCATCGGCTCGATCAAGAAGGCCGACGAGGTGATCGGCTCGGAGACGCGCGTCAAGGTTGTGAAGAACAAGGTCGCGCCGCCGTTTCGCCAGGCCGAGTTCGACATCCTCTATGGCGAGGGCATCTCGCGCCACGGCGAGCTTCTCGAGCTTGGTGTGCAACACGGTGTGCTGGAGAAATCCGGCGCCTGGTACGGCTACAAGGGCGACCGCCTCGGGCAGGGCAAGGACAATTCGCGTGAGTTCCTGCGTGAGAATCCGGAGCTTGCGCGCGAGATCGAGATGAAAATCCGGGAAAAGGCGGGTATTGCCATGCCGCTGCTGGTGGTTGTGGCCGCGAACGAGGAAGCGGCGGTGGAACAGCCACAACCCGAGGACGTCTCCTCTGCGCCCCGTGCCGCGGCGCGCAAGCGCGGATAGTTCCGCTAGTTCCGGTTCTTCGGGCCAGAATCCAGCAGCGCCCGATTCGCCCGCCGAGCTGAAGGCACGGGCGCTGCGCGCCCTCGTGCGACGCGAGCACACACGCGCCGAGCTGGCGCGCAAGCTCGCGCCCCACGCTGCTTCGAGCGAGGCACTGGACACGCTGCTCGATACGCTCGTCGCAAAGGGCCAGCTGTCGGACGCGCGCTATGCAGAGGAGCGCGCGCGGGTGCTCGCGCGCAAATTCGGTGCCCGGCGCGTGCGCCAGGACCTGCGCGCCCGCGGCGTCGCGGCCGACCTCGTCGAACACGAAGCTGCGCAGGCCGCAGCCGGCGAACTTGCCCATGCGCGCGCGATCGTACGGCGTCGCTTTTCCGCGCCGGTGACGACACGCGAGGAACGTGCGCGCCGGACCCGGTTCCTGCAGGGCCGCGGCTTCTCCTACGACACGATCCGCGCTGCGCTCGGCACGTTCGACGACGACGCGGACGAGGGCGACGCGGACAAGCGCTAACCGCCTGCGCCTAGCCTTCCATTAGAATGTCGGCGCGATGAAATCCGCCGACATCCGCACCAGCTTTCTCGAATTTTTCCGCACCAAGGGTCACACGGTCGCCGCCTCGAGCCCGCTCGTGCCGGCGAACGATCCGACGCTACTGTTTACCAACTCGGGGATGGTGCAGTTCAAGGAGGTCTTCCTCGGCAAGGAAAAGCGCCCCTATACCCGTGCGACCACGTCGCAGCGCTGCGTGCGCGCGGGCGGCAAACACAACGATCTGGAAAATGTCGGTTACACGGCGCGCCACCACACCTTCTTCGAGATGCTGGGCAACTTCAGCTTTGGCGATTACTTCAAGCAGGATGCGATCGTGTTCGCCTGGGAATTGCTGACCCAGGTTTACAAGCTCTCGCCCGATCGCCTGTGGATCACCGTCTACCACAGCGACGACGAAGCCTACGACCTGTGGACGAAGACCATCGGCGTGCCGCCCGAGCGCTGCGTGCGGATCGGTGACAACCCGGGTGGCCAGAAGTACCAGTCCGACAATTTCTGGCAGATGGCCGACACCGGCCCCTGCGGCCCTTGCAGCGAGGTGTTCTACGACCATGGTCCGGGCGTCGACGGTGGACCGCCGGGCTCGCCAGACGCCGACGGTGACCGGTACATCGAGATCTGGAATCTCGTGTTCATGCAGTTCAACCGCGACGAGGCGGGCGTGATGCACCCGCTGCCCAAACCGTCGGTCGACACGGGTCTGGGTCTGGAGCGAATGGCGGCGGTTCTGCAGGGCGTGCACTCAAATTATGAGATCGATCTGTTTCAGGATCTGATCAAGGCCGCGGCGCGCGAAACCGGGGCACGCGATTTGGCGAACCCTTCGTTAAACGTGATTGCCGACCACATCCGCGCGTGTACCTTTCTCATCGTCGACGGCGTGATTCCCGGCAACGAAGGTCGCGGCTACGTACTGCGCCGGATCATCCGGCGCGCGATCCGGCACGGCTACCAGCTGGGGCAGAAACAGCCGTTTTTCTTTCGCCTCGTCGACGATCTGGATGCCGCGATGGGGGCCGCCTACCCGGAACTCACCGCGGCGAAGGCGCGCGTCGCGCTGATCCTGCGTCAGGAGGAAGAGCGCTTTGCCGAGACGCTGGAACACGGCATGGGCGTGCTCGAGGGCGCGCTGTCCTCCGGCGACAAGCTGCTCGACGGCGAAACGGTCTTCAAGCTGTACGACACCTTCGGGTTCCCAGTGGATCTCACCGCGGACATCTGCCGCGAGCGCGGCGTGATGCTCGACATGGCGGGCTTCGAGGCCGCGATGGGGGCGCAACGCGAGCGTGCGCGCGCCGCAAGCCGGTTCTCGATGGCGAGCGGCCTCGACTATGCAGGCGAGAAGACCGAGTTTCTCGGCTACGATCGCCTCGAGCTGCGTGCGCGTGTGGCGGCCCTCTACCGTGACGGGTTGCCGGTCGGTGAACTGAACGCCGGCGAGGCCGGCGTCGTGGTCCTCGATCGGACGCCGTTTTACGCGGAGTCCGGCGGGCAAGTGGGTGATCGCGGTGAACTCGTCGGACCCGCCGGAACGTTCGGCGTGCTGGACACCCAGAAGGTCCAGGCTGAGGTGTTTGGCCATCACGGCGCGCAGGCCACCGGGCGCCTTCAGCTGGGCGACGAGGTCGGCGCGCGCGTCGATACGCCATCGCGTGCGCGCACGATGTTGAACCACTCGGCGACCCATCTCATGCACGCGGCACTGCGCGAGGTGCTTGGAGGGCACGTGCAGCAGAAGGGTTCGTTGGTCGACGCGAATCGCACGCGCTTCGATTTCTCGCATTCCCAATCGGTCGCTGCGGGCGAGTTGGTCCGCATCGAGGCGCTGGTGAACGAATCGATCCGCCGCAACCTCGACGTCCATGCGCGTGTCATGAAGTTCGACGCTGCGATCAAGGCCGGCGCGCTGGCGTTTTTCGGCGACAAGTACGGCGACGAGGTCCGGGTCCTGTCGATGGGCGCGTTCTCGACCGAGCTATGCGGCGGCACGCATGTCCGGCGCACCGGCGACATCGGTTTTTTCAAGATCGTCTCCGAGTCCGGCGTTGCCGCCGGCGTGCGTCGCATCGAGGCGGTGACGGGCGTCGGGGCGCTTGCCTGGGTACAGACGCACGAAGCGCAGCTTCAGGCAGCGGCGACGGCGCTCAAGGCGCCGGTCGGCGAGTTGACCTCGAAGATCGCGCAGGTGGTCGAGAATGTGAAGGCGCTTGAGCGCGAGGTCGCGCAATTGAAGTCGAGGCTCGCGTCGAGCCAGGGCGTCGACCTGAGCGCGCAGGCGGTCGACGTCATGGGCATGCGCGTGCTCGCGGCGAACCTTGAGGGTGCCGACGCGAAAACGCTGCGCGAAACGATGGACAAGCTGAAGGACAAGCTGAAGCCCGCGGCCATCGTGCTGAGTACGGTGACCGACGGCAAGGTGGCGCTGGTAGCAGGCGTTAGCAGCGAGCTGACCGCGACGCTGAAGGCGGGCGAACTCGTCAACTATGTCGCGCAGCAGGTCGGCGGCAAAGGCGGGGGCCGGCCCGACATGGCGCAGGCCGGCGGCAACGATCCGGCGAAGCTGGCAGAGGCGCTGCGCTCGGTGCGCCCCTGGGTCGAAGAGCGGCTGTCGCGCCGTGCCTAGGCGCCGCTAGAAACCGATACGCTGGCGCTTGCCGGCGCGCGGGTCCGGTACATCGTCCGGCCGCATCTCGCAGCGGTCGGCGAGTTTCGCGTTGCCGAATCCGGACTGCACGGCGCGGCGCATCTCGCGCGGCGAGAGCGACGTAAGCGTTTCGAGCACTTGCGGCGACGGCGTCTCGGGGAACTGCCGCCCCCAATCGTGCGCAGCGCGGATCTCGCGGTAGATCGTGCCGGCGATGCGCGCCGCGCCCTCCGCGTCCGGCGGATCGATCTCGTATACGTTCATCCGGTTGAGGATCGGATCCGGAATGTGCGACGCCTCGTTCGCGGTGGCGAACCAGACCGCGCCCGAGGCGTCGATCGGAAGCTCGACGAATTCATCGACGAAATGGGTCGCGGTGTGTGCTTCGAGCAGCCCGTAGAGCGCGCCGAGCGGATCGTACTGACCGTCGGCCGACGTCTTGTCGAGTTCGTCGACAACCATCACCGGATTGGCGTAATCGCCGTGCAGGAAAGTGTCGAAAACCTTGCCGGGTTTCGCGTTCTTCCACTGCGACGACGCGCCCGACAGGATCCAGCCCGCAGTCAGCGAACTCATGGGAACGAATCCAAAGCCCGTGCCGAGGAGCTGCGCGATGCGGCGCGCAAAGTAGGTCTTGCCGATCCCGGGTTTACCGAGCAGCAGCATCGGTGGCAGTTCGACCGCATCGCTCGAGTCGATGCACAGCGCGAGCTGCTTGCGGATATCCTCGAGCACCGCGCCGAAATTCGGCAGCTCGTCCACCAGCGCGTCTATCGCCGGCATGGTCGACGGCTTGACCGTGAAGCGTTGCCCGCCGACGCGCAGCATTTTTTCGTAGATCGTGCGCAATGCCTCGCTTGCCGTCGGACCGAGTTCCTGCAGTGCCTTCTCGACGCTGGATACGTCGTAGACGTCCTTGAATCCCGCGATCGGGATGCAGGCAGCCGTGGAGTCGGCAGTGGAATCCTGAGCTGCGATGCTGGCCGTCATTGGTTTTTCTCCTTGTGGGCGGCGCGCTGAGAAAACGCTATCACGGCTGTTCCGATCGACGCAATACTCGGTCAACGAATTGTGGCGTCGGCATCACGCGAGTGGGTCAACGTTGGCAATAGTTGACACTGGCAGTGTCAGGCCACGACTGCCAATTTGCAGCGCCGGATCGACAGGGCGGGCGGCGCAGCTTGCCAGGGCGTGGGGCTTCGTGCTTGAATGCTCCGCTGGGTGAGACCTATGAACACGCTGCGCCACATCTTTATCGGCTTTTTCTTCGCCGCCCCGTGCTCGCTGGCGGAGGGAAGCCGCTGATCGTACTCACTCGGATCCCGCCAAAACCGCCAGCGCCGCAAGCCTGGCGGTTTTTTTGTTTCTAGGACCTGCCATGACCACACCAAACGACGCCTATCTCTCGATCGTCCCTGCGGACAAGACCTCGCTGACCGATGACGAGCGCATCGAGAACATCGTTCCCTTGCCGCCGCCGGAACACCTGATTCGCTTCTTCCCGATTCAGGCCACGCCGGTCGAAGGGCTGATCACTGAGACGCGGCGCAGCGTCCGCGAGATCCTGCATGGACGCTCCGATCGACTGCTGGTGGTGATCGGTCCGTGCTCGATCCACGATCCGGCGGCTGCGCTCGCCTATGCCGAGCGACTCGCAGAAGAGCGCCGCAAACATGCGGCGAACCTTGAAGTGCTGATGCGGGTGTATTTCGAAAAACCCCGCACGACCGTGGGATGGAAGGGGCTCATCAACGATCCTTACATGAATGGCAGCTTCCGCATCAATGAAGGGCTGCGCATCGCGCGCGATCTCCTGGTGCGCATCAACCAGGTCGGCGTACCCGCGGGCTGCGAGTTTCTCGACGTCATCTCGCCGCAGTACATCGGCGATCTGGTGTCGTGGGGCGCGATCGGTGCCCGCACGACGGAGTCCCAGGTCCATCGCGAACTCGCCTCGGGGCTGTCGGCCGCGGTGGGTTTCAAGAACGGCACCGACGGAAACGTGCGCATCGCGGTGGACGCGATCCTAGCCGCGCGCCAGAAGCATCATTTCCTCTCGGTACACAAGAGTGGACAGGTGGCGATCGTCGAGACGCGCGGTAATGATGACTGCCACCTGATTCTGCGCGGCGGTGCGAAACCGAATTACGACGCCGCGAGTGTCGCGTCGGCCTGCCGCGAGCTTACCGATGCGGACCTTGCACCGCGTGTCATGGTTGATTGCTCGCATGCCAACAGCCGCAAGGATTTCCGCCGCCAGCGCGAGGTCTGCGCCGACGCCGGCGCGCAGGTTGCGCAGGGGGAGCGCCGGCTGATTGGCGTGATGATCGAATCGCATTTGGTCGAGGGGCGGCAGGACCTCGTTGCGGGCAAGCCACTCACCTTCGGCCAGAGCATCACCGATCCCTGCCTCGGTTGGGAGGATTCAGTGCAGCTACTCGCTGGGCTCGCTGAAGCGGTCACGCGTCGCCGCGAGATCAGCGCTCGCCAGGCTGCGGTCACCACGCCGGACTGATCGCGGTCCGGTGATTGGGCGCTTCGCACCGACGTCGGAACGATCGCCCGACGCATCGTCTCGCCCGGACGGGCGTGGCCCCCGCCTGCGCCGCGTGCGCCGGTTCGTCCGGTGATTCTGACCCCGGAAATCGTCGTCCTCTCTGCGCTGGTGGTTGTCGTCGCCTATCTGGTGTTCGGCCTCACCGGATTCGGCTCGACCGTGATCGCGCTGCCGCTGCTCGCGCACCTGCTGCCGATCAAGTTCGCGGTGCCGCTCCTGATGCTGCTCGACTTCGCTGCGTTCCTCAGCTTCGGGCTGCGAGTGCGGCGTGGAATTCGCTTCGATGAAATCGGCTGGCTGGTGCCGACGATGCTGATCGGCATGGCCGTTGGCCTAACGCTGTTGATCCGCGTGGCAGAGGGCTGGCTGCTCGGGACGCTCGGCGTATTCGTGCTGTGCTACGCCGGGTACGGACTGTCGCGGCGCGGCTTGCCGGCCCGGCTTCCGCGCTGGGCCGGGGTGCCGATCGGATTCATGGGCGGGGCGTTGTCCGCGCTGTTTGGAACCGGGGGCGTCCTGTTCGCGATCTACAACGCGGGCCGAATTCAGGACAAGGGCGAACTACGCGCGAGCAACGCCGCGATGATCGCGTTGTCATCGGTCGTGCGGCTCGTACTGTTCGGCGCCACCGGCCTGCTCGCGCAGGAGGGTCTGTGGTTGTTCCTCGCCCTGCTACTGCCGGCCCTCGGGGTCGGACTCCTGATCGGACACCGACTACACCTGGCCATCCCCGCGCCCGCGGTGGTGCGGATGGTGCATGGCGTGCTGCTGCTTGCGGGTGGTTCGCTGTGCGTACGGGTCTGGGCGGGCACGTAGTGCAGTCCCCTCGGATTCGGCATAATGCGGCGCGGCCCCTCGTTGTCTTCGTTGCCCTCGTTACCCTCGTCACCCTCGTCACCCTCGGCACGTAGCGCCATGTCGGAACAGCCCCAAGAACTTGCGCATCTGGAGCACGTCGGCGACGCAGTGCGGTACGCCGAGAAAATGCATGCGCTTATTCCGAGCTGCACCCTGCTCGAGAACTTTTCGCTGCCCGAGGTGCGTATGCTCGCCCATTTTATGGACGTGTTTCGGGCGGGTCCCGGCGTCGAAATCATCCGCGAGGGCGACGGCGGTGACTTCATGGTCATGATCCTCGAGGGCCGCGTCGAAGTGCGCAAGCGCGATCGCTGGAACGAGATGCAGGTGATCGCTGAGGTGGAGGCCGGCCGCACACTTGGGGAAATGTCGATGATCGACGGCGAGCCACGCTTTGCGACCTGTGTGGCAATCGAACCGGCGCTCGTCGCGGGGCTTCACCGTGAGAGCCTCGCACGCATCATCGTCGAGCAGCCGCTGCTTGGCGCGAAAGTTCTGATGGAAATCGTCCTCATGCTTTCCCAGCGCCTGCGTGCGACCAGCGCCCGGCTCGTCAACGTGCTCAACGAGCAGGCGCGCCAGGCCTCGGGCCTGCACGAGGATTGAACCTGGCCGACGCGCCGGCCCCAGTAGGGCCGTGGCCACCCGGTGGCTGTGGCTGCGGGCGCCGCGTGTAAGGCGCGGCTGCCCAGGGCGACCAAGGTCCGGGCGTCGATAACAAACGTCCACGACGAGCGCCGACAACAATATCGGAGGTCTTTGTGCACGCGACGCTTCCGCTCATGCGGCAGTATGGTTTTCCGGCGATCCGGCGGGGCCGGGTCGAGACGCTGCAGGTCAATCTGGGATACCGCTGCAATCAGAGCTGTCTGCACTGCCACGTGAACGCGGGGCCGAATCGTACCGAAATGATGTCGCGCGAGACGATCGCCGACGTGCTCGCGTATCTCAGCGTGGCGGGTGTTCGCAGGCTCGATCTCACGGGCGGTGCGCCCGAACTCAATCCGCACTTCCGCAATCTGGTTCTGCGCGCGAGCGAGCTCGGTGTGCACGTGATGGATCGCTGCAACCTGACCATTCTCGAGGAGTCGGGGCAGGAAGGGCTCGCGGAATTCCTCGCCGGCCAGCGCGTCGAGGTGATCGCCTCGCTGCCCTGTTATTTAGAGGACAATGTTGATCGCCAGCGCGGCAAGGGCGTGTTCAAACGCAGCCTGCGCGGCCTCGCGCGGCTGAATTCGCTTGGCTACGGCCACGAGGGTAGCGGGCTCGAGCTGAACCTGGTCTACAACCCGCAGGGACCGATTCTGCCGCCGGCACAGGATGCGCTCGAAGCGGCGTACAAGCGAATCCTGCACGCAGAGCACGGCATCGTCTTCAACCGCCTCTACACGCTGGCGAATATGCCGATCCAGCGCTTCGGTTCGACCCTCGTCTCCAAGGGGGGCTTTGACGCCTACATGGCGTTGCTGCGCGCCGCGCACCGCGACGAGAATCTCGGCAGCGTGATGTGCCGCACGCTCGTTTCGGTCGACTGGCAGGGTACGGTGTACGACTGCGATTTCAACCAGATGCTCGGCTTGCCACTGGTCGTCGAAGGCCGCGCGCGAACGCAGCTATCCGAACTGATCGGGCGCGACGTCGAGGGCAATTCCATCGTGGTACGCGATCACTGCTACGGCTGCACCGCGGGCCAGGGTTCGTCCTGTGGCGGCGCGCTTGACGACTGAAGCGGCGCCGGCCGGGCTCCGGCCGGGGCGCAGCTGCCCGCTGGCTTACCGCTACGGCGCAGCGGCCTTCGGCGGTCCAGCGACCATTCAGGCCGATACGCTGTGGGTCGCGGGCGGGCTCTACGGCAACCGCTTCGCGCTCGAGCAGCTGCTCGAGCACTTCGCTGCCGAGCGCGGGCGCAAGGCACTCGTTTTCAACGGCGATTTCCACTGGTTTGACGTCGACCCGGAGGACTTCGCCGCAATTGAGCGTGGCGTTGCGTCCCATGCTGCGACGCGCGGCAACGTCGAGACCGAGCTTGCGATGCCCGCGGCCGGCGCGGGTTGTGGATGCGGCTATCCCGCGTGGGTCGGCGATGCCGAGGTTGCGCGTTCGAACCGGATCATCGAGCGGCTGCGTACCACTGCCGCGGCGTTCCCCGGGGCCTGTGCGCGGCTCGGCGCGTTGCCGATGGTCCGCGTTGCTGAGGTTAGTGGCGAACGCGTCGCAATCGTGCACGGCGATTCGGATTCGCTTGCCGGCTGGAATTTCTCGCAGGAGCACCTGGCGACGCCCGAGGGCGTTGCGCAGGCGCGGACCGCGCTCGCGCGTGCGAATGTGCGCCTGTTTGCAAGCAGCCACAGCTGTCTCCCGGTCCTTCAGGCCGTGGCCGGTGCCGATGCCTCGGCGCCGATGCGTCGCGCGATTGTCAACAACGGTGCTGCCGGCATGCCCAATTTCGCAGGCACCCGCTACGGACTGGCAACGCGGATCTCGGTGACGCCGTCGGCGTCGGCGCTCTACGCCACGCGCGTGGGGCCGCTGAGCGTCGAGGCCATCGCGATCGCCTTCGACGCCGAGGCGTGGACAGCGCGCTTTCTGCAGCAGTGGCCCGAGGGTTCGGACGCGTACGCGTCGTATTTCTCGCGCATGGTCCACGGGCCGCGCTATCGCCTCGAGCAGGCGCTGCGCGTCGCCGCGGCCAGCACGCGTTTCGCAGCGTAGTCGCATCGTCGGAGGGGAAACCGCGCGCGGCGGGGGCGACGTCGTGCGCCATAATGCGCGCGGACAGGGGGAGCGAATGAGGCAAGGCAGGGTTTTCGTGCTCGTCGCGGTGGCGTTGCTCGTCGGCGCCTTCTTTGCCTTCGGCGGGCACCACGCGCTTAGCTTCGACAACATCAAGGCGCAACAGGCCTCGATGCAGGCGCTGTTCGAAGCGAATCCCTGGACCACCGCCTGCGTCTTTTTCCTCGCCTATGTCGCCGTGACGGGCCTGTCGCTGCCGGGTGCCGCGCTGATGACCCTGGTCGCCGGCGCCATCTTCGGCCTCGGCTGGGGCACGCTGATCGTCTCGTTTGCCGCGAGCGTCGGCGCGACCATTGCGTTCGTGGTGAGCCGGTTCCTGCTGCGCGACTGGGTGCAGGCGCGCTTCGGCCACGCGTTGCGCGCGATCAACGACGGGTTTGCGCGCGAGGGCGGGCTCTACCTCTTCACCCTACGCCTCATCCCGGCGGTGCCCTTCTTCGTCATCAATCTGGTGATGGGCCTCACCCCGATGGGCACCTGGACGTTCTACTGGGTGAGCCAGCTGGGGATGCTCGCCGGCACCATCGTGTACGTGAATGCCGGTACCCAACTCGCCGCGATCGATTCGTCGATCGGAATCCTCTCACCGGGGCTGATCGGTGCCTTCGTGCTGCTCGGAATCTTTCCGCTGATCGCCAAGCGGGCAGTGGAATTCGTCAAGGCGCGCCGTGTGCTGGCGCCCTGGCCGCGTCCGGCTCGATTCGATCGTAACCTCGTCGTCATCGGGGCGGGGGCCGGGGGGCTCGTCTCGGCAATGATTGGCGCCGCGGTGCGGGCCAAGGTGACCTTGGTCGAACGGCATCGCATGGGCGGCGATTGCCTGAATACCGGTTGCGTGCCGTCGAAGGCGCTCATCAAATCGGCGCGCGTGCTCGATCAGATCCGGCGCGCGCAGGACTACGGGCTCCAGCCTGCCAGCGCGACGTTCGACTTTGCTGACGTGATGGAACGCGTGCAGCGCGTGATCAAGACGATCGAGCCGCACGATTCGGTCGAACGCTTCACCGCGATGGGCGTCGAGTGCCTGAAAGGCGAGGCGAAGATCGTTTCGCCGTGGGCGGTCGAGGTCACCCTCGCGGACGGCGAGCGGCGCCGCCTGTCCACTCGAGCGATCGTCATCGCCGCGGGCGCACGGCCCTTCGTGCCGCCGATTCCTGGGCTCGAAGCGGTCGGCTATCTGACCTCCGACACGATCTGGGACCTGCGTGACCTGCCGGCGCGGCTCCTGGTGCTCGGCGGTGGACCGATCGGCTGCGAGCTGGCCCAGGCCTTCGCACGCTTCGGCGCCAAGGTGACGCAGGTGGAGATGCTGCCGCGCATCCTGATGCGGGAGGATCCGGAGGTGTCGGACGCGGTCATGCGGCGCTTCGCACAGGACGGCGTCGACCTCCGGCTGAATCACAGCGCAAAGCAGTTCCTGGTTGAAAACGGCCAAAAGCTGTTGATCGCCGAGCATGCGGGCCGCGAAGTGCGCATCGAGTTCGACGCGGTGCTGGTCGCGGTGGGGCGGATTGCGAACACCGCGGGTTACGGGCTGGAGGAACTCGGCATCCCGACGACGCCGGCGCGGACGGTGGAAACCAACGAATACCTGCAGACGATCTATCCGAACATCACGGCCTGCGGCGACGTGACGGGTCCTTACCAGTTCACGCACGTGAGCGCACATCAAGCCTGGTATGCATCGGTGAACGCGCTGTTTGGCACGTTCAAGAAGTTCCGCGCCGACTACACGGTGATTCCGTGGGCGACGTTCACCGATCCGGAAATCGCCCGCGTCGGGCTCAACGAGATCGAGGCCAAGGAACAGAAAATCCCATACGAAGTAACCGTTTACGGCATCGACGGACTCGATCGCGCGATCGCCGATGGGGAGGCGCATGGCATGGTGAAAGTGCTGACCGTACCGGGCAAGGACCGCATCCTCGGCGTCACGATCGTCGGCGAGCACGCCGGCGATCTGATTGCGGAGTTCATCATTGCGATGCGCCACGGTCTTGGGCTGAACAAGATTCTCGGCACGATCCACATTTATCCGACACTTGCCGAGGCAAACAGATACGTCGCGGGCGCGTGGAAAAAGGCGCATATACCCGAAGGGGTCCTGCGCTGGCTGGCACGCTTTCACGCATGGATGCGAGGCGATCGCTGAGGTGGCTCGTCGGCCTGCTGCTCGCGCTATGCGCCGCGGCGGTATCGGCGCAGGGGTTCGACCATTTGCACCAGGCTTGGGACGCGCTGCTCAAAAAGTACGTCGTGACGATCTCGGGCGGCAAGGCGTCGCAGTTGCGCTACGCGGGTATGGCCAAGGACCGCGCCGCGCTGAAAGCGTATCTCGCGTCGCTCTCCCGCGTGCAAGACGCGGCGTTCAAGGCCTGGACCAAGCCACAACGCATGGCGTTCCTGATCAACGCGTACAACGCATTCACGGTAGAGAAAATCCTCACCCGCTATCCCGACATCGACTCGATCTGGAACTTCGGCCTGGTCTTCGGCAACCCGTTCAAGGACGCGTTCTTCACGCTGTTCGGCAGCGAATACTCTCTTGAGGGGATCGAGAACGACAGCCTGCGCAAACCCGGTGCCTACGACGATCTGCGCGTGCATTTCGCGTTGAACTGCGCCTCGGTCGGCTGCCCGATGCTACGCGAGGAAGCCTATGTCGCCCCGCGGCTCGGCGCGCAGCTCGAGCAACAGGCGGTGCGGTTTTTGTCCGATCGCTCGCGAAACCGCTATCACGCCGCGGAAAACCGGCTCGACGTATCGAAAATCTTCGACTGGTATAAGGAGGACTGGCGCCGCGGCGACCGCGGCTTCGACGGCAACGGCGCCTCGATCGGTTCGCGGTCGGCCTATTTTGCGCGCTACGCGAACCTGCTCGCGGATGCGCCGGCGGGGCGCAGGCGGATCGTCGAAGGCAAGGCGCCGATTACCTTCCTCGCCTACGACTGGTCGCTGAACGACGCAAAGTGACGCGGTGACGCGGTGACACGGTGACCAGGTGACCAGGTGACGCTGCGATGAGGCTTTCGATCATCGTTCCTGCGCTCGATGAAGCGGCGGGGATCGAACGCTGCCTCGAGCGCATGCAAGGGCTGCGTGCGCGCGGGCACGAGGTCGTTGTCGTCGATGGCGGAAGCCGTGACGCGACGCCGGCGCTGGCGCAACCGCTCGCCGACCGGATACTCACCTCGTCACGCGGCCGCGCCGTGCAGATGAACAGGGGTGCGGCGATTGCACGTGGCGACGGCCTGCTCTTCGTGCATGCCGATACGCTGTTGCCCGCGGACGCGGACCGCCACGTTTCGGCGGCGCTTGCCCTCGTGCCGTGGGGCCGGTTCGACGTGCGCCTCGAGGGACGCCATCCGATGCTCCCCGTCGTGGCGCAGATGATGAATCTGCGCTCGCGCCTCAGCGGCATCGCCACCGGCGACCAGGCGATCTTCGTGCGCCGGGCGGTGTTCGAAGCGCTCGGCGGTTATGCCGAGATTCCTCTGATGGAGGATATCGAGCTATCGCGGCGGCTGCGGCAACTGGCCTGGCCCGCGTGCCTGCGCGATCGCGTCGAAACGTCCGGGCGGCGCTGGGAATCGCGCGGCGTCCTGCGCACCGTCGCCCTGATGTGGCGCCTGCGTCTTGCCTATCGGCTCGGCGCCGACCCGGCGCGGCTCGCCGACCGCTATCGCTGATGCGCGCGTCGCTGTGCGTGGTGGTGCTCGCGCGTGCGCCGATTCCCGGGCGGACGAATGTGCGCCTGGCGCCGCAGCTCGGGGCGTGGGGCGCTGCGCGCCTGCAGGCGCGGTTGACTGAATGCACGCTGCGCACCGCGCAGGCGGCGCGAATCGGGCCGGTCGAGCTGCACGCAACACCGCGGCTACGTCACCCGTTTTTCCTCCGTTGTTCTCGCCTCTTCAAGCTATCGCTGCATGCACAGCGCGGACGCGATCTTGGCGAGCGAATGCACCATGCCCTCGCGCAGGCCTTGCGCGGGGCGCAGGCGGCGATCCTCATCGGTACCGACTGCCCAGCGCTCGGTGCGCTTGACCTGCGCCGCGCCGCGGCGGCGCTGCAGGGCGGGGCGGACGCGGTGCTTGTGCCCGCCGAGGATGGCGGCTATGCGCTCATTGGTCTGCGTCGCGCCGACGCGCGGGCGTTTCACGATATCGCCTGGGGGACGCGCGACGTTTTCGCGGCAACGCGCGCGCGCATGAAGGCGTTAGGCTGGCGCGTACGC
This sequence comes from Betaproteobacteria bacterium, assembly GCA_032125995.1. Lineage (GTDB taxonomy): Bacteria > Pseudomonadota > Gammaproteobacteria > Burkholderiales > SG8-39 > SG8-39. Next base: position 262 of record JAQBBQ010000274.1, on the reverse strand, counting down.
GTGCAGCGCACCGTCTGGGATCTCGACCGGCCAGAGGACCTCGGGCGACGGCTTGCGCTGCGCGCGCGTGTGCGTGGCGGGGCACCGTAACCGCCATTACCCATTACGTAACCGACTTCGCTCCGCTACAGCGCGCCTGACTCGCGTAGCAGCCCGGCGATGCGCTCCGCGATCAGCCGGTAGCCCTGCGCGTTTGGGTGAATCGCATCCGACTTCAGCGAACTGTCGCGCAGCACCTGACCGACGATCTTGCCCTCGTAGG
>JAQBBQ010000273.1:0-3984 GCA_032125995.1 Betaproteobacteria bacterium | reverse complement strand
GCGGTGCCTTCGGCGGCATCCTCGGTGTTGAAGGCGAGGGTCGACAGGTCGGCCTCGATCTTCAGTCCTTCGTGCAGCGGCGTGTCGAGCGCGCGGCGCACGGCTTCGCGTGCGAGGCTGAGCGCCGGCAGGCTGTAGTTGGAGAATTCGCGCGCGAAGGCAATGCCTTGATCGAGCACTGCCTTTTCGTCGCCCTCGACGATCCCGCTCGCAAGGCCCCAGGCCACCGCGAGCTGGGCGTCGATGCTTCTGCCCGTCATCACCATCTCGAGTGCGCGCGCCTCGCCGACCATGCGCGGCAGGCGCTGCGTGCCACCGTAGCCCGGTACCAGCCCGAGCTTGATCTCCGGCGTCCCGAGCTTGGCATTCGGCGTCACGAGCCGGAAGGTGCAGGCGAGCGCCAGCTCGAGCCCGCCGCCGAAGGCGTAGCCGTTGATGATGGCGAGCGACGGAATCGGCAGCCGGTCGAGCATTGCAAACGTGGCCTGGCCGACTTCTGCGCCGCGCTTTTGCTCCATCAGCGAGCGCCCGCTCAGTTCGGCAATATCGGCGCCGGCGCAGAACGCCTTCGGTCCCGCGCCGGTGATGATCAGCGCGCGCGCGTTGCCCGCAGCGACCTCGTCGAAGGCGGTCGCCAGATCGCGCACGAGGGAAAACGACAGCGCGTTTAGCGCCTTGGGACGGTTCAGCCGAATGAGGGCGAATTCTTCGACCCGGGTCAGTTCGATGGACATTTCAGTGCTCCTTCACGGATTCCGATTGCATGTCACGCAATTTGAAGTCGTTGTCTGTCGTCGCGCTCAATCGAGCTCGGAGATTCAAATCGCGGAAATCCATCTCCCGTGTTTGCTCGATTTCGCCTTCGCTAACACCAGTGTGGTCACTGGCGAAGATCGAGCAAACGCGGGAGACCGATTAAACCCTCGAACGTCGGCGTGTTTCATTTAGCGCGATCGGTCTATCAAGTGTCCTCCGTCCTCAATGCCCGAACTTGTCTGCGTCGGGCTTGCGCTTGCCCCGAAACGCGTCACTCAGCTCGTGCGACTCGTCACTCTCCAGATAGCCGCGCAAGAGCAGATCGTGCGCCATACGCGCCAGACCGCCGACGCCGCCGTGCCGTGCGTTGAACGCGCCCTTGATCGCCGCGAGCGCAAAGGCGCCGCGCTCGGCGAGCTCGAGCGCCATCGCGCGCGTTTCCTCGCGCAGCTTGGCGTCGGGCACCACGCGATTGATCATGCCGATCGCGAGCGCCTCCTGCGCAGAGAGGCGCGGGTTGAGCATCCAGATTTCCTTCGCCTTCTTCTTGCCGACCAGGTCCTCGAGGTACCAGGTGCCGAAACCGGCATCGAAGCTGCCCATCATCGGGCCGACCTGGCGAAACACCGCGCTTTCTTTGGCGATGGTGAGGTCGCAGACCACCTGCAGTACGTTGCCGCCGCCCACCGCGTAGCCGTTCACCGACGCGATGACGGGCTTTTGCAGCCGGTCGATTGATTCGTACATCTCGAGCGTCGGCAGGACGCCCGCGTACAGCAGCGTCTCCTCCATGCCTTCCTTTCTGCCGCCGATGCAGAAGAACTTGTCGCCCGCACCGGTGATCACCAGCACGCGGGTGCGCGTCTCGCGCCGCACGGCGTTGATGCAGTCGCGAATCTCGTCGCACATCTGCGGCGTGAACATGTTGCCGTCGTCGGGACGGTTCAGGGTCAGCCAGCCGATCGGGCCGTCCTCTTCGTACAGTATGGTTTCGAAGCGCAAGGCGGTGCTCCCGTGAAATGGTCGGGTATTGCCGTCGATCATAGCCCCGCTGCGGCGGGGGTGAACGCGCTGGTTCGCGCTCGGGGCGACTACCGACTACTTCACGCGCGCCTCGATCAGCGCGTAGAGCCGCGCCGGGCGCGGTGCCTTGAGCGCTTCGCCGAGCGTGCCGGCGACCGCGCGCAGCGCGTTCTCGGCGTCGCCCTCGACGAGCACGAACGGCGAGGGCAGGGCGTCGGGCTTCTCGCGCAATTTCGCCTCCGGGTTCGGCACCCGGGTCGCCTTTTCGTCTGGGTTGGCAAGCCGGATGCGGCGTACGGCGCCCGAGGCGACCAGCGCCGGACCCTTCTCCCTGAGCGTCTTCAGCGCCGCCGCACTCACGTCGCCGGCGCCGAGCTCGAGGCAGGCGAGTACCGCCCCCACCTTGGCGCCGCCGTCGCCGACGTCGAAGTCGACCTCGCTCGCCGCGCGTACCATGTTGCGAAAGCGCGGCATGATGGCGCGCGTGCGCGGCGTCGGGTTGGCGAGCCGCTCGAGGTAGGACGGCGAGGCGAGCGGCGCCAGACCGTCGGTGTCGTAGATCGCCGCGTAGCTGCGCGGCACGCCGATCTCAGCGTAGCGCCGCGCGCTCAGAATGCCCGGCAGCCCGAGTCGCTCGCCGAGGTGCTCCTCGCGGTACCAGACGTTGAATTCGTCCTCATCCGCCGCGTCGATATTGTTCCACACCGATAGCAAGCTGGGTCGTGCGCTCATGGCAGGCTCCCTGGGGTCAGACCCCTGTGGATAACTTGGCTCGCTTCGAATTTCGCATCAGTTACGCGAGCGGATATCGATCTCGTGATTTAGCGCGATTGTCACGCTTTTCGACAATCGGGCGAAATCACGAGACAAAAGCAGCCCTCGATTCAGCGCCGGGGTCTATCGAACGCAGTTTTTTTCTCGTGTTTTAGACGACCGTCGAAAAAGCACCGACGATCGTCTAAAACACGAGATCGATTAAACCCCAACCCGCAAATGCCCGCGACACCTTATCCACAGGGGTCTGACCCCTGTGGATAAACTTGACCGTTTCCGGGGTCTGCTGCACCATCGCCCGACACAATGCACCGCCGGGTACAACGGCCGCCGCAGGATGCTCGCCATCCGACGCGAGCGAGACAGATCACAAGACGTCACAACAAGATGGAGGAGGCAACATGAGGCAATTCAGAAAGCTGGCAATTCCTGCCTTGGTCGCGGCGGCGCTCACGCCGGTGATCATGCCCGCGCAGGCCGCGGAAACGGTGAAGATGAGCGTGGTCGCGTTCCTTTCGGGGGCGGCCGCCGGCCCCTTCGGTGTGCCGGCGCGGAACGGTGCCGAGCTGGTCATCAATGCCATCAACGCGGGCATGCTCCCTGCGCCCTACAACACGAAGGGCCTCGCCGGGCGGGAGATCACGGTCGAGTTCGTCGACGAATCGGGCGGCAACACCAAGCAGGTCGCCGAATACCGCAACATGGTGGAAAAGCGCGGGGTCGATGTCGCGCTCGGCTACATCTCGAGCGGCACCTGCGCCGCGCTCGCGCCGGTGGCCGAGGAGCTGAAGAAGCTCACCGTCTACGCCGTGTGCGGCACGCCGCGCATCTTCGAGGAAGCCAAGCGCACGTACGTGTTCCGCACCATGGGCCACTCGACCTCGGACAACGTCGCCGCGGCGTACTACATCAGGGAGAACTTCCCCAAGGAAAAATCCTACACGGGCATCAACCAGAACTACGCCTGGGGACAGGATTCGTTCCGGGATTTCGATGGCACGATGCAGTTGCTCACCAAGGGCCAGGCCAAGGGCTCGGCCAAGTTGCAGTGGCCGAAACTCTTCTCGGGCAATTATTCGACCGAGATCTCGGTGCTGCTGCTCGACAAGGCGAATATCGTTCACACCAGCTTCTGGGACGGTGACCTCGAGAGCTTCATCCTCCAGGGCCAGACGCGCGGCCTGTTCAAGAAGAAGAAGGTGATCTTCACGGTCGGCGAGACCTCGGCCTACCGCTTGAACAAGCGCATGCCGAACGGCGCCATCCTCGGCGCGCGCGGGCCCTACGGCGCGATCGTGCGCAATCGCGACAGCGCGCTAAACAAGTGGTTCATCAAGGCCTACCAGGATCGCTTCGGCAGCCTGCCGCCCGGACCCGCGTACCAGTATGGTCAGGCGGTGCTCGGAGTGAAACACGCCTACGACAAGGCGG
>JAQBBQ010000272.1:0-4963 GCA_032125995.1 Betaproteobacteria bacterium | reverse complement strand
GTACCCGGATGAAACGGGCTCGCATAGTTCCCAACCACGGCGTCGAAACCGAAGGCCGCGCGCGCACCGGGTCCGACTCGAACCAGCGTGCAAGCAGGTCGGCCGCACTTTTCGTGAACAGGTCGAGCAGGTCGCGGCGCGCCTCCATGTCGAGCGCGCGCACCCGCCGTGCACCCTGCAGCGCCCGCCACAGATCACCCGTCCCGCCGCCGACGTTGGGCGGCGTTTCGAGCACCAGGTCCCGCAGCACGTCGGCGACGTTTTCGAGCATGTCCCAGTACGCCGGCAGCCGCGCGGCGTCGCGCGCCGAGAACTTGGCAAACTCGCGCTGCGTCGCCTCGAGCCCGCCGCCCACACGCAGATAACGCGCGTCGTCCAGCGGGAGGAAATTCGCCAGCGGGCGCTCGACGATGCGCAGGCCGTGTTGCGCCAGATTCAATTCACGGATCACGACCGGATGCAGCAGGCTCACCGTATACGCCGCGACCGAATTGCGAAAGCCCGGGTGGAATTCCTCGGTCACCGCCGCGCCGCCGATCACTGCGCGGCGCTCGAGCACCTTCACCTGCAGCCCGGCGCGCGCGAGGTAGGCGGCACAAGTCAGTCCGTTATGCCCTGCGCCGATAACGACGGCGTCGTAAGCCGCCACGGCGCTTCAGCCCGCGCGGCTGCCGCGGCGCCGCTCGACGAGCTTCAGCATGGTCTCCAAGGTGATCGAGCGGAATGTCGCCTTGGCGATCTCGTCGATCTCGGCGAGCACGACGCCGAATGCATCCTCGACCTCGAAGGCGGCCGCGCCAACCTCGGCTTTCGCGCGCCGCGTGGACCGTCGCGCCGAACCACTTTTCGGCACGCTAATGTCCTCGAACATCCCGATGATGTCCATCAGCGTGACCCGACGCGGGTTGCCGGTGAAGCGATAGCCACCGCGCGCGCCGCGGGCAGCGCGCACCAGTCCGGCGCGCCCGAGGGTGCGCAGCACCTTGGCGAGATGATGCGGCGACATGCGGTATTTGCCCGCGATTTCGGCCGCCGAGAGCTGGGCGCCCGGCCGCCCGGCGAATTCGAGCACGCTGTAGAGCGCGAGCAAGGTGTTCTTCTGCAGCTTCACGCGCGGCTCAATCGAGATCCTTCTCGAGCGGGATGAAGGTCGCAGCCATCATGCCCTGACTGCGAAAAAACGACAGGATCAGGTGATTGTCGCGCGCGAGCAGGGTGCGCACCTTGTCGACGTCAAGCCGTCGAAAGCCTTCGCAAATCGCGTCGAGCAGTTGGGTCGCGACACCTGCAAGGCGCGTATCGGGGCGCACGCCGATGCCGAACACCCAGCCGCAGGGCGGCGAACCGAACTCCCAGTCGCGCACGTCACCGACGACGTAGCCGTCGATCCGGCCGTTGCTTTCGGCGACCAGAAAGAAGCGCTGCTGCCGGCCGCCGCCGTAGCGGCGCAGGATTTCGCCCCAATAGGGCGCCTTGCTCAGCCCCGTAATGCCGGCGTCGATTTCGATCACCTGTTCGAGGTCGGCGGCCTGGGCCCCGCGGATGCGCAGCTGAGGGCGCGCGGCCTGCCCGGCGGGTTTCTTGAGAGAGATCAAGTGCACTGCCCTGCGGTGGACTTATCGTCAAAATACGCTTTCCGGTACCGAATTGCCAGTGGGGCGGTGGCGCTTGCGGACCGCCCCTTGAATTCACGCAGGGCGCGGTGCAGCATGCGTCCAGGCGCGACCCTGTTGAACAAGGCGCACAACCGCGCACCCAGGAGGAAGAATGAAATCCACGCTTGCCGCCGGGCTTTCCACGAGCCGCAGCTACACCGTCGACCGCGAGCGCACGATCGACTTCATGGGCGACGCAGCGCGCGTCTACGCCACGCCGATGATGGTGCGCGACATCGAGATGACCTGCCGTGATCTACTGCTCGAGCACCTCGACCCCGGCGAGGATTCGGTCGGCACCCGCGTCGAGATCGATCACCTCGCCGCCACGCTGCTCGGCATGACGGTGACGATCGAAGCGAAGATCGTCGAAATGAAAGGCCGCGCCGTCACCTTCGAGATTGCCGGTTCGGACGGCGTCGATGCGATCTGCCGCGGGCGACATGGGCGCTTCGTCGTCGACGTGAAGCAGACCGAGCAGCGCCTCGCGGCCAAGAAGCAGAAGGCCGGATTATGAAGAATCTAAGCACCATCAAAGTCATCGAAAAAGCGAGCGTTGCGCCAGGCAGCGGAGGGCGCAAGCTCGCCACCTACTGTTACCAGTGCGTCGCCGGGCCCGATTTGCTGACCGTGAAGGTGAACGATCAGGGCGTTGCGACCGAGGTCGAGCCGAATTTCGCCGCCGAACCCGTCCACCCCGGCGGCGGCAAGGTTTGCGTCAAGGCCTACGGCCTGGTGCAGAAGCTCTACAACCCGAACCGCGTGCGCTCGCCGATGAAGCGCAGCAATCCGAACAAGGGGCGCAACGAGGATCCCGGCTTCGTACCGATCTCCTGGGACGAGGCACTCGACCTGGTTGCCAAAAAGCTGCTCGAAATCCGCGCCACCGGATTGCTCGACGAGTCGGGCTATCCGCGCGTCGCGGCGAGCTTTGGCGGCGGCGGCACGCCGCAATCCTATATGGGCAGCTTCCCGGCCTTCCTTTCGGCCTGGGGCCCGATGGATATGGGCTTCGGCTCCGGCCAGGGCGTCAAGTGCTACCACTCGGAGCATCTCTACGGCGAGTTCTGGCACCGCGCGTTCACGGTGTCGGCCGATACGCCGAACTGCAACTACAACATTTCATGCGGCGCGAACATCGAGGCCTCGGGTGGCGTCGTTGGCGTCTGGCGTCACGCCAATGCGCGCGAGCGCGGCATCAAGCGCGTGCAGGTCGAGCCGCATCTGTCGGTCACCGGCGCCTGCTCGTCCGAATGGGTGCCGATCAAACCGAAGACCGACCCGGCCTTCCTCTTCGCGCTCATCCACGTGATGCTGCACGAGCATCCACGCGAGCGCCTGGACGTCGACTTCCTCAAGCATCACAGCTCGTCGCCCTACCTCGTCGGGTCAAACGGCTTCTACCTGCGCGATGTGGAGTCGAAAAAGCCGCTGGTGTGGGATGTGAAGACTGGCAAACCGGTGCCGTTCGATACGCCCGGAATCGATCCGGCGCTCGAGGGGTCGTTCGACGCCGAGGCCGTCGAGATCGGCCCGGACGTAGAAACGCTCGGCCAGGGCAGGCTCGCTGGCGAGCCCGCGTTCGGCAAGCTGGTCGCCCACGTGAAGCCCTACTCGCCCGAGTGGGCGAGCAGCATCTGCGACGTAAAAGCCGACACCATGCGCCGCATCGCAAATGAGTATCTCGATGCCGCCCAGGTCGGTGCCACCATCGAAATCGAGGGCAAGACGCTGCGTTACCGGCCGGTTGCCGTAACGCTCGGGAAAACCGTCACCAACGGCTGGGGCGGCTACGAAAGCTGCTGGGCGCGCACCATGCTTGCCGCGCTGGTCGGTGCACTCGAGACCGTCGGCGGCACGCTCGGCACCACGGTGCGCCTCAACCGTCCGCTAAACGAGCGCCACAAGAGCGTGAAGCCGGGCCCCGATGGCTTCATGGCCTACCCGCTCAACCCAACCGACAAGGAGCACTGGTCGGCCAAGCCCAACATCCGCAACGCCTACCGCACGATGGTGCCGCTCGCAGCCGACGGGCCGTGGAGCCAGGCGCTCGGACCGACGCATTTCTCGTGGATGTTCCTCGACGAAACCCCGCCGGGCCTGCCACGCGTGACGCCGCCCGATCTGTGGTTCCTCTATCGGACCAACCCCGCGATCTCATTCTGGGATACCGACGGCATCACCGACAAGATGGCGCGCTTTCCCTTTGTCGTCGCCTTCGCCTACACGCTAGACGAAACCAACCATTTCGCCGACGTCCTGCTGCCCGATGCGGTGGACCTCGAAAGCCTGCAGCTGATTCGCGTCGGCGGCTCGAAGTTCATCGAGCAGTTCTGGGAGCACGAAGGCTTCGCCCTGCGCCAGCCGGTGGTCGCACCCGCGGTCAACGCGCGCGACTTCACCGACATCTCGACCGACCTTGCTGCGCGCACCGGGCTGCTCGAAAAATACAACGCCGCGATCAATAAGGGCGTGGTTGGCGTCGCGCTGAAGGGCGAGGCCGACGGCAGGGCGTGGGATTTCTCACTCAATACCGCGCTCGTGAATAGCTGCGACACGATCTGGGATGCCGTCTGCCGCGCAGCGAGCGCCGAGCTCACCGGCGGCCAGGAAACGCACGGCCTCGACTGGTGGAAGGAGCACGGATTGCGCACCCGCCCGTTCCCGAAATTCGAGTGGTACCTGCAGCCGACACTCGAGGAGATGGGGCTGCGCTTCGAGCTGCCCTATCAGGAGCGACTCTACCGGGTCGGCAAGGAACTGGGCAAACGCCTGCACGAACACGGCATGAACTGGTGGGACACGCAGCTCACCGAGTACCAGACGCTGCCGGCGTGGAAGGATTTCCCCAAGCTGTGGGAGGACGAAGTCGAGCGCATGGGCGGACGCGCGGAGGACTATCCGTTCTGGCTGCTCACCTCGCGCAGCATGCAGTACGCCTGGGGCGGTAACGTCGGCATGCAGATGATCAAGGAAGTCGCCGACAACATCGCCGGCCACCAGGGGGTGATCCTGAACACCCGCGCAGCCGAGGATCGCGGCATCGGCGAAGGCGACATGGTCGAGATCGCCACGCTCAAGGCGAACGTCCGCGCGAAGGCGGTACTGCGCCAGGGCATCCGCCCCGATACGCTGCTGCTGCTCGGCCAGTTCTCGCATTGGGCGACGCCCTATGCGAAGGACTTCGGCATGCCGAGCATGAACAATCTCGTGCCGATGTCGATGCCGCTCACCGATGCGACGGGGTCGGGGGCGGATTTGGTGCGTGTGTGTGTGCGTGTTGTGCGTATGCGTGTGTGTGTGTGTGT
>JAQBBQ010000271.1:0-4428 GCA_032125995.1 Betaproteobacteria bacterium | reverse complement strand
TTCGCCAACGGTCGCGGGGAGGTCGCGCACAGTCCGCTCACGCCAGGCATCTTCGGCTATCGCACGAGGCGCGCCGGAATCAATCCACTGACGCATGAGTGGGTGAACGGGGCGGCGCGCAGAAAGCCGATCGACGTTGCGGAGGCGCTGCTCGCCAAGGCGGGCTACCCGGACGGGCGTGACGCTGTGACGGGAGAGCCGCTGGTGCTGTATCTCGATACGGTCGGACGCGGGCCGGGCGACAAGCCGCGCTTCGACTGGTGGCGCAAGGAGATTGCCAAGCTGGGAATCCAGCTCGAAGTCCGCGAGACCGACTGGAATCGGTTTCAGGAAAAGATCCGCAAGGGCAGCCAGCAGCTTTTCATCCTCGGCTGGAACGCGGACTATCCGGATCCCGAGAACCTGCTGTTCCTGCTCCACGGCCCGCAGAGCCGGGCCCAGGGCCAGGGCGAAAACGCGGCCAACTACAGCAACCCCGAGTTCGATGCGCTGTTCGAGCGCATGAAGAACCTGCCGAACGGGCCGGCGCGTGCTGGTCTCATCGATCGCATGGTGGCGATTTATCAGCGCGACGTGCCTTGGATCGGCGGTTTCCATCCCAAGGATTTCAGCCTGTTTCATTCCTGGCTGAGCAATGTGAAGCCGAACATCATGGCGCGCAACAACCTGAAATACTTGAAGGTCGACGCGGCCCGACGCGACGCGATGCGGAAATCGTGGAATCAGCCCGTGCTGTGGCCGCTCGGCCTGATTGCGCTCGTGCTGGTGGTCATGGTGGTGCCGGCGATAACGAGCTATCGTCGCCGCGAGCGCATGGCGGCACGCCGGCCCGGCGGCGTTGACACTGGCAACACTGGCGACGCAGGGTAGGACGCGACCCGCATGTTCGCCTATGTCATTCGCCGCATTCTGTACGCGATCCCGATCCTGGTCGGCGTGAACCTCATCACCTTCGCCCTGTTCTTCGTCGTCAACACGCCCGACGACATGGCGCGCATGCAACTCGGAACCAAACGCGTCACGGCCGAGGCGATTGCGAAGTGGAAGGCCGAGCGCGGTTACGACAAGCCACTCCTGTGGAATGCGCCTGCCGTCGGTGTCGCGAAGTTCACCAAGACGATCTTCTTCGAGCGATCCTTGCGCCTGTTCAGGTTGGACTTCGGCGCCGCCGAGGACGGTCGTAACATCGCGCGCGAGATGGCTGTGCGCATGGGTCCGAGCTTCGCCCTCGCGCTACCCGTGTTCCTCGTCGGTCTCGCGGTGAATATCAGCTTTGCGCTGCTGCTCGCGTTTTTCCGTGCCACCTATCTCGACACCTGGGGCGTGGTGGCCTGCGTCGCGATGATGTCGGTGAGCACGCTGTTTTACATCATCGGCGGGCAGTACCTCGTCGCCAAACTGTGGCACCTCGTCCCGATTTCGGGCTTTGCCGGCGGCGCGGACGCACTCCGCTTCCTCGTGCTGCCGGTGATCGTCGGCGTGATCAGCGGCTTCGGCACCAGCGCGCGCCTGTACCGCACGCTGTTTCTGGAGGAAATGTCCAAGGACTACGTACGCACCGCGAAGGCGAAGGGTCTCGCCGAGGGTATCGTGATGTTTCGCCATGTTCTGCGCAACGCGATGATCCCGATCCTGACTGGCGTCGTCGTGGTGTTGCCGGCGCTATTTTTCGGCAGCTTGATTTCGGAATCCTTCTTCGGCATTCCCGGGCTCGGCAGCTACACGATCGATGCCATCCAAGCGCAGGATTTCGCCGTCGTCCGGGCGATGGTATTCATCGGCTCGGTACTGTACATCGTTGCGCTGCTCGCAACCGACCTGTCGTATACGCTGGTCGATCCGCGCGTGCGATTTCAATAGCATGCCGTTCCTACCGGTCTTTCTGCCGACCGACGTGCTCCTGTGGCTGCTCGTGGCCGGCGCGATCGGCTACGGCGTCTACTGCGCACGGCGTCCGCATCTTGCGCAGCCCTGGTCGCGGGTGTTTCGGGCACCCGGCGCGGTGGTGTCGGGGGTGCTGCTGAGCTGCTACCTGCTGGTCGGGCTCGCCGACTCACTGCATTTCAGGCTTCGGCTCGAGCAGGTGGCGCCTGCCGCGCAGGTGACACAGGCGGCCTACGCGCCTGAAGTCCTTTCGGTGCTCGACCTTGCGCTCGTTCGGCTCGACGCGGGCATCGAGCGCAGCTATTCGGCGCCACTCGCGACACGCGCCTTCGTCCGGGAGACGGTCGAGCAACCCGATGGCACGGTACGGCGCGAATTTCCGCGTCTGCGCCACGGCGGTGCGCACCTCGAAGACGAGACCGACTGGGCTACCGACGTGATGCGCCGCACGCTCGCCGGACTGGCCGGGGGAGCGGCGCTGTGGGCGTTGTTCGCCTGGGCGCTGCGCCCACTGCGCCGGCGTGCACCCGCGCTGCCGTGGCGGGCAGCGCTGGTGACGGTTGCTGTGCTGCTCGCGCTCAGCGGTCCCGTGGTGATGCTCGCGGGCGGCTATCACGTCTTTGGTACCGACAAGGTGGGCCAGGACGTGCTCCTGCTCGCGCTCAAGTCCGTGCGCACCAGCCTCGCCATCGGGACGCTGGCCACACTCGTCATGCTGCCCTTCGGCGTCGTCTTCGGGGTCGCCGCAGGCTACTTCAAGGGCTGGGTGGACGATCTCATCCAATACATTTACACAACGTTGAACTCGATTCCGGGCGTGCTCTTGATTGCGGCAGCCGTCCTCATGATGCAGGTCTATATCGACTCCCATCCGGGCCTGTTTCCGACCGCGGCGCAGCGCGCGGACCTGCGCCTGCTGTTTCTGTGCATCATTCTCGGCGTGACGAGCTGGACCGGGCTCACCCGACTGCTGCGCGGCGAATCGCTCAAGCTTTCCGAGCTCGAGTACGTCCAGGCCGCACATGCCTTCGGCGTATCCCACGGCCGGGTGCTGGCGCGGCACCTCGTGCCGAACCTGATGCATATCGTGGTCATTGCGATCGCGATCGATTTCTCGACCCTGGTACTGACCGAAGCCGTGCTGTCCTACATCGGCGTCGGCGTCGATCCGGCAACGGTGAGCTTCGGCACGATGATCAATGGGGCGCGGCTCGAAATGTCCCGCGAACCGATCATCTGGTGGTCGCTCAGCGCGGCCTTCGTCTTCATGTTTACCCTGGTGCTGTCTGCGAACCTGCTCGCCGATGCCGTGCGCGACGGCTTCGATCCGCGGGTTCGGATCGGCGTGGCCTGAGACGAAATGGGCGCGACAACCGAAGGGACCACAACAGGCGATCGCGTGCTCGAGGTTGACGGGCTACAGACCGAGCTCGAGGCGGGCGCGGAAACCGTGTACGCGGTCGACGGCGTGAGCTTCGAGCTGCGCCGGGGCGAATGCTTCGCGCTGGTCGGCGAATCGGGTTGCGGCAAATCGATGACCGCGCTATCGCTCATGCGCCTGCTACCGGCGGCAGGCCGCGTCACCGGCGGGGCGGTCCGGCTCAAGACGCAGGACCTGCTCGCACTTCCCGAAGTGGCGATGCGCGCGGTGCGTGGACGCCGCGTCGCGATGATCTTCCAGGAGCCGGCGACCTCCCTCAATCCGGTGCTGACCGTTGGCCGGCAAATCACCGAGGTGATCGAGCGCCATCTCAATGTGACGGGGCCGGCCGCGCGGCGCCGCGCACTCGAGCTGCTCGAGGCGGTTGGCATCCCCGACGGAGCGCGCCGCCTGGACGAATATCCCTTCCAGCTTTCGGGCGGGCTGCGCCAGCGCGTGATGATCGCCGCGGCGCTTGCCGCGGATCCTGAGGTGCTGATCGCCGACGAAGCGACGACGGCGCTCGATGTGACGATCCAGGCGCAGATCCTCGATTTGCTGCGGCGCCTGCAGACCGAGCGCGGCATGGCGATCCTCCTCATCACGCACGACCTGGGCGTCGTCGCGCAGGTCGCCGATCGCGTCGCCGTGATGTACGCGGGCGAGATCGTCGAGATCGGCGCGCGCGAGGCGCTGCTGCGTGCGCCGCAGCACCCGTACACCCAGATGCTGTTTGCCTCGCTGCCGAGCGCCGGGCGACGCGGCGCACCGCTCGCAGCCATTCCGGGGCAGGTGCCATCGCTTGCGCAGGCGCATGCGCTGCTCGGATGCCGTTTCGAGGCGCGCTGCAACCAGGCGATCGCGCTGTGCCGGCAGACGCCGCCGCCGGTGGTCGCGCTGGCGCGGGGCGGAGAAGGCCACCAGGCGCGCTGCCATTTGCGCGTCGCCGGCAGGGCCGAGGCACGCCAGCGGTTGACGCCGCCGGACGCCTGGGCCGACCTCGATCAGGGTGACGCGGGCGCGGCGCGCGATGCGGCCCCGGTGCTGATGCGGATCGAGGGGCTGCAGGTCCACTTTCCGATCCGGCGCGGCATCCTGCTGCGCACCGTCGGACAGGTGCGGGC
>JAQBBQ010000270.1:0-7935 GCA_032125995.1 Betaproteobacteria bacterium | reverse complement strand
GCACCTTGCAGCCATGCAGGCGCGGGGCATCGAGCTGCGTAGCGCCGACGAGGTCGTCAAGGCAAAGGTCAAGGGCAGTGACCGTGCGGCCGAGCTTGGCAAGCAGGACGTCGTCTTCGTAACGCTCAAGGCGAACATGCTGCCGCTGTTTGCCGAAAACAGTGCGCCGCTCCTCGAACGAGAGACGCCCGTGGTCTTTGTGCAGAACGGGATTCCTTGGTGGTATGCGCAGGGGATATCGAACACGCGCCCGACGCCGCCGGATCTTTCTAAGCTCGACCCCGGGGGCGCGCTCGCAAAGGCGATTGCCCCCGAGCGCGTCGTCGGCGCAGTGGTGTTTTCGGCGAACCATGTCGTGGCGCCTGGCGTGATTCAGAACTCAACGCCCGGCCGCAACATGCTGACCGTGGGCGAACCGGACGATTCACAATCGGCACGCATCAAGTCGCTGCGCCAAATGATTTCTGCGGCCGCCATGCATTCGCCCGAGAACGCCGACATTCGCCAGTCGCTCTGGAGCAAACTCACCCTTAACATCGGCAGCTCCACGCTTTGCGTGCTGACGGGCATCGCGGTCGGCGAGATTGCGAACGACCCGACGCTCGCGAAGATCCGCGCGCGCATCACGGCCGAGGGCGTCGCAATCGCCAAGGCGCACGGCGTCGCCGTCGAAGGGGCGCCGAAGCGCCCGGGCGTGCCGACGCCGAGCATCGTTGGCCACAAGCCCTCGATGCTGCAGGACTACGAACAGGCCCGGCCGATGGAGGTCGAATCGCAGATCATGACGCCACTCGCCTTTGCGCACGGCGCGGGGCTCGAGGTGCCGAGCTTCGAGCTCGCGGCGACACTCGCGGCGCGCAAGGCCGCGGAGAAAGGACTCTACCGACCATGAACGCACTTATCGATCTGCGCAGCGACACGGTGACGCGCCCGAGCGAAGGCATGCGGCGCGCGATGATGGCGGCCGAGCTCGGCGACGATGTCCTCGGCGACGATCCCACGGTCAACCGCTTGCAGGCCGACGCGGCCGACTTACTTGGCTTCGAGGACGCGCTGTTCTTTCCGTCGGGCACGCAGTCGAACCTGGCTGCGCTGATGAGCCACTGTCAGCGTGGCGACGAAGTCATCGTCGGCCAGGAGGCCCATACCTACCGCTACGAGGCGGGTGGCGGCGCGGTGCTCGGCTCGATCCAACCCCAGCCGCTCGCCAATCGCGCCGACGGCACGCTCGACCTCGCCGAGGTCGAGGCGGCGATCAAGCCCGATGATGCGCATTTCGCGCGCACGCGCCTCCTTGCGCTCGAGAACACGATCACCGGCCGTGTCATCTCGCGCGCCTACCTCGAGGCGGCGCTCGAACTTGCCAAGCGGCGCGGCCTCGCGACGCATCTCGACGGCGCGCGCATCTTCAATGCGGCGGTGAAGCTCGGCCTGCCGGCGCGCGCCCTATGCAAGGGCTTCGATTCGGTTTCGGTCTGCCTCTCGAAAGGGCTCGGTACGCCCGCGGGGACGGTGCTCGTCGGCGCCAAGGAATTCATCGACCGCGCGCGGCGCGTGCGCAAAATGCTCGGTGGCGCGATGCGGCAGGCGGGATTACTTGCCGCGGCGGGACTGTATGCACTCGAACACAACGTCGAGCGTCTGGCGACCGATCATGCGAATGCCGCGCGCCTTGCAGACGGTCTCGCGCGCATCGACGGACTGGAGGTCGAGCCGCCGCAGACGAACATGGTCTTCGTGCGCGTGCCCGAAATGCGTTGCGCCGCGCTCGCGGCGCAGTTGAGCCGCAGCGGCGTGCTCGCGCTGGTGGGGCCGCGCACGCGCCTGTGCACGCACCTCGACGTCGACGCCCAGGACATCGATCGCGCAGTCGCAGCATTCGCGACCGCCTCGACCTAGCGCGCGCGAGATACCGAGAGCAGACCGGCAAGCGCCACGGCCGTGAACGCAGCGCCGCACCAGAACGTCCAGGCCGGGCCGTAGGCGCTCCATAGCCAGCCCGCGAGCAGGCTCGCGAGGAGCAGCGCGGCGCCCGTGACCAGGTGGAATACGCCGAACGCCGTGCCGCGCAGTGCCTCGGGCGAGGCGTCGGCGACAAGGGTCGACAGCAGACCCTGGGTCAGTCCCATGTGCGCGCCCCACAGTGCTACGCCGACGAATAGCAGGCCGCTCGACGTGGCCACGGCAAGCAGCAGGTCGGCGCACACCAGCGCGAGCAGGCCCCAGCCGAGCAGCGCGCGGCGCCAGCCTCGATCCGCCGCGCGACCGGCCGGATACGAGATCAGCGCGTAGCAGCCCGCCATCAGCGCCATGACCAGCGGCGCCTGCGCTGCCGCGAGCCCGATGTCCAGCGCCCGCAGCACCAGGAACGCCTCTGAAAAGCGTGCCAGGGTCAGGACGGCGCCGAGCGCGACAACGGCCCAATAGCGCGCGCCGAGGTTGCCCAGGCCGGCGAAAGACAGACGCGTTCGAACGGCTTGCCGGCCATCGGGTTCATTGACGCCGAATAGGACGATCGCGAGGGCGACGAAAGCAGGCAGCGTCGCGAGCCACAACACCGAGCGGATGTCGCCCGCGAGCCATAGCATCAGCGCGACCGCGGCGAGCGGACCGAGCACCGCGCCGACGGAATCGAGCGCCTGGCGCAGCCCATAGGCCGCGCCCCGCAGATGCGTCGGCGTGAGGTCCGCGATCATGGCGTCGCGCGGCGCACCTCTCAGGCCCTTGCCGATGCGGTCCGTGACACGCGCAGCGAACACCAGGCCGATCGAACCGGCGAGCGGAAACAGCGGCTTGCTGAGGGCCGCGAGCCCGTAGCCGAGCACGACCAGCGGCTTGCGCCTGCCGATGCGGTCCGAGACGACACCCGAGAACAGCTTCAGCATCGCAGCGGTCGCCTCGGCGACGCCTTCGACGAACCCGATCGCCAGCGCACCCGCCCCGAGCACGGTCGTCATGAAGATCGGCAGCAGACTGTGTATCAGCTCCGACGAGAAATCCATGAACAGCGAGACGAAGCCGAGCGCCCAAACGGCGCGCGGCAGCGCGGTTCGCGGAGTGCGTTGGCTCATTCTGATGTCAGGCCGCGCCGCAAAGCGCGCGAGCACATATACTACGCGGCGCTTTGCGTCGCATGACCCACCGATCGATGGATTCCCTCGCCCGACCTGCAGTACGCGCGCTCAGCGCCTCGAAGATCCGTGAACTGTTCAATGCGGGGCTCGGCCGCAGCGACGTGCTGCCGTTTTGGGTCGGCGAACCCGATGAGGTGACGCCCGAATTCATCCGTCGCGCCGGCATGGATTCGATCGCGGCCGGTGAAGTCTTCTATACCCACAACCTCGGAATTCCGGAACTGCGCGAAGCGCTCGCCGCGTACACGACGCGCCTGCACCGTGTCACGCCGCCCGAGCAGATCGCGGTGACGAGCGCCGGGGTGAACGCGTTGATGCTCGCTTCGCAGCTGCTTGTCGACCCCGGCGACCGGGTCGTCGAGGTCGTGCCGCTGTGGCCGAACCTGCAGGAGATCCCGAAGATCCTCGGCGCCGAGGTGGTGACCGTGGCGCTCGAATTTTCGCCCACGGGCTGGCAGCTCGATCTCGACCGGCTACTCGATGCCCTCACGCCGGAGACCAAGGCGCTGTACATCAATTCGCCGAACAACCCGACGGGCTGGACGATTTCGCGCGCCGCGCAGCACGCGGTCCTTGCGCGCTGCCGCGAGCACGGCATCTGGCTTTTCGCCGACGATGCCTACGAACGGCAGTACTACGACGGCACGCACATCGCGCCGTCGTTTCTCGACATCGCCGACGCCGACGATCGCGTCATCAACACCAACACCTTCTCCAAGTCCTGGTGCATGACGGGTTGGCGGCTCGGCTGGCTGGTCGTGCCGCAGGGATTGGTCGACGATCTCGGCAAGCTGATCGAGTACAACACCTCCTGCTCGCCGGTGTTCGTGCAGCGTGCAGGGCTTGCCGCGGTGCGTGACGGCGAACCGGTGATCGCTCACATGCTCGGGCGCCTGCGCAGCGCACGCGATTTGCTGGTGACCGCGCTGAACGCCATCCCGGGCGTCGAGGCTGCGCTGCCGTCGGGAACGATGTACGCTTTTTTTCGCGTCGCCGGGATGGCCGACAGCCTGGCCTTCTGCAAGCAGCTGGTGCGCGATGTCGGCCTCGGCCTGGCGCCCGGGTCGGCGTTCGGACCGGAGGGCGAGGGCTGCCTGCGCTGGTGCTTCGCCGCGAGCGAGGCACGCCTGCTCGACGGGGTCGAGCGGCTGCGCCGCGGCCTGGAGAAAGTAGAAAAACCGAAAAAACGAACGGCCTAGGTTTCGATCGTACGCCGCTCGTGTACTTCGCGCGAGAGCGAGCGCTGCGCCGCGATCGCAAGCGCCGTCAACTCGCCGGCAACCAGGCGCAGCACGTCCTCCAGGGTGACGATGCCGACGAGACGCCCCCCGGCCTCGACCACGGGCAGTCGCCGCGTGCCGTGATCCTGCATCAGATCGACCGCCTCGAACACGCCGACGCTTTCCTCGGCAACCACGAGGTTGCGCGACATCACATCGCCGACGGTGAGCGTCTCGGGCTGAACGTCAGTCGCTGCGACGACAGCGACCACGATGTCGCGGTCGGTGACGATGCCAATCGGACGCTTGCCGCCATTGCCGCCCTCGATCACGACGAGCGCACCGACATGATGATCGCGCATCAGGCGGGCCGCCTCGCGCAGGTCAGTGTCCGGCTCGGCGACGACGACGACTCTGCTGCAGATTTCCTTGATGCGCATTTGTTCCTCGCGCCAGCCGGAGACCACCCTAGCGCAGCGGGGATTTCGACGGCTTGATCTCAATCAAACGGCCCCGCGAGTCAGCCCAGGAACGCCAGCCCGCTGATCGGAAGGTTCGGATGGAAACGAAAAAGCTCATCATCATCCGCACCAGCGGCTTTGGGTCGGTAGCGCCCGGTCCCGATCGGTGGCTATCGGCCATGAGCCGTCAATCGTGACCTCGACTCATTCATGAGGAAATCAATGATAATGAATCGCACTAATCATGGTGAAAGGGAGAACTTTGGCACGCAAGAGGAAGCCTAGTCGCAGGCGTACCCCCTGGAATAAGGGCACACAGGTTGGGCGGAAGTTGCCGTTGAGCCTGCAACAAATCCGGTCCATCCGCAGTCGCCTGAAAGCAGCTCAGCGGATAAGAGACCTGGCCTTGTTTAACCTCGCCATCGACAGCAGCTTGAACGCAAGCGACCTCGTTCAGCTACGTGTCGGGGACATCGCCAAGGGCCGCCGTATCTTGGCTGAAGTGACCATCACGCCACCAACGTCGGAGCGCCCCAGTTGCTTCGCGCTCAGTCGTGAGACACGACACGCTGTTGCCGCGTGGATCGAGCATCAAACGCTCAAAGCAAACGATTACTTGTTTCCGACCCGCCTACATGCATCGCCTTATTTGTCGATTCGACAATTCGCCAGGTTGGTTGAGTCATGGGTGAGTTCCATCGGGTTGGATCCCCGTAACTACGGGACTCAATCATTGCGCCGAACAAAGCCCGCGTTGATCTACCGGAAAACGAAGGACCTTGCCGCCGCTCAAATGCTGCTGGGCCATTCCCGACTGAGTACCACGGCACGTTTCTTCGACATTGAGTAGGCAGGGATGCCGAAGGACTCGACGGCACGGCGCAGGCTCAACCACCGGCTTGCGGCGCGCCGGCAGGCCGTGCCGACTTCGCGGCCGGATTGATTCTCTATCCCTTGGCGATGGGGTTGATATCCTTCGCAGACACAAGGGAGTATCGCGTGTCCGAAATCGAATATTTCTATTCCGCCCATTCCGCGTTCGCCTATCTAGGCTCTGTCCGGTTCATGGAAATTGCCAAGGCGGCCGGCCGCAGCATTCGGCACCGTCCCAGCGATCTGCGCCGGATCGTGCCGGCGTCCGGGTCAACGCCATTCAGTAAACGCAGCAAGGGGCATTACGCCTATTTCTTCCGCCGCGAAATCGACCGCTGGGCCGAGGAGAGGAACGCGCCCGTCATGGTCGGGCGCCCGACCTATCATGACAACGACATGACCCTGTGCAACGGCATGCTCATCGCCGCCATTGTTCAGGGCCACAACGTTGATCAACTGGCCCATGTGATGTTGGAGAGCCATTGGCGCGATGATTCTGATTTGGCTGACAGAGAGACCTTGGTGGAACTTGGCAAGCGCGTAGGTCTTGACCCCTTGCCCTTGTTGGAGGCGGCGTTGTCGGACGAGGTGCAGGCGATTTACGAAACCAATACCCAGGACGCCATCAACCGTTCCGTATTCGGCTCACCGACCTATTTTGTTGATGACGATATGTTTTACGGTCAGGATCGCCTGGAAATGGTTGAACGGGCCCTGCACCAACCCTACGCCCCCTCACCGCCCCCTTACGCACCGGCTGAAGGGTACTGATGGCCAAAAGCATCGAGATCGACCGCAGGAAACGCCTGCGCGAGGAGCCGCACAAGGGGCATAACCGCTGGCACCCGGACATCGCGCCGGTGATCGAGGCTGCGCCGGGGGAGGAGGTGACGCTCGAGACGCGGGACGCGAACGATTTGCAGATCCATGCCGGAACGACGGCGAAGGATCTGGAGAAGCTTGAGCGCACGGTGGCGCATCCGCTCACTGGGCCGGTGTACGTGAAAGGGGCGGAGCCGGGCGATCTGCTGGAGATCGAGTACCTGGACATCAGGCCTGAGCGCTACGGTTGGACGCGCTTTGCGCCCGGGGGCGGGTTCCTGCCGGACCTGTTCGATCATCACTTCGTCGCCCACTGGGACATCACGCCCGAGTACGCGACTTCGCCCCAACTGCCCGGGGTGCGAATTCCGAACGGCGCGTTCATGGGGACGGCGGGCGTTGCGCCCTCGCACGAGCAATTGCGCCGGTGGTCGGCGCGCGAGGCGGAGCTGCTGGCGCGCGGCGGACGGGTGTTCCCGCCGGATGCGACGGGCGCGGTGCCTGCCGAGGGCAGGGTCGCGATGGAGGGCCTGCGTACGATTCCGCCGCGAGAGAACTGCGGCAATGCCGATGTGAAGCAGCTGACGATGGGATCGAAGCTCTTCGTGCCGGTGGCCGTGGACGGCGCGCTCTATTCGGTGGGCGACGGGCACTACGCGCAGGGCGATTCGGAGTGCTGCGGCACCGCGATCGAAATGGGCGCCACCGCGCTCGTGCGCTTCCGGCTGCACAAGGGCGAGGCGGCCCGCCACCGCATCGTCTGGCCGCGCTTCTCGCACCCGGGCTTTTTTGCGAAGCCTGAGCACGGTATGCCGCGCAACTTCATCGCTACGATGGGCATGCCGATTTCGGACGACGGCCGCAACGAGAGCTGCGATATCTCGCTCGCCGCGCGCAACGCGGTGATCCAAATGATCCAACTGTTGCAGGAACGAGGCTGGACGCGCGAGCAGGCCTACGTGCTGTGCAGCGTCGCGGTGGATCTGCGCGTGAGTAATGTAGTGGACGTACCGAACGTCACCGTCTCGGCGCTGCTGCCGGAGGACATATTCGACCGCGGTTCGCCCCGGCAGGGCTGATTTCCCACTAAGCCGCTCCGAACCCTCCCTTTGGGGGAGGTGCGGAGGAGAGTGACGTGACATGCGGCGGGTTGTGCCTGGTTCAAACCAGGTCCAAGCAGCGGATGACACGGTGCCGGCACGTCGCCGCGGCTTCGGCAGCGAATTAGTGCGCCAATCCCTTCCCGCTTCCCTCGGTCTGCACCACCGCGCGTACCGACTCGACGGGGTCGATCACGTAGCTCGCCTTGGTCTCACTGGCCGCTTTGGGAGCACCTGACCGGCGGCTTTGGGTCGCTAGGACCCGGTCCCGACCGGCGGCTACCGGCCTATTCTGTTGAAAAACTCTTTCACGCGACTTTCTGAA
>JAQBBQ010000269.1:0-2524 GCA_032125995.1 Betaproteobacteria bacterium | reverse complement strand
ACCATTTCTCATCACCATTATTCATCACCCTTTTCATTCCCCGGGGCGGTGGCGACTATAATGCCTCTTTGCGTCGACGAAACCCTCGGTTTAAAAGATTGATGCATGGATAGCAGCAAGCAAGACGGCCACAGTCGGTGGTTCTGGCGCTTTTTAGCGCTCGGCGTTCTGGCGGCGGGCGTCTCCGGATTCGTCGCGTTGCAGATTTTCAAGCCGCGCCCCGCGGTCAGGCCACCGGCGAAGCAGCTTCCGCTCGTGCGTGTTGCACCAGTTGAA
The DNA here is from genome assembly GCA_032125995.1 of Betaproteobacteria bacterium. GTDB lineage: Bacteria > Pseudomonadota > Gammaproteobacteria > Burkholderiales > SG8-39 > SG8-39. The sequence goes on along the minus strand of JAQBBQ010000269.1, from coordinate 2,248 downwards.
TTCCGGGAGGGCGCGCTTCCGGTCACGGGCCACGGCCTCGTCAAGCCGCGCGCCGAGATCGGCCTCGCGGCGGAGCTGTCTGGCAAGGTTTCCTACGTAAGCCCGGCGCTCGTGACCGGCGGCGCCTTTTCCCGCGGAGATGTATTGATCCGTATCGATCCCGACCCGTTCCGTGCCGCGCTCGCCCAGGCGCGCGCAGACCGCCAGTCGGCGCTGGCGGGGCTCAAGTTCGCGAAACAACAGCTTGCACGCACCGAGCAGTTGATCGCCAAGGGCTTTCTCTCGCGCCAGACACTTGATGAACGCATCGCAGGTCGCGACCAGGCCAAGGCGGCGCTCGCCCACGCGGAGGCGCTCGAGGAGAGCCGCCGCATCGATCTCGAGCACACTACGATCCGCGCGCCATTCAGTGGCAAAGTGCTCTCCGAGAAAATCGGCCTCGGCGAAACCGTGCAGCCGGGCAAGGAACTCGCCCGCATCTTCGCTGACGACGTGGTCGAGATTCCGGTCTCGCTCACCGACCGCGACGTCGCGCTCATCTCCGACCCGTGGCGCGGCAACGCGTCCACAGGTGACGAAAGGGTCCCGGCGACCGTGACAGTCGAGCACGGTAGCGCGCGCTACGCGTGGCCGGGGCGCGTCGACCGGATCGAGGCGGCCGTGGACAGCACCACGCGCACCTTCAACGTGGTCGTGCGCGTGATTGACCCGGCCACCCGCGGCAAGCCCGTGTCGGCGGGCGCTGCGGAGGCGCCCCCGTTGCTCGTCGGCATGTACGCGACCGTCGAGATCGCGGGTCGTGATCACGGGCGCTATGCGGTGGTGCCGCGGCGCGCGTTGCGCGACGGCAACGTGCTCTGGCTGCTCGCTGCAGGCGACGCCGTATCGATCCAGCCCGTGCGCGTGCTCCGTGAGGCCAACGAGACGGCAGCGGTGTCAGCCGACGGCGTGCCCGAGGGCGCGCGCGTTATCGTGAGCGATCTCAAGGTCATCACGCAGGGCATGCCGGTGCGCGTCATCGACGAGCCTCGCGCAGCCCCGGCGCCGGCGGAGCGTCCGGCCCCGTGAACGGCCTCATTGCCTGGATGGCCCGCCACCCGGTGGCGGCCAACCTCCTGATGGTGTTCCTCGTCATCGCCGGGCTGACGAGCGCGCTCACGCTCAAGCAGGAGGTGTTCCCCGAGATCGAGATCGAGATCATCGAAGTGCGCGTCGTCTACCAGGGGGCTGCGCCGGACGAGATCGAGGAAGCCATCATCCAACGCATCGAAGAGCAGATCGAGGGAATCGAGGGCATCCAGCGCGTCAATTCCTACGCCGCTGAGGGCGTGGGTGTCGTACGGGCCGAGCTGACGCGCGAAGCGCGGGTGCCGCGCAAGCTCGACGAGATCAAGTCGGCGGTGGACCGCATCACCACCTTCCCTGAAGAGGCTGAGCGCCCCGAGGTCAAGGAGCTCACCACCCGCCAGCGTGTCATCGAGCTTGCCGTCTATGGCGACGCGGGTGAGGCCGTGCTGCGCGAGTTCGCCTACCGTATCAAGGACGAGCTTGCGGCGACGCCCGGGATCTCGCTGGTGCAGGTCGCGCGCGTGCGCAACTACGAGGTCTCCATCGAGGTGCCGAACGACGCGCTGCGCGCCTACGGTCTGACGCTGCAGGATCTCGCCGCGACGGTCAAGCGCAGCAGCCTGGACCTCCCGGGCGGCGACATCAAAGCGCAAGGCGAGTCGATCCTGCTGCGCACCAAGGGGCGCAACTACGACCGGCGCGACTTCGAGAAAATCGTGGTGGTGTCGGCGCGCACAGGCGCCCGCGTGCGGCTCGCGGACATTGCCCGCGTCGACGACGGGTTCCGCGACGAGGACCTGATCATGCGCTATCAGGGAAAGCCCGCCGCTTTTGTGCAGGTGTTCCGCGTCGGCGACGAAAAAGTGCTCGACATCGTTCGCAAGGTCGAGGAGTACATTGACACGACGCTCACGCCAAGCCTGCCGCCAGGCATCTCCGCGACGATCTGGCGCAACGACGCGGTCGAGTTCAAAAGCCGCATGCGGCTCCTCATGAAAAACGGCTCCGTCGGCCTGCTGCTAGTGCTGTGCGCGCTCGCGCTCTTCCTCGACCTGCGGCTCGCGTTCTGGGTGTCGGCAGGGATCTTGATCGCTTTCGTCGGCACCTTCGGCGTCATGGCCCTGATGGGGCTGTCGATCAACATGATGTCGCTGTTCGGTTTCATCCTGGCGATCGGCAT
>JAQBBQ010000268.1:0-5695 GCA_032125995.1 Betaproteobacteria bacterium | reverse complement strand
GGGGTCAGACCCCCTTTTCTCTTACCGACCGCCAACGGTCATCCAAAAAGGGGTCTGACCCCAAGGAAAAGGTTCCTGACACCTTTTCCTACGCTACAACCCCGCCGCAAACTCCAATAGCGCGGCGCCGAATTTCTCCGGTCGCTCGAGCGGGATGAGATGACCGGCATCGGAGAACACGAGTGCGCGCCGCTTCGGAATTCGTGCGGCGAGCTCGGCGACATCCTTGTCGACGCGAAACACGCGGTCGTGCAGCCCGGTCATGACGAGCACCGGCATGCGGAGCTTCTCCCAGGGAAAGGCCCAGTCGGTCTCGAGCGAGCCTTCCATCAGCCGCATCAGCCCGTCGGCCGGATCCATCGGCGCGAACGCATCCCCGGTCATGATCGACGGGCGCATGGCGGCAAGCTGCTCGGGGTTGACGAGCATCGGCAAATTCGCGGTCATCAACAGGCGCGCGCCGCCAGCGCGCGCCATCGCGACCATCGCGTCGTTGATCCACTGCAGCCGCGCACTCGGCTTCCTCAGCGTGTTGATCAGTACCAGACCGATGGCGTCGATGCCGGCGAGGATGCCTTGCGCGGCGAACAGCCCCCCAATCGAGAGTCCGACCAGCACCGGCCTTGGCGGTTGAACATGATCGACGACGCGCTTCAAGTCCTCAACGATGAGGCGCGGCGTGAGCCGCGTGCCGGGCGCGAAGGTGCTGTCGACCTGGCCGCGGAAATTCCACGCCAGCGTGCCGTAGCCCGCGGCGCGCAGGCGCGGACCGATCTCCGAGTGCTGCCAGGTGCCGGTATTGCCGGTGAGCGCATTGACGAAGACGAAAGTCCGGCGGGCGGCACCGGGCGCCTCATATTCATAGTGCAGGCTTTCGCCCGGTGCGATGTCGAGTCGGGACATGCTTACTCCAGGTGCGTTGCGTGAGGCACGCCGGCGGGCGTGCGCAGGAACAGGGCGGCAGCCGCGCAGGCAAAGGCAATCAGGGCGAGCAGACGCAGGGTCAATGTCGCGCTGCCAAGGTAGTCGAAGGCAAAGCCGACCGGTAGCGGGCCGAGCGAGGCACCGACCACGGCGATCATCTGGCCGGTGCCCTGCAGGCTGCCGAGGTGGCGGCGGCCGAAGTAGCGCGGCATCAAATAGCCGAACATGGTCAGGGTGAATGCATTGTTGAGGCCGAACAGCATCGCGTAGAGCACGGCGCTCGTCAGGTCCTGGACGAAGGTGACGCCGATCAGCGCCAGCGCAGTAATGACCAGCCCGGTCGTGAAGACGTAGCGGGTGCGGAAACGGTCGAAACTGCGCCCGACGAAGGGCATGGTCAGCATCAGGGTGAGCGCCGACACCGGAAATACCCGCGCCGCGATCTCGGCGCTCACACCCTGCGAGCGCAGGATCGACACCTGATAGAAGTGCAACGTGGTGATCAGCATCGCCATCGCGCACCAGCCGGCGGCGATGATGTAAAAGGCCGGCGTACGCACTGCTTCGCGCAGCGTCAGGCCGGGCAGGGTCTGCGCATCCAGCGTCGCGCTGCCCGGCGCCGCATGGTCGCCGTCCGGACGCAGGCCGCGGTCCTCGGGCTTGTTGTAGACCAGGAGGAGCAACGGCGGCAGCATGAGCAGCCAGGTCAGCAGCCCCAGTACGACCCAGGCCTTGCGCCAGCCGATTTCGGCAACCAGCCATTGGCCAAGCGGCGGATGCACCGCCATCGAAACCGCGAAGCCGAGGGCCATCAGGCTCAAGGCGAATCCCCGCCGCCGGCTGAACCACTGCGCAACCAGGTTGGCGCAGTTCAACATCAGCGAGCCCTGACCGAGAAAGCGCAGCGCGGCGAACGACAGCGCAAGCGAAATCATCCCGGCTGCGGCGCCGAACGCCATGCAGGCAAGGCCAAGCAGCAGAATGACGACCGTGGTCATCCGGCGCGGTCCGTAGCGGTCGACCAGGCGGCCCATGAACGGCAGGCAGAGCGCCGCGGCGAGCGTGGCGAGTCCGTAGGCCGAGGCGATCGACGCGTTCGATAGCCCGAGGTCGCGCCCAATCGGACCGATGAAGACGCTGAAGGTGTGCGACTGTCCAGGACCGCTGACGAAGATGCCGAGCCCCGTGACGCCGAGGATCGCCCAGCCGTAGAAGAAGCGCCGCTGCAGGGCGTGGAAAACGGTGTCGCGCAGGCCGCCGGGGGACGTCATGGGGTTGGTGCTCGCACTGTTCGAAAACTGTAGCAGAGGAGAGGCTTCAAGCGGCGGGTGTTTCGCCGAATGCTTAGCGTCAGATTGGTTTTAAAACGATCTCCTGATTTCGGGTGGTCGCGCGGACGCGCGTCGATTTGCACCGCGCCGGGTCGCGGCCGTTCGAAATCGGGAGACATTGAGGCCGTCGCCCTGCGCAGGCGTGCGCAGGGCCGATGCCCTGGTTTCTCCCGATTTAGACAGGCCGCGTTCGAGTGTCAACGTTGATTCGAGGAAGGAGCCGCAACCTGTCAAATTCGGGAGATTGATAAAGCCCTTCGCCTTGCGCCGGCGTATGCGTAAAGCGGATACCCTAGTTTCTCCCGAATTTGACAGGCCGCGATCGAGTGTCAGCGTCTATTCGAGGAGGGAGCCGCAACCTGTCAAATTCGGGAGATTGTAAAAACCCAGTTGGCTTTCGCTTCGTCTGGGCTGCTCTGTTCAAACGAGCCTTTGACTTTCAGCGAGTCACGCCGTAGCGTCCCCGCATGCACGATCTCCTGATTACCGGCGCCACGGTCTACGACGGCAGCGGCGCCCCCGGCCGCCGTGCCGACGTTGGCGTCAGTGGCGGGCGCATCACCGAAGTCGGGCACATCAACGACGGCGCGCGCGAAACGATCGACGCCGATGGCCTCGCGCTGATGCCCGGCATCGTCGACATCCATACGCACTACGATGCGCAGCTGACCTGGGACCGGACGCTGTCGCCGTCGACGTCGCTCGGCGTGACGACGGCGGTGCTGGGGAACTGCGGCTTCGGCATCGCGCCCTGTCCGGCGCCGATGCGCGAGACGTTGGTGAAAAACCTGTCGGAGGTCGAGGGGATGGATCTCGACGCGCTGCTCAAGGGCACGCGCTGGGACTTCGAAACCTTTCCGCAATACCTGGAGCAGCTGCGTGCAATCCAGCCCTACGCGAACGTTGCGGTGCTCGCGCAGCATTCGACGATCCGCACGGCGGTGATGGGCGAGGACGCGTCGCTGCGTGCCGAACCGACGCCGGAGGAGCTTGCGCGCATGCAGGCGCTGGTGCGCGAGGCGCTGGATGCCGGTGCGATCGGGTTCGCATCGTCGTTTTCGCCCAACCATAGCGGCTGGGGAGGGCGGCCGATGCCGTCGACGATTGCCTCGGAAGCGGAACTCTTCGCGCTCGCCGGCGCGCTGAAGGACGCGGGGCGCGGCGTTTTCGTGATGGCCACGGGGTCGCGTGCGACGCCTGACGTGATGGAATCGATCGCCGCGCAGACTGGCCGGCCGGCCTTCATGGTGACGGTGCTGACGATGCACAACGAAGCCGACCCGGACAAGGCGCTGACCTATTACCAGCGCTGCGCCGAGGCGCGCGCCCGCGGCCGCGAGGTCTTCATTCACACCACCTGCCAGCCGCTGTCGCTGGATTTCACGCTGAAGGCGCCCTACCTGCTGTATTCGCACGACGCGTTCGATCGCGTGCGGCAGGCGGAGGGCGGCGATCTTGCGTCGATCTACGCCGATCCTGCGTTTCGTGCGCGCTTCCGCGACAACCTCGCCCACCCGGGGGCGGCGATCCTGTTTTTCGGCAACTGGTCGAAGGTCGAGTATCCGGACGGCAGTACGGTTGCCGAGCGTGCCGGCGCGGCGGGCGCGGACCCGCTCGACTATTTCTTCGATCAGGCGCTTGCCGAGAAGCTCGAGACGCGCTTCGTCGCCAAGCTCTATCAGAATGATGACGCTGGCGTTGCGCCGCTGCTCAAACATGACTCGGGCGTGATCGCGCTGTCGGATGCGGGCGCGCACCTCATCTTTCTCTGCGACGCGGGCTTCGGATTGCATTTCCTCGCCCACTGGGTGCGCGAAACCAAGACCTTCACGCTGGAGGAGGGCGTGCGCAGGCTGACGTCGGACCCGGCGACGAAATACCGCATTCCCGGCCGCGGGCGCATCGCGCCGGGGTCGTGGGCCGACTTGCTGCTGTTCGATCCGGCTGCGGTCGGCATTTCGCCGCTCGAATGGGTGGCCGATCTGCCCGGCGGTGGCACGCGCATGATCCGCCGGGCGCGGGGGGTGCATGGCGTGTGGGTGAACGGGACGCGGATCGTCGATCCGCAGGGAACGCGGTCGCTCGAGGCGGGGCCGGGACAGGTGCTGCAGGAATTCGAGTGCTGACCTCGGACTCTTGAGCGTCTCGAGGAACGCGCTCGAGATGAACGCCGCATGATCGCCGGCGATTCCTTCACTCTGTACGCGGCGCTCTTCGTCCTCGTCGAGCTGGCCGGCATCGCCATGGCCCTGCGCGCCGTGATGACCGCGCGCACCTCGCAGGGCGCGGTCGCCTGGGCGATTGCGCTGGTGACCTTACCGTGGGTGAGTCTGCCGCTCTATGCGGTGTTCGGCGGGCGCAAGTTCCGCGGCTACCGAATTGCGCGTCGCTCGGGCGACGCCGACATCCGCGCGCTCGCGCGCCGCATCGAAGACCAGTTCGCCCCGGTGCTGCGGCGCGAACTGGGCGCGCAGGTGCAGCCGTTCGCGGCGCTCGAGCGCCTCGCGCTGATGCCGTTCCTCGGCGGCAACGATGCCCGCCTGCTAATCGATGGCGAGGCGACGTTCGGCGCGATCCTCGAGGCGATCGCGCACGCCAGGGACTACGTGCTGCTCGAGTTTTTCATCGTCTACGACGACGGCATCGGTCGTGCCCTGCATGCGGCGCTGCTCGAGTGCCGGCGCCGCGGCGTGCGCGTGCTCTTCGTCTACGATGCGATCGGTAGCCACAAGCTGCCGGCGTCATACATTGAATCGCTGCGCGCCGCCGGCGCGCAGGTCCACCCGTTCATCAGCACGCGCAACCCGATGCGCCGGCTGCAGCTCAACTTTCGCAACCACCGCAAGATCGTCGTCGTCGACGGCCATCTGGCCTACGTCGGCGGCCACAACGTGGGCGACGCGTACCTCGGCCGCGTGCCGAAGCTGAGTCCCTGGCGCGATACGCACATCGAGCTGCGCGGCCCGGCGGCGGGCGCGGTGCAACTCGCGTTCCTCGAAGACTGGAATTGGGCTACGGGCGAGATCCCCGACCTGCACTGGCGCGCCGAAGCGGTCGAGCCACGCGATCTGCCGGTGCTCGTCGTGCCGTCGGGTCCGGCGGACGAGCTCGATACCTGCAGCCTGTTCTTTACGCACCTGATCAACTGCGCACAGCGCCGGCTGTGGATCAGCAGTCCGTATTTCGTGCCCGACGAGCCGGTCGTCGCTGGGCTGCAGCTTGCCGCACTGCGCGGGGTCGACGTGCGTATCCTGCTACCGGGACGGCCGGACCATCGGTCCGTTTACCTCGCCGGCATCTCGTTTGTCGAAGACATGCGCGGCTCCGGCGTGCGCCTGTTTCGCTTCCAGAAGGGATTCCTGCATCAGAAGGTGCTGCTCTGCGACGACGTCGGCGTGGTGGGGACGGCGAACCTCGACAACCGTTCGTTCCGGCTCAAC